>JBKPSZ010000163.1:0-5546 GCA_046735265.1 Acidobacteriota bacterium | reverse complement strand
CATCCCCGGCTGGAGCGGGGGATCGATGCGCAAAATCGGATCCGGCGTCTAGACAACCGGCGGATTCCGACGGACTCGCGCCGAGGAACAGGCCTCCAGCGAGCGGGCGTCAATCGCCGGCAGTGCGCTCGAGCTGCAAGCAGACAGGCATGGCGCACCGAGAGAGGCCGACAAAACGAGGAGTGGTCATGCCACGCGAAAGATAAGTGGTCATAGCGTGCGACCTCGCCAGGAGGCCATGCTTCCGTTGCGGGAGCGTAGGGCTCATTCGGGGAGGGGCAATGCGCATCAGAAGCCCGGGTCACGCGGTCTTCGCGGCGCTCATGATCGCCTTCGGAGTCCTGGGTCTGATCCAGGGCAACTTCAACGTGTTCTGGCAACCGGTGCCGAAGGATGCGCCGGCACGCGAGGCCCTCGCCTATTTCTCCTCTTCGGTCTCGCTCGCATGCGGCATCGGTCTCTTTTGGCGGCGCACGGCCGCACTCGCCGCCGGCGTTCTGCTCGCCTTGCTCGTCCTGTGGTTCCTGCTCTGGAGAGTGCCCGCCCTCTTTCGCGCCTCGCTCATCGAGGGGACCTGGAGCTGCGGCGAAACGATGGTGATGACGGGGGCCGCCTGGGCCCTGTTCGCCGCGTTCGCCTCGGACCGCGAGCGGGGGGGCCTCGCCTTTGCGACCGGCGAGCGGGGCACGCGCATCGCGAGGGTTCTCTACGGACTCGGCCTGATCCCGTTCGGCTATGCCCATTTCGCGAATGTCCCGGAGACGGCACCGCTGGTTCCCGGCTGGCTCCCATGGCACGTCTTCTGGGCGTACTTCACCGGCGCCACATTCCTCGCGGCGGGGGTGGCGATTCTCATCGGCGCGTACGCGCGGCTGGCGGCCGCGCTTTCGGCGCTGCAGATGGGCCTGTTCGGGCTGCTGGTATGGGTGCCCATCGTGGCGTCGGGCTCCGCGAACGCCTTTCAATGGCTCGAGTTCGAGACCACCCTGGCGTTGACGGCCGCGGGCTGGGTGGTGGCCGATTCCTACCGCGGGATACCCTGGCTCGCCCTGGGCAAGCGGTCGGCGCCGGCCGTCTGACGCCGCCCATGCGGTTGGCCCAACTCCTCTTCCTCGTCGCTGCCGGCATCTTCTGCCTTCTCGGCGTGATCCACGTCGTCCTCACGACCCGGGACCTGCGCGAACCGAGATCGCTCACACCGGCGGATGACAGGACCCGCCAGGCCATGGTCGAGGCCCGTCTTCGACTGGCGCCGGTGACGACGATCTGGCGCGCCTGGGTGGGCTTCAACTTCAGTCACAGCCTCGGGCTGCTCGTCTTCGGGGGGATCTTCGGAGGTCTCGCTCTGTACGACTTCCGGCTCGTGGCGGGGAGCGTGATCCTGCAGGTCGCCGCCGTGGTCGTCGCCGGCACTTACGCTCTTCTGGCCGCGCGGTTCTGGTTTCCGGTTCCCGCCGTTGCGACGGCGCTCGGCGCGATAACGTTCCTGGCTTCGGCCATCGTGAATGCCTTGAGCAGGTGAGCGGCGCCCCGGCGCAGTCGAGAAACGGGAGGTCAGGAATGAGTGACGAATTTCCGGGCGCCGTACCCGAGATCCCGGTCCGAAACGTGGACGAAGCCGCCGCGTACTACGAGACCTGCCTGGGCTTCCGCAAGGATTGGGGCGGAGACGGGGGCGGGATCGGCCAGGTCTCCCGAGGAGCCTGCCGGATCTTCCTGACGAACCGTTCCTTTCGCGAGCAGTACGGCAATACCGGGCCGGTGATGGTCTGGCTGAACCTCGGCAGCCGGAGAGAAGTCGATGAGCTGTACGAGGCGTGGAGCCGTCGGGGCGCGCGCGTCGTTTCCAAACCCGAGTCGAAGCCCTGGAATCTGCACGAATTCACGGTGATGGATCTGGATGAGAATCTGTTTCGCGCGTTCTACGATTTCGCCTGGGAGTCGTCTGCACGTGGAGGATGAGTCTCGGAGGTCAACAGGAGTGACGCGTCCATGAAGCTCGCGGATGCGCCGGTCCCCGTCCGTCTGAAGCTGTCCGCACTGTGGGCAGCGGTGATGTTCTGCTACGTCTACGGCGACTACTTCGATCTCTTCCGGCCCGGGAAGCTCGCCGAAATGCAGGCCGGCAGGACTCCCGTGGGCCCGACGAGCCAGGGCCTTCTGGTCGCCTTCGCCGTCGTCATGGTCGTACCGAGCGCGATGGTTTTTCTGTCTCTGGTCTTGAAGCCGAACCTCGCGCGGTGGGCGAACCTAGTTCTCGGCGTGGTGTATTCGATCATCATCGTGATGACCATGCGGGGCGCATGGGGTTTCTATCTTCTTCTCGGCTGCGTCGAGGTCGCGCTGACGGTCGCCGTGACCCGGTACGCGTGGACCTGGCCCCGCCAGGCGTGACGCCCGACGGCTCGGTTGCCGAGCCCGGATCCGGGCTGCTCCTCGCCCGCGTCGACCATCTCGTGTACGGGGTCCCCGACCTCGAGAAAGCCGTCGAAATCCTCGATCGGCTTCTCGGAGTCCGGGCGGCAGCGGGGGGCAGCCACGCGGGAGAGGGAACGCACAACGCGCTCCTCGCCCTCGGGCCCTCCGCGTATCTCGAGATCCTGGCGCCCGACCCGGAACAACCGGCTCCTCCGCGGCCGCGATGGTTCGGCCTCGATGCTCTCCGCTCCCCGCGACTCGTCGCCTGGGCCGCGAACGCACCGGATCTCGAGGGGCTCGCGGCCGGCGCGCGCCGCGAGGGAATCGCGCTCCCCCCGGTCGTGGCGGGAAGCCGACGGCGCCCCGACGGCTCGCGGCTCGCCTGGCGCTTCACGGATCCCCACCTCCTCCCGGAAGGAAGCGTCCTCCCCTTCTTTCTGGATTGGGGCAACACGTCGCACCCGGCCGCGAGCGCCCCTCGCGGCGCTCGGCTCACGGGACTGCGAGCCGAGCACCCCGACGCGGTAGGAGTCCGCGACGCGCTCGCGCGACTCGGAGTTCCGCTCGCCGTCGCGAAGGCTTCCCGTCCCGCGCTCGTCGCGACGATCGAGTGCGCGAAAGGAGAGGTCGAGCTTCGGTAGAGCGGCGACGGAGGGCCGCTGTGTCAGGATGGCGGCGGCTCGAGGAGGATCCATGCCGAGACCCGCCCCCGAACCGATCGACCCGGAGAAGCGGCCCGAGCTCGCCCGCGGCGTCATCCGTGCGGGCAAGTTCCCGCTGCTCGCCACCGTGGACGGAGATCAGCCGCGCGTGCGGCCGATGACGCTCTCCTGGGAAGAGGAATTCACGACCTACTACGTCAGCCTGCGGCGGTTTCACAAGACCGTCGAGCTCGAGCGCAATCCGAAGGTGGAAGTCTGTTTCTTGGACGAGCATCACAGCCAGGTCCGAATCAGCGGGGTCGCCGAGATCGTCACGGACGCCGGCCTCCGCGAGCGCGCCTGGAAGCAGGACCCGCTGATCCCGCGCTTCCTCGGCGCGATCGACAACCCGGAGTTCATGCTCTGGCGGGTGCGGCCGGATCGGGTGCGCTACATGAAGGAGTGGTCGCTCGACTATCACGACGTCCCGTTTCCGGCGCACGCGCGGTGAGAGGCACTCCACTCCGGGCCGCCGCCCTTCTCTTCGCAGTGGCCTGCTCGGCCCGCGCGGAGGCGATTCTCTCGGCTCGTTTCCTCGGCAACGAAGCCGTCGAGATCACGGACGGCTCGACGACGCTTCTGACCGACTTCCCGTACAAGTCCGGCGCGTTTGGATACATGAGGTACGACGCCGCGGAGCTGCGCCCGAGAAAGGAGGCGCTGTGCCTCATCTCCCACCGGCACGACGATCACTTCGACGCGGATCTCGTCGCGAAGATCGGCTGCCGCGTCTACGGGCCGCCGGACGTCCTCGAGCGCGCGCCGAAAGCCGCCGCGCTCGGCGGGTCGCCGCCGATCGCCTTCGGGGACCTGACGATCCGCCCCGTCCCGACCGAACACGCGGGAATCGGACACTTCTCCTATCTCGTCGTGTGGAAGGGGCTCCGCCTCTACTTCACCGGCGACACGGGGGAGGTCCGCGACCTCTCGTCGCAGAGGCCGATCGACGTGCTCTTCATCAGCCCGTGGCTCCTCGAAGCGGCCCGGAAGGCGAACGCCCTTCCGGACGCGAAACGGATCGTCGTGTATCACCACCGCGCCGGCGAGGCGCCTCCGGCGTGCTCTTCGTGCTTCGTGCCGCGTCCGGGCGAGGCCATCGACCTGAAGTAGAGTCGGCCGCGCCGTGACCGCGACGCGACCCGTCCTGCTCGGCGTCCCCTGGGACGAGAACTCCTCGTATCTGCGGGGTGCCGCCGCCGCTCCGCCCCGGATCCGCGAAGCGCTCTGGTGCGAGTCGTCCAACGCCTGGGGGGAGAACGGCGTCGAGCTGACGCAGGATTCGCTCTCGGACGCCGGAGATCTCGCGGCGGCGTCCGGAGACGAGATGGTCGCCCGCATCGAGGGCGCCGTCGGCGAGCTGATCGACCGGGGACTCGCACCGATCAGCCTCGGCGGCGATCACGCGATCACGTACCCCGCGCTGCGCGCCTTCGCGCGCCGTTACCCGCGTCTCTCGATCCTTCACTTCGATGCGCATCCCGACCTGTACGACGTCTTCCAGGGCAACCGTCTGTCGCACGCCTGCCCCTTCGCGAGGATCATGGAAGAGAATCTGGCGCAGCGCCTCGTTCAGGTCGGGCTCCGCACGGTCAGCCGCCATCAGCGCGATCAGGCGCGCCGCTTCGGAGTCGAGATGATCGAGATGCGAGAATTCCGGGAGGATTTCGATCCGCGCTTCGAGACGCCGATCTACGTGACGTTCGATCTGGACGGCCTCGACCCCGCGCATGCCCCGGGGGTCTCCCATCCCGAGCCGGGAGGGCTGACGACGCGCCAGGCCGTGGACCTGATCTACCGTGTTGGCGCCCCCATCGTCGGCGCCGACGTCGTGGAGTTGAACCCCGCGCGCGACGCGACCGGGATCACCGCGATGGTCGCGGCCAAAATCGTGAAAGAGATCGCAGCGAGAATGCTGGAAGAATCGGGCGATCAGGACAACGGGAGATCGGTCGATCGTCGATCGATCCGATGACCCGATTCCCCGATGACCCGTTGACCCGATTCCCGATGATCCGATGACTCGATTCTTCTAGGCCCTCTGCCACCCGGTTCTTCGGGGGACGAAGAGCTTCACGAGGATGAGGCCCGCCAGGAAACCGCCGATGTGGGCGCCGTACGCGACACCGGTGTCCGCCCCGCCGAGCATCCCGAGACCGCTCACGAGCTGAAAGAGGAACCACACGCCGATCGAGAGGATCGCCGGGACCTCCATGATGGAGTAGAGCCAGAGGACTCGCACGCGCCGGCTCGGAAAGAGGACCACGTACCCGGAGAGCACGCCCGAGATCGCGCCCGAGGCGCCGAGGCTCGGGACGAGCGTCCCTTTCCCGAGAAATGCCGCCGTCGCTACGTGCGCGAGGCCGGCCAGCACCCCGCAAAGAAGATAGAAGACGAAATAGCGCGCGTGTCCGAGGGCATCCTCCACGT
>JBKPSZ010000162.1:0-30183 GCA_046735265.1 Acidobacteriota bacterium | reverse complement strand
GAACGATGCGCAGGAGAAGGTCTCCCCCAGGGGGTCGACGTCCGAGATCTCCGAGATTCCGACGATCTCACCTTTCTTGTTCTTGACCGGGAAGCTCACGGCGCTGTTGGGACCGCCGAGAGTGCCGAGGTCGGTTACTTCTCCCTTCCGCCAGAGAGCCGCATGCGCGACCTGATCTCCCGCCAGGTTTGCGACTCCGGTGACCCAGCCTCGGTTGTTGATGCTGTTCGCGCCGCTTGCCGCTCCGCCGAGCGTGCCGAGGATGATGACGGTGTACTCGGGTTTCTTCGGCGCCGGTTTGTCCTTCGCGGCGAGCCGAACCGGGGCTCCCATCGAGACACAGAGCGTCGTCGCCGCGATGTACGTTGCGATCCGGGATCTCATGTTTCCTCCTCTGGTCGTCGACCGATTCGAGTATTCGAGCCGCTCTCGCGGAGGGTCAAGAACGAGCTGACATCCACGTCCGAAGATGGCGACGATTCGCCCGCACGCGGACGGAATCGGAAACGATGGACATTCAGGTCCGAAGATGGCGAATCGAAACCGGGCCCGAGGCGGTACGCTCGTGTCTCGATGGACCTCGAGCAGAAGGTCTGCGATCGCGCACGGCTCGCTCGCGACGCGCGTTTCGACGGGCGATTCTTCATCGCCGTTCTCTCGACGGGCATCTACTGCCGGCCGATCTGCCCGTCGCCGCACGCGAGGAGCGAGAACGTCCGTTACTTCCACACCGGCGACGAAGCCGTCGCCGCGGGCTACCGAGCCTGCCGTCGCTGTCGGCCGGAGGCGGCTCCGGGCACTCCGGCGTGGAAGGGCACGTCCGCGACGGTGAGCCGGGCGCTTCGCCTGATCGTGCAGGGCCGGCTTCAGGAGGAAAGCCTGGTCGCGCTCGCCCGGCGGCTGGGCGTCAGCGCCCGGCATCTCGATCGTCTCTTCCACGCCCACCTCGGAACGTCGCCGAGCGGCGTGGCACGGACCTGGCGTCTCAACGTCGCCAAGCAGCTGCTTCGCGACACCGATCTCCCGATGTCGGACGTCGCGCTGACGGCGGGCTTTCGGACGGTCCGTCGCTTCAATGCTTCGATGCGCGGACTCTGCGGGCGGACGCCCTCGGAGCTGCGTCGCCTGCGTGGAGCCGCGCCGCACGCGCGCCAGGACGAGTACGTGTTCCGGCTTCCCTATCGCGCTCCCTACGACTGGAAGGCGCTCCTCGAATTTTTCGCGGCGCGCGCCGCGCCGGGAATGGAAGAAGTCGTTTCGGGCGCTTACCGCCGTACCTTCGCGCAGGAGGGACGGCATGGAACCCTCGAAGTCCGGCACGCGGAGGGGAGCTCGGCGCTCGAGCTGCGCGTCCGCTTCTCGGAGCCCCTCTCCCTCCTGCCGATCGTGACGCGCGTGCGGGAGATGTTCGACGTCGAGACCGAGGTCTCGGCCATCGTGCAAGACCTCCGCGAGGACGCGCTCCTGCGGCCGCTCGTGAAAATGCTTCCGGGCCTCCGGTTGCCCGGCGCGTGGGATCCCTTCGAGCTGTCGGTGCGCGCCGTGTTGGGCCAGGGACTCTCCGCGTCCGACGAAGCAGCGCGGACCGGCCGGCTGGCGCAGGCTTTCGGAGAACGGCTAGCCCTCTCGGACGAGGGCGGATTGACCGACGTCTTCCCGGGCCCCGAGGCGCTCGTGAACGCCCGACTCGACGGATTGCCGCCGGCGCGCGCGGACGCGATTCGCACCCTCGCCGCCGCGGCGACAGACGGTTTCTTCGAGCGGGCGGAGTCGGATGAGGACTGCCTGGCGGCGCTCGCCCGCATCGGAGGGATCAGCTCCGGAACTGCGCAGTACGTCGCCCTGCGCGGGTTTCATCATCCCGACGCCTTCCCCTCGGAGGATCCGATCCTTCGCCGCGCGGTCAGCGGCGCCAAGACCTGCTCCGGCGCGGCGCTCGCGGCGATCGCCGAGCGATGGCGGCCCTGGCGCGGTTACGCCGCCGTTTACCTGTGGAGCGCGGCCGAAGCCGCGTCCCGGCTCGCCAGGGCGCGCGCGGGCTCCGATCGAGAAACCCCGGCCCAGCCGGCGGCGGTGCTTTTCTGACCTTCTGACGCCGGTCGCGGTCCTCCGCGCGTAGCGATGCCGGAAGGGCGATCCGAATGTAGGATCGCCCGATTCGGAGGTCGTCGATGCTGTACCTCCTCGCGTTCCTGATCGGTGTGGTTTCCGGCCTGCGCACGTTCATGGGGCTGGCCCTCGTGAGCTGGGCGGCTCGGCTCGGCTGGATGAATTTGCAGGGAACACCGTTGCAGTTCCTGGGCGCGGCGGCCACGCCCTGGATCTTCGGGGCGCTCGCGATTTTCGAGCTGGTCAACGACAAGCGGCCGACGACCGGCAGCCGCAAGTCGCCGCCGCAATTCATCGGGCGCCTCATTTCCGGGGCGCTCTCCGGCGCGGCCATCGGCGCAGCCGGGCATTCACTCGTGGCCGGCCTCGTCTGCGGCGTGCTCGGCGCGGTCGCGGGAACTTTCGGCGGCTACGAGTTCCGGGCGCGCCTCGCGCGCGCCGCCGGACGGGACCTGCCCATCGCTCTTCTCGAGGACGCGATCGCTTTCCTCCTCGCCTTCTGGGTCGTCCGGCAGCCTCACTGACGCCGGAGAAAGGCGCGGACCTCAGGCCTCCTTCAATTCCCCGAGCACCGTCGGCAGATACTCCGACACCGTCGGGTGGATGTGCATCGCCCGCTGCAGGACGGTGTACGGAGCGCGGGCATACATCACGTCGAGGATCGAGTGGATCACCTCGTCTCCTCCGACGCCGAGGATTGCGGCGCCCAGGATCTGCTTGGAATCCGCGTCGACGACGATCTTGATGAACCCCCGAGTGTCGCCCTTCTCGACGGCGCGCTTGACCTTCGTCATCGGGCGCTTGCCGACGAGGATGCGGCGGCCCCCCCGGCGGGCGGCAGTCTCGGTCAAGCCGGCGCGGCCGAGCGGTGGATCGACGAAAAGCGCGTACGTCTCGATGCGATCGCTGACTCGTCGCGGATCGCCGTCGAGCAGATTCGCCGCGACGATCTCGAAGTCGTTGTACGCCGTGTGCGTGAACGCCCCCTTGCCGTTGCAGTCGCCGAGTGCCCAGATCCCGGGCGCGGACGTTCGGAGCTCATCGTCGACCGGGATGTAGCCGCGCTTGTCGACCGCGATGCCGGCGCGCTCGAGCCCGAGATCGTCCGTGTTGGGTCGCCGTCCCACGGCGAGAAGGAGGTGCGTTCCTTCTACTGTCGGAGATCCCTCCTCGCAGTCGACACGCACCCGGACGCCCGAAGGCGCCTTCTCGGCGGCGATGCACTTTGCTCCGACCCGCACCGCAACGCCCTCGTGTTCCACGATCTCTCGGATCGCGGCCGAGACGTCCTCGTCCTCGCGCGCGATCAAGCGCGGCGACATCTCGACGACGGTGACCTCCGACCCGAAGCGCCGATACATCTGCGCGAATTCGAGGCCGACGTAGCTGCCGCCGACGATGACGAGGTGCGGCGGCACGAAATCCACCGCCATCATCGAGGAGTTCGTCCAGAAAGGGACGTCGGAGACCCCCTGAATCGTGGAGGTGATGGCCCGGCCGCCGACGTTGACGAAGATGCGCTCGGCGGTCAGGAGATCGTTTCCCACCCGGACCTCGCGCGGCGATTCGAACCGGGCGTGGCCGACGTACACGGTGCCGTTCGCGAGGCTCCGGAGAGACTTCTCCGTGCCGTCGCGCGTCTCGCCGGAGATCGCGTCCTTGCGCGCCTTGACCGCCTTCATGTCGACGGCGACCGGGCCGGCCGAGACGCCGTACTCCGACGCGCGGCGCGCCGTCTGCGCCGTGGCGGCGCTCGCGACGAGGGTCTTGGTCGGGATGCAACCCGTATTGACGCAGGTTCCGCCGAACTTCCCCCGCTCGACGATGGCGACTTTCATTCCGGCGGCCGAAAGCCGCGAAGCGAGGGCCGGTCCCGCCTGGCCCGTACCGATGATGATGGCGTCGTATTGCATGGACATCTCCCGAAGACTTCCTTCGGGTCCGGACTCTACGACGGCGGAGGTGGCGTCCGGGGAACGTCCGCTTCGACGAAGGGTGCGAGCGCGCGGGTCTAGCGCCGCGCGCCGCGGCGGCGGGCGATCGAGTCGGCGGCGGGGCTCATGCCGGTCTTCGCCCGCGCATCGGGACGCAATTCCGGCGGCGCCGCTTCGCCGTTGGGCGGAGAGGTGGTCCAGGGGAAGGGCAGCGGCCTCCAGACCAGGATCTGGCGCCGTCCGGGTCGAGAGCTCGAGTCCACGAGCAGCTCGGGCAACGGCCGATCCTCGACGTTGAATGGAATGCGGACGGGCTTGGAGTGAGTAGTCACGAAATGCCTCCCGCTAGGTCTCCCACTCACCTGCAAGGGCTCTGCCACCGGCGCGGCGCTCCCGGGGAGGCGAGAGCGCTTGAGCCGCCGCGCGGAGACTAGGCGATTTTCGCGTCGTAGACGTCCTGAAGTTTCTGGATCTCGATCCTGGTCATCCCGCGCATCGCTTTCATGACGCGCTGCAAATTCGCGGGATCCTCGTCGCGTAACAGCTCGGCGAGAGCGCTCGGAACGATCGGTCGTTGAACTACAGAAACGGGGTGATCTTCGGCAGTTCGTTCTCTCCTTCTCGCGCGCGCGAACCGGGCCGATCTGAGCTTCCAACGGGCGGGCGAATCTCCGGCAGAATCCGGTGGATCTGAGGCAGCGGTCTTGCAGCGCCGGCGATGCAAGGAGCGCGATGCCATGAAGTACACGGACATCTTCCTCGCCGATCTGGAGCGCGAGATCCCGGTAAGCCGCCGCGTTCTCGAGCGGGTCCCCTCCGGCCGTTTCGACTGGAAGCCGCACGAGAAGTCCATGCCGATGGGCTACCTCGCGATGATGGTCGCGATGATGCCCGAGTGGCTCGGCATGATGATCCACCAGGACGAGCTCGACATCGCGCCGAAGGACGGGCCCAAGTACCGGCCGCCCGAGATGAAGACGAGCAAGGAGCTCGTCGCCGGGCTCGACGCGTCGGCGGAGAAGGGGCGCGCCGCGCTGCGCGGCACGACGGACGCCCACCTCATGACGAACTGGAGGCTTCTCTCCGGCGGGCGGGTCCTGCAGGAGACGCCGCGCCACGTGCAGATCCGCGACGGAGTCCTGAACCACTGGGTCCATCATCGGGGGCAGCTCACGGTCTATTTGAAGCTGACGGGGGCGAAAGTGCCTTCCGTGTACGGTCCCTCGGGCGACGAGGCCCCCGGGCCTTCCTAGGATTCGGCGAACGAAACTCCGCCCCCGTCCCTCGGTTCGCCACTTTCGTCCCGCGACGCTTCCCGGCGGTCCCGCCGTCCGCGAGCATCGGCTTCGGTGATGCCGAGCTGACTGTTTTCAGGTCATCCTGAGCGAAGCGAAGGATCCCGAGCTTGTCCGTCTCTGATGTCTCTGATGCCGTTCGGCTCAGGGCCTGCGGGGCTCGCGGTCCCTCGCCATCGCTCGGGATGACCGCGAGGAGGACTCCATGAAGATTTCCGTTCTCTTGCTCGCGGCCGGAATCTCCGCGGCCGCGTCCGGCCACGAGGGCTCGAGCGGGAAGGCCGCTTCGGAGCCGGACTTGAAGGAGACTTTGATCGCACGCGAGAAGCAGTCGTGGGAGGCGTGGAAGAACCGGGACGGCCGCTTCTTCCAGGACTTCCTCTCGAACGATCACGTCGAGATCGGATTCGGCGGAATCACCGACAAGGCCGCGGTGGTGGCTGGCGTCGGAAGCCCGGCGTGCGTCGTCAAGAGCTACACCCTGGATCAGTTCGAGCTCCGTCACTTCGGGCCGGACACGGCTCTGCTGACCTATTACGCCGACCAGGACACGACGTGCGGCCAGAACCCGGTTCCGCATCCGGTGTGGGTCGGCTCGCTCTACGTCCGGCGCGGCGGGCGCTGGTGGAATGCCGCGTATCAGCAGACCCAGACGAAGACGAAGTAGTCCGCGGAAGACTGCGTCAGGCCGGGGTGTATCGAAGCAGCGTCATTCCGTTGTCGAAGGATCGCGATTCGAGGAGCTTCAGCCGCGTCTCGCCCACGCCCTCGAACAGTTCCTTTCCGCGGCCGAGCACGATCGGCGCGACCACGAAATCGAATTCGTCCACGAGACCGAGGTTCGCGAGCTGTCGGACGACGCTTCCGCTGCCGAGGGTCGTGAAATCGGTCTTCGCCCGCGTCTTGAGCTCGAGGATCTCCGAGGGATCGATCTCGTGCAGGACCGTGACGTTTCTCCAGTTGGGTCCTTCCGCCACGTCTTTCAAAGACTTCGAAAAGACGATCTTCCGGCTCTGGTTCACCGCTTTCGCCATATCCGGGTCGCTCGCGATCGCGTCCGGCGTGGGCCAGTAGCTCTTCATCATGTCGTAGGTCGTGCGGCCGAAGATCAACGCGTTTCCGGACTGCGCCGCGCCATGCGTGTATGCCTCGAACTCGTCGTCTTTCGGGACCGCCTTGAACCAGTCGAGGTCGCCGCGCGGTCCCGCGTAGATCCCGTCCAGGGTGAGGTGAAGGAAAACCGTCAGCTTCGGCACGTCGCCGCTCCTTTCTCGCGCGTGGATTTTCGAACTCCGGCGCCGTCGCGGGAGAACCGTCGCACGGGGTGCGCCCCGCGGCTCAGTTTCGGGCGGGCGGGCAGCTCGGGGGCCAGGGCTCTCGCGGGTCTTCTTTCAAGAGAAAGAATTCGCCGGATTCCGGACCCTTGGTGTCTCGCGAGAACAAGAGGGACTTGCCGGTCGGCGAGAAGACGGCGCCGATCTCGCTCCCGTTGACGTTGACCCGGGCAGGCATCCGTGCGCGCGGCGACCAGCCGTTGGCGGTCGCCCTGCTCTCGTAGAGGCCGTCGCCCGCCATGACGATCAATCGCGATCCGTCGGGAGAGGGGAGCGGCTCGTATTCGTCGGCCGGCGTGTTGATGGTGGATCCGAGGTTCTCGACCTTCCAGAGCCCACCCGGTTCCTGCCGTGCCCGCCAGATGTCGGTCCGTCCCAGGCCCCCCGGCCGGTCCGATCCGAAGTAGAGCCAGCCGTCCGGGGCGGGACGCGGGAACCACTCCATGCCGGTCGAATTGATCGGCGGCGAGAGTCGCAAGGGGGTGCCCCAGACGCCCTTGGCATCGCGGTCCACCCGCCAGATGTCGAGGTCCTTGCGTCGGATCCCGTCGGTCGAACGCGTGGAGATGAAATAGAGGGACTTGCCGTCGGCCGTGAAGAACGGGTCGGCCTCGACGCCGTCGCCCACGAAGACGGGAGGCTCCGGCTTCGACCAGCCGCCGGGGCCGCAACGGCTCACGAGGATCCGCCACCCCTGGAAGTCCCGGGAGCTCCGGACGAAGTAGAAGTCGCCGGTCCGGGGGTCGAAAGCGGCGTGCGACTCGAAGAGAGGGCTCGAGATCCCGGCCGGCTTCCACGCCGAAACCTCGTACGAAGGGGTGTCCGCTTCCGGCGCCGGCGGGGACAGCCGGGCCAAAAGGACGAAAAGGATGCCGAGCGTCGACGGGTTCATCGGGTTCTCCGAGGAAGGTACGGCTCCGAAGCGCAGGAGTTTGCAGTTTCGGCCGTGCCGTCTGTTCGCGCATTTCGCCCCCGAGCGTGCAAGCGAACTGCCAGCGGCGGAGGACACCCGGCCCGTCTTCATCGAAATCGTCCGAGACCCGAGTCGTTGACTTGACTCGATTTCCGGCCCGCCCTCGCGAGTTCCTACGCCGGCGATCGCGCGGCACGACCCGATCCGCGATATCCGGTTTCGGAGGGATGCGAGCGGCCGATACAATCCGCGCTCAAAGGAGAGCTTCACGATGAGATTCCGTACTCTTGTTGCAGGTTTGGGAATCGCTGCTCTCGCCGTGGGTGTCGCGGCGGCGCAGGACAAGACGGCCGAGAAGAAGGGCCAACCGCCGGCGATGGACGAGAAGGCGATGATGGAGATGATGCAGAAGGCGGCGACGCCCGGCGACGCCCACAAGAAGCTCGAGCCGATGGTCGGCACCTTCGACGCGAAGGTGAAGATGTGGATGGATCCGTCGAAGCCGGCCGAGGAGTCGACCGGAGTTTCCGAGAACACGTGGGTCCTCGGCAACCGGTTCATCGAGACCAAGCACTCGGGGACGTTCATGGGCCAGCCCTTCTCCGGGATCGGCTATACCGGATACGACAACGTCTCGAAGAAGTACGTCGGTACGTGGATGGACACGGCGAGCACCGGCGTCATGACCTCGACGGGGGCGATGGCGGGCAACGTGATGACGGCAACCGCGACGATGTCCGATCCGATGACCGGAAAGACATCCAAGGCCACCATGAAGACGATCGTCACCGACAAGGACCACCACACGATGGAGATGTGGGGACCGGGTCCGGACGGAAAGGACTACCGGATGATGGAGATCACCTACACGCGCAAGAACTAGAGGTGGTTTCGGATTCGCCGATCTCCGGGCCGGCCGTGGAAACGCGGCCGGCCCTTTCCCCTTACGGTTAAACTCTTCTCGTGAGCCGTCCCTACCGGGTTCTCGGCTTTCTCCTGGTGGTGGCCGGTTTCGCCTATGCCGCGTTCCTCTCGCCGCGGCTGCCCGACCCGCTCCCGTCGCACTGGGACGCCGCGGGACGCGTCAACGGGACGATGCCCAAGCCGTGGGGCGTCTTCATCGTCCCGCTGGTGATGGCGGTCCTGTGGCTCCTGTTCCTCGTCCTTCCGCGGATGTCCCCTCGAGGCTTCGAGATGGGCTCCTTCGCTTCGGCCTGGGGGATCCTGACCGTTTCGATCCTCGCCTTCATGCTCTTCGTCGAGGTCCTGACGCTGAACGCGGCCGAGACCCGCGAGAACCTGTCGCCGAAGCCGATCTTCGCGGCCATCGGAGTCCTCTTCGCCGTCATCGGCGGTGTCATGGGCAAGGTCACGCGCAACTTCTTCGCCGGCATCCGGACGCCCTGGACGCTCGCGAGCGAGGAGGTCTGGAACCGGACGCACCGTCTCGGGTCGAAGATCTTCATGGCGGCGGGTCTCGTCGCCGTGGCGGCGGCGCTCTTCGATCTCGGTTGGTGGGTCGCGCTCGCCGCGCTCCTGGTCGGACCGCTCGTTCCGGTGATCTATTCGTACGTGATCTATCGCCGGCTCTACCCGCACGCAACTTCCTGACAGATTCGACCCGCCGGCATTCGGTCGTCGGGGAATGACCCGCCCACTCCGCGGGTTGCGGATCGCGAAATCGAGGAGAAGCCATGCGGACGCGAAGACTTTTTCCTCTCGTCTTCCTTCTCGCCGCCCCGCTGATCGCCCAGACGCCGGCGCCAGCGGGAACTCCGACGGCGCCGACGCCGGCGCCTCCGGACGACGTCCGGATGATCCGGTACAAGATCTCGGCCGGCGACCTGCCGAGCGCCGAGTCGATCCTCGAGTACCACCGCGCCGAAAAGGGGGAGGACGGAGACTACCTGCTCGGTCTCGCGTGGGTGGCGCGCGGCGCGGCGCTGAACGGGGACTGGAAGGCCGCGTCGGAATACGCCTCTTCCGGGCGCGCTCTCGCCGAAGCGAAGCTCGCGTCGCCGGCCGACTACGAGACCAACCGCGAAGCGGTCTATCTCCTCGGCACCGCGATCGAAGTCCAGGCGCAGGCGCTCGTCGCCTCGGGTCGCAAGGCCGAGGCGATCCGGTACCTCGAGGAGAGCTCGCGCGCGCAGGAACGCGCGCCTTACAACCTGCGCGCCCGGATCTGGAAGCGCCGGAACCTGATCGAGCTCGAAGGCAAGCCGGCGCCGCCGGTGCGCGCCGAGGATCACGTCGGCGCGGAGCCTCCGCCCCTCGACGCTCTTCGGGGGAAGCCGGTCGTCCTGTACTTCTGGTGGGAGGCCTGCGGCGACTGCCGAATGCAGGCGGCCGCGTTTCGGCGGACCGTCGAGAAATATCTGCCGAAGGGCGTCGCGTTCGTGGCGCCGACGCGGTACTACACCGCCGACCGCGCCGAGGAGAAGTCGAAAATCGAAAAGTCCTGGAAGGAGACCTACGCGCTGCCCGAAGGCGTTTCGGCGCCGATCAGCGACGAGGCGATGCTTCGTTACGGCGTGTCCGCGACGCCCACCTTCGTCTTCGTCGATCGGAAGGGCGTCGTCAAGAAGTACTCTCCGACGCGGATGACCGAAGCGCGCATGGCCGCGGCGATCGAGGAGATCTCGCGGTAGGAGTCGCGACGCTCCGGCGGCCCTACCGATTTCGGTGGGTCGCGTCTACGCCCACAAGTTCGCAAACTGGCCGGAGCCGGATGACGTGGCAGCGTAACGATCCGGCCGGGATTCGCGTTCGTGAGGGCGAAAGCAGAAGTTTGCTGCGGAGTCCTCGCTTCTCGACCTCCGCGCAAAAGGGGGCGCATGACGGTAACGATCGAGGCCACGGCCAACCGCCATCTGATCGAGGGGGCGTACGCCGCATTCGCCCGAGGCGACATTCCCACCGTCCTCGCGGTCCTCGACGAAAACATCCTCTGGCACGTGCCGGGCCGGGGCCCGATCTCGGGCGATTACCGCGGCCACGGGGAAGTACTCGACTTCTTCAAGCACTTCATGGATCTCTCCCGCGGCACGTTTCGGATCCGAATCGACGACGTCCTCGCCAACGACGAGCGCGTGGTCGTCCTCGTCACCGAGAGCGCGGAGCGAAAGGGCCGGAAGTGGTCCTCGCCGCAGGTGCACGCCTGGACCGTCGAGGACGGAAAGGCCACCGTCTTCTGGCAGTTCCAGGGGGATCAGCAGACGGAAGACGAGTTCTGGTCTTGAGATCTCGGCCCAGCCCAGCCGGGCATTGGCCGTCTGTGTAGGGGCGGCCCTTGCGGCCGCCCGCAACGCCGCATCCGGCGGACGCAACGTCGCTTCTCCGATCAACGCGGGCGGGGACGAGCCCCGCCCCGACATCCGGAGAGCGGCCGTGACGCGCCGTCTGTGGAGGGGGCGGCCCTTGCGGCCGCCCGCAACGCCGCATCCGGCGCACGCAACGTCCCTTCTCCGATCGACACGGGCGGGACGCGCCCCGCCCCGACATCCGGGAGGGCGGCCGTGACGCGGTGGCCAACGAGCCGCAACATCTCTTCTCCTCTTCTACGCCGTCTTCCGCGCCCTCCACCAGCTCCGTGCCTGCTCGTGGCTCCAGGGCTCGACGTCGTCGCATGCGTCGAGGCGATCGATGAACGCCTCGGCGCTCTCCGGGCGCTGATTGGGACTCTTCAGGAGACAGTCGAGGACGACGCGCTCGAGCTTCGGCGGCAGAGGGCGACCGAGACGCAGGGAGGGCGGGTCGGGCGGGGTATGCAAGTGGGCCTGGATCACCTCGATCGGCTTTCCGTCGAAGACGCGCGTCGCGGTGAGCAGGTAGTAGGCCACCGCCCCCAGCGCGTAGAGATCGCTTCGCGGATCCGAGGCGCCGCCTTCCTGGATCGTCTCCGGAGCCAAATAGTGCAGCGTCCCCGCGAACACCCCCTCGCGCGTCAGGCGCGCGTCGTCTCCCCGGACGTCTTTGACGAGACCGAAGTCCACGACCTTGACGAAGTCTGCGATGCCGCCCTGCTCGGAGACGAGGATGTTGGCCGGCTTGATGTCGCGATGGATGAGCCCGACGCCGTGCGCCTCGGCCAGGGCTTCGCAGACCTGGCGGACGATGTGGACGACGCGGCCGGGCGGGAGCGGTCCGCTCTCGCGCACGAGTCGCTCGAGGTCGACCCCCTCCAGGAACTCCATCACGTAGTAGAAGGCTCCCTCCGGCGTCCGCCCGAAGTCGAACACGGACACCGTGTGCGGATTGGCGAGGCGCGCCGTCAGCTGAGCTTCCCGTTCGAACCGACGAAGACCCTCCTCTCCCGCGCTCTGCGGGGCGAGCAGCTTGATCGCCGTCGGCCTGCGAAGCATCGCGTGCTCGGCGCGATAGACGACGCCCATCCCGCCCTGGCCGATCTTCTCGAGGAGCGTGTACTGGCCGAGCCGCCGCGCCCGGGCAACGGATCGGCGCAGGTGGAAAGTCACGTTCGAGATCACCGTCGCGAGCAGGGCGATGAACGTCGCCCAGAGCGTGGCCTGGGTCACGACCGCGCCTGGCACGAGGTCGCCGAAAGTGCCGCCTCGGAAGATGAGATACGCGACGAAGGGGACCGGCGCGACCGACACCGCCGAGATCCAGGCCGTGCGCCGCGGCTCGCTCGGCACGAGCGCGGCTCGCCCGAGGAGAACCGCGTTCAGGATGAGCAGCACGAGCTGGTCCGGCCTCCAGGGGAGCGGCATCGTCAGCGCCATCACGGCGTAGGCCAGAGCCGCGGCGATCGTGCCCGCCGCATCGAGGCGGCGCAACCCGCGGTCATTCAGCTCGCCCGTGTGGGCCGTCCACCAGAGAAGGGCGAGGATCGCGGTCGCCACGAGGTGGAAGATCGGAAACTTCTCGAGGGGGGCGCCGCGGGTGCTCCGCTCCGCGACCGCATTCAGGACCACGCGCATCACGAGGAAACCGCTCGACGCGAAGCACGCGATCTTGGCGAAGAGCGCGAGGCGCTCCCCGAGGAACTCCCGCTCGCGCGAGGGCCCGGTCGGCGCGTACGCGGCGGAGGGTGTGTCCGTGCCGCGAACACGCTCGGGCTCGACGTGTGCCGAGAACGTAGCGGATTCCGCGCGGGGATCGGAGCCTGGCGCCGCCATCCCTGCGATCCTAGCGCCGTGCGAGCGCGGGCCGACGCCCGGGGAGCGGATCGAAAGACAACCCTCGGCGCCGGAGCACTTGCCCTCGGCCGGGCTTTCGTTAAGCTCGGGGCTTCATGGAAAGTGGAATGCGGGTAAACGAGGAGGACCGATGACCACCAGAGGAACTGTGATGGCCGTGCTCGCGGCCGCGGCGCTCGCGGCGGCCTCGATCGCCGACACGTCCGCGCCGGCGGTCGGCGCGGCGGCGCCGGAATTCAAGCTCACGAGCAACGAAGGGAAGCCCACGACGCTCGCCGACTTCCGCGGCAAGTGGGTCGTTCTCTACTTCTATCCGAAGGACTTCACGAGCGGCTGTACGCTCGAGGCACACAACTTTCAGAGAGATATCGAGAAGTATCAGGCCGCCAACGCGGTCGTCGTGGGCGTTTCGGTGGACACCGCCGAGTCCCACAAGGACTTCTGCGCCAAGGAGGGACTGAGCTTCAAGCTCCTCTCTGATCCCGATGCCTCGGTCTCCTCGGCATACGGATCGGTGATGGAGTACCAGGGCAAGAAGCTCTCCGCTCGGAACACGTTCCTGATCGATCCGCAGGGCAAGATCGCGAAGGAGTTCATGAGCGTGAAGCCGGCGAGCCACAGCGAGGAAGTGCTCGCGGCGCTGACCGACCTGCAGAAGAAGTAGAAGAGACCGTCCCCGGAGCCGGTGCGCGCCGCAGCGCGCGGCGCCGCCGGTGTCCCGGGGCCGGAGTCCCCGCCCCGGGACCCGGAGTCAGCGCGTCTCGTTCCAGACGACTTCGACGTCCGCGGAAATCGGCCTGAGGTGGCCGACGGTAACGTAGCCTTTCTCGGCGAAGCGATCCGGAATCCGCCATTCCCGAGCGAAATCCTCGATTGTCCGACCCGACCTTCGCGTGGCCTGGATTTCCCGAACGAACTCGTCCATGAAGTCGCGATGCGTCTCGAGGTCCTCGCGCTTGAGCGTCATCGGGTAGTGACCGGTCACGAGGGTCCGGACCTCCGGGAAGGCCGCCAGGACTTTCGAGAGTGTCTTCGGGTACTCGACGCCGCTCGCGCCGTTGTTGGCGTCGAGTGGCGGCACCGCCTTGTAACCGAAGGCGTCGCCGCAGATGAGGACACCGAGCGCGGGGATCCTGACCCAGGCGTCGCCTCCCGTGTGCGCCCGCCCGAAGTAGTGGATCTCGACGCGGTCCTCGCCGTTGCCGATCGTCAGGTGGTCGGAGAAGGTCCGCGTCGGCAGACCGCGTCCGCCATTTTCCGCGAAGAGGTTGGGCTGGGCGGGACCCCCCGTCACTGGGCGCATCTCCCGCATGAGCTCCGCCGTGTTCTCGTGCGCCACGATTTCGACGGAATCGGGGAACTCCACGTTTCCTCCGACGTGGTCCATATGCGTGTGCGTATTGATGACGGTGACGACCGGCTTGTCGGTGATCTCCTTCAACTTCTCCAGGATCGGCTTCCCCCATCCGGGGAGCTTCGTGTCCACGAGGACGACACCCCTGGCGGTCACGAACGCCGTCGTGTTGCCGGCCGAGGGAACGGTCGCGCCTCCGATGACGACGCTCCGGCCGCCGCCGCGAAGGAGGTACAGGCGCTCCCGGATCTTCTCGACCTGAATGGCGGAAGCGTCGGGGGTCGGAGCGGCGCCTGGCCCGCCCGCCTGCGGCGCCGCGCCGGCGAGCAACATGCCGAAGGCGACCTCGCGTCTCATCGACCCTGAGAATTCTGCCGCATCTGCGCCGGCCGACGCACATCGATGTGGGATGTTCGTGTCGAGCGCCGCAGTCCACGCGGGCCGGAGACGACCTTCGGATAGGTTATCGGGCGCTGAGAACGTCATCGGCGAAAGGCTGGAAGTGACTGGCGCACCAAGACGGTCTGCGAACCGAGGCAAGGGGGTAGAACCCCTGCCAATTCTCCCGTGCGCATGCGCGAATCTGCGCCGCGCCGCGCGGGCGGTCACGCAGCTCTACGACGACGAGCTGCGCGACTGCGGGTTGACGATCGCCCAGTTCACGCTGCTCCAGGTGCTCATGAGGGTCGGAGCCGTCCCCCAGGGACGCCTCGGCCGAATTCTCGTGCTCGATAGCACGACGCTCACCCGAACGCTGCGGCCGCTCGAGAGAAAGGGTTGGATCCGGAGGCGCTCCGGCGACGATCGACGCGAGCGGCGAATCGAGCTCACGAAGGCGGGCCGTGCGCGATTCCGGAAAGCGGTCCCCGCCTGGAAGCGCGCACAATCGAACGTGATGCGGAGCCTCGGCCGGCGACGCTGGGGCATTCTGCAGAGCGTCCTCACTCTGGTCGCCCATCTCCCGGGGCGAGGCTAACCGCCCTCGGTCATCGCTGCGCGTCGATCGAATCGGCCTCGACATCCATCGGGATCGGCCTCGCTCGAACGATCAGCGCCCGCATCTCTTTACCCGTCCGCGGTTCACTCTTCTGCGGCCTGCGTTAAGGACCCGCACCGACAAATGCCAACACGGCGCACGCAACCTTTCGAAGGCTAAAGCTGTATATACACATAATCGGAGCCGCGGTCCGGGTCGGGGCGCGCGGCATCCGAGGAGGTGCGACATGGAAGAGAACGTCAACGAAAGCCGACTCGCTACGGTCCGCGGCCTCACGATTCTCGCGATCGCCATCTGGTTTGCCGCTGCGTTCATCGCGGGCGCCCTCGGAATCGTGAACGAACCGGAGCGTCCGCCGCTCGTTCTGCTGTCGTTCTTCGTCGTGCCCATCCTGGGGTTCGTGACGGCGTACGTCACGAGCGCGGCGTTTTGTGCATTCACGGAGACGATCCCGATGACGCTCCTGGTCGGGTCGCACCTCTGGCGGTTCGTCGGGATCGGTTTCGTGGCCGGCTGGCTCGCCGGGCGACTTCCCGCCGGCTTCGGCATCCCCGAGGGGTTCGGCGACATCATCGCGGCTCTGGGCGCGCTTCTTCTTCTCCCTTCGGTTCGCAGGGGCACGGCATCGCGCGGCTGGCTCCTCGCGTGGAACGCCTTCGGGCTTCTGGATCTCGTCTCCGCCGTCACGGTCGGGCTGCTGTTTTCCAACAGCCGACTCGGAGCTCTCGCCACGCCGACGTCCAACACGGCGCTCATGGCGAGCTTTCCGGTCAGCCTCATCCCGACGTTTTTCGTTCCGCTCTTCATCCTGGTACACATGTTGATTTTTCGCCGCCTCGCGCCGGCGCCGAAGTTGGCCCATGCCTGAGAAAACATCCACCCACACGCTCGTCACGGGCGCGACCAGCGGCATCGGCCTCGAGTTGGCCCGCCAGGCCGCGGCCGATGGCCGGGACCTCATCCTGCTCTCTCGCAGTGCTTCCCGCCTCGAGGCCGTCGCCGACGAGCTCCGGAAGAAGGTCCGCGTTCACACGATCGCCGAGGACTTGAGTCAGCCGGGAGTGCCGCAGAGAGTCTTCGATCGGGTGCGATCGCTCGGAGCGGAAGTCGATTGTCTGATCAACGACGCGGGGATCGGAGACCAC
The DNA here is from genome assembly GCA_046735265.1 of Acidobacteriota bacterium. Taxonomy (GTDB): domain Bacteria; phylum Acidobacteriota; class Thermoanaerobaculia; order UBA5066; family Gp7-AA6; genus DATBFU01. The sequence goes on along the minus strand of JBKPSZ010000162.1, from coordinate 13,940 downwards.
GGACTCTTTGCGGACGCCGACCTCGGAAAGCTCGAGCGCATGATCGGCGTGAACATCACGGCACTGACCGCGCTCACCCGCCTGTTTCTCCCCTCCATGCTCGCGCGACGAGGCGGGCACATCTTGAACCTGGCGTCCGTGACCGGCTTTCTGCCTGGCCCCCGGATGAGCGTCTACTACGCCACCAAACACTACGTCCTGGCGTTCTCGGAGGGCCTCGCCGAGGAGCTGCGGGGGAGCGGCGTCCACGTGACGGCTCTCTGCCCGCCGCCCGTGCGGACCGCGTTCTCCGATGCGGCCGGCGTCGCGCCGGCGAATTTCATGGCGACGACCCGAACGAAGCCGGCCGACGTGGCGGAGTTCGGCTACCGGATGATGAAGCGTGGTCGGGCGGTCGCCGTTTTCAGCCCGCTGTACAAGTTCCTGACGGGATTCCTCCTCCGGATCACGCCGCGTTTCGCGCTGCGGAGGCTGATCGGTCGATTGAACGCCCAGGGGGTGAGCTGAGGTTTCTCGCTCTGCCGGGAGGCGCGGACTCACCCACCTGAAGACGTCGCCGTCTCAGCGCAAGGCCAGGGCAAGCGCTTCGGGAGGAGCGGCGCCCTGGCCATGGACACCGTAGACGGCCTTCGGCGAAAGGCCGCGCGATGCGAGCCATCCCGCGAAGAAGCGATTCATCTTCTCGCGCCCCGACGGGGGAAAGGGCTCTCCCTCTTCGTAATAGAAGAGGTCTCCCTGGAAGACCAGACGCTCTTCCGGCAGCCAGAGAAAGAGGTTCTCCTTCGTGTGCGGGTTCTCGCCCACGTTGATCACCTCGATCAACCGGCGGCCGTCGGTGATCGTCCGGCGGTCGGGCACCGCCTCGATGTTGGCATCCCGTCCGTCGCCGTTCCACCGATCGGGAGCGAGGAGGTGCGGGGCGACGAGCGCGCGCCGCACTGCCGGGACATGCGAAGGCGCGGCGAGCACGGTGACGTTCGAGCCGGCGAAAGCGCGAATCCCTCCCAGGTGATCTCCGTGATGGTGGCTGACGACCACGAATCGAACGGGCTTGCCGGGACAGGCGCGAGCGATCTCCGCGACGAGATCTTCCGTGACCCGCTCGCAGTCCTTCGCTCCGCTCGCGGGAATCGCTTCGAGACCGGGCGCGGACGCCGGCACGTCGAAGAGGACCACGACGTCCGCGAGCTCGACGAACGGAATGAAGAAGCCCCGGACTTGGGCGACGTGCACTCCGGGAGCGACCTCGCCCGTGGCCGGCGCGGAAGCCCGGGGAGCAGGGGCCGGGGAAGAGGGATCGGCCGGGGAGAGATCCGGCGGGACCTCCATCATCGCGGCCGCGTCGGGACTTCCGGCGGCGAAGCGATCGTAGGTGACTTCCTGGAAGACCCCGCCGCCGACCGTGATGCGGTGGCCGGTGGGCGCCATGCCGAGCGCCGCATCCGGCTTCCAGCCGAGCCACTCCCACGAAACGACCGAATCGCCGAGTCCCGGGAGGTAGGCCGTGTATTCCGCCGCCGCGATCGCCCTGGGATGGCGTGAGAAAACGAGCGTCAGCCGCGATCCGTCCTCCATCGTCGCTTCGACGGCGTCGGCGACCGCCCCGTCCTTCGTCCGCGGGGTCGACGCGACGAGGCGCTTCGCGTGCGTCGCGGCCTCGAGGAGCAGCAGGTGCGGAATTCGCCGGGCGAGAGCCTGCCGGTCCGAGTCCGGAATCTCCCTCGCCCGCTTCGCCCCGTAGCCGGCGTGGAAATCCACGACGCCGAAGGTCTTCGACTCATAGATGAAGCGGCGCCAGCGCAGGCTCCCGTCGTTGCGCGGCGTGCGGCGTTGCCAGGAGACGCTTCCGGAGGAGGAGAGCACGGCGACCGTCTCCTCGTGCGCGCGCCAGGTCGCCTCGGAGGGCGCGAGGCCCTGGAGCTCGCCCGAGAGATTCTCGCGCCCCCGGCCTTCGACGACCCACCCGTCGAGGCGCGCGAGACGCTCCGTTCCGCCGAGCGGTGCCAGGACTTCGGCGAGGAGCTTGCGCGCGGGCGGATGCTTCTTCTCCCACTCGTCGAGAAGCGGACGCTGGCGGCGCGCGGTCTCCGCGTCGTAAACCAGGCGCTCGCCGTCGAAGAGGCCCCCGCGTCTCTCCGCCGGAAGAGACCGGATCCAGGCCTTGAACTCGTCGTTCACCTCTTCGTAGTCGCGCCCGGTCGACCACTCGGCGATCGTGCGTCCCTCGCGGATCCGGCCGTTCTCGACGCGGACGCGGACACGCTGCCAGATCGCGCCGACGTCCAGGGCGTCATACAGCCGGTTGGTCTCGGAGACCTCGGCTTCGAGCCAGCCGTCGGCATAGCCGACCGCGCGGCAGCTCCAGCGGGCGCCCGCGCCCTGCTCCCAGGCGAGCATCTTCCGGGTGCCGTCGTCGTTCCTCCGATACACGCTTCCATCGCTGTCGATCCAGCGCATGTCGTCGGCGCGCAGCGCGATCGCCGTCGAGAAATCGTTCGTATTGCGCGCCTCGATGGACGCGCAGAAGACGCGAGCGGCCTCGGCGCCTTCGGGCATTTCCGGCACCGCGTCTCCCGACGCTCCGAGCCCAAGCAGGATGGCGAGAAGAAAAACGGCGCGCTGCCTCGGAGAACCGCCGGCGGAGGGTTCCATGTCTTCCTGTAGTCAGTCTACAGGACCGGGCCGTCGGGCTGGCGCGCAAATTGCGAAGGTCGCGCGCGGGAGGGTCGCATGAAAGCGAAGGAAGCCAAGAAGGACGAAGCCGCGCCGAAGATCGGAAACGTCGACGAGCTCCACGATCTCGTCGAGGGGATCGAGACCGCCATGCTGACGACGCGCCGCGCCGACGGGCACCTCGTGTCTCGGCCCATGGCGACCCAGAAGCGCGCTTCCGGCGCCGACTTCTGGTTCGTCACGGCCGACGGACTCCCCAAGGTGGACGAGATCGCGGGGGATCCCCGCGTCAACCTGGCCTACTACCGCGATCGCACTCGGGAATGGGTCTCGATCTCCGGCGAAGCGAAGGTTTCGCGTGACCGCACCAAGATCCACGAGCTGTGGGCGCCCGACTGGAAGGCCTGGTTTCCGGACGAAGGTGGAAAAAAGGACGGCGGCCCGGATGATCCCCGGCTCGTCTTGATCGCAGTCCAGGCGAGATCGGCACAGTACATGACGTTGGACAAGCCCCAGCCGGTGGTCCTCTTCGAGTGGGTTCGAGCGATGGTTACCGGAAGGGCGGCCTCGATGGGCGAGGTCAAGAGGATCACGATGAGGCGGGGCGGCCGGACGCCGACTCGTGCGTCGTCCTCGAATTCCGGGCGGAGGAGACGGCTGGCCGGGACGAGGCGCCCGCCTTCCCGCTGACGCGTCGGCCGGCGCCGTGGCCGACCGTTCCCCCGCCCCTCGACGTCAGCTGACGACGGAGAGAATGTTGCCGTCGGGATCCTTGAACCAGGCCACCCTTCGATCGCCCCCGACGTGCACGTCCCCCTCGAGCGTCATGCCCGGCATGTCGTAATGCTCGAAGGCGACTCCCTTCGACTTCAAATCCTTCACGACGCCGTCCACGTCGTCCACCATCCACGTGGCCGCCGTCGCCTTGTTGGTTCCGGCGTACTTCGACTCGTACACCAGGATCGTGGAGTTTCCGCTCTTGTACTCGAGCACGGAAGGCTCCTCGGTGGGCTCAGGTTCGAGTCCGAGGGCCCCCTCGTAGAACTTCTTCGCCACCTTGGTGTTCTTGACGGCGATCGTTGCCGCGGCGTCTCGGTTGGACAGCATGTGCACCTCCAGGATCGGTCGTTGCGGTTTGGGCCAAATCGACACGGAAGCCGCGTCGAGGCTGCCGACACTTCTCTCGTCGAACTTTGCTGCATCATCGGTGCCACGCACGCGCTCCACCCAGCGCCGGACCCCTGCGTTATCTTGCGATTCCTTCTCGGTTCGGCATGGAGGGCACGACGATGGATCTTCGACTCGACCTCTTCTTCCGGCGCCGGTCGTGATGCCGGCGGAGTCCCGGCGGATTCCGCACCCTGTAACCGATCCCCGGCTGGCTGCTCTATTGCAATAGGGGATGGCTCGGCCGCGGACGGCCAGGCGCGTCCCCGCACGAAAGGAGTTTGCCTTGAGCAAGGAGAGCCATCAGGCCTTTTTGATCCTCCGCTTCGGTTTCACCGTCGCGCCGATCATCGCGGGGCTCGACAAGTTTCTCGGGCTGCTGACGAACTGGGACAAGTACCTCGCACCAGCGGTTTCCAATTCGCTCGGGATCGCGCCGCACACCTTCATGATCGCCGTCGGGGTGATCGAGATCGTGGCCGGCCTCGTCGTCGCGACGCGACCGCGCTTCGGCGGCTACCTGGTCGCGGCCTGGCTCGTCGGGATCATCATCAACCTCGTTCTGACGGGCGGGTATCTCGACGTCGCCCTGCGCGACCTCGGACTCTGTCTGGGAGCGCTCTCGCTCGCGCGCCTCGCCGAAGCCGAGGAGCGGGTCGGAGCCACGGCGCACGCATAGAATCGCAACGGTGAAGCAGTGGCGCGGGGCCGCGCGGCCCCGCGCAACGATTCGATGAGCACGACTGAAAGAGTGGCCCTCACGAGGGAGAGCCCGGAGCTCTCCGACGGCGACGTCGTCCGTCGCGTCGTCTCGGGCGAGGTCGAACTCTTCGAGATCCTGATGCGGCGGCACAACCAGCGGGTGTATCGAGTCGGCCGGGCCGTGCTGGCCGACGACGCCCTGGCGGAGGACCTCGCTCAGGAAGCGTGGGTCCGCGTCTTCGAGCATCTCGGCCAATTCGAGGAACGATCGCTCTTCACGACCTGGTTGACGAAGATCGTGCTCCACGAGGCCTGGGCCCGGTCCCGAAAAGCCCGGCGCTTGCGATCGATCGATGACGAAATCTCGGAGGTCCCCGACGGCTTCATGTCCTCGGGACCCGACCCGGAGGCAAGGATGCTGGGCAATGAGACGCGCGAACACCTGGAGTCGGCGATCGAGTCTCTTCCCGATTCTTATCGAGTCGTTCTCGTCCTGCGCGACGTCGAGGATCTCTCGACCGCCGAGACGGCGAACGTTCTCGGTCTGACGGAGAGCACGGTCAAGGTCCGGCTCCACAGGGCTCGCGCGATGGTCCGCAAGAACCTGGAGTCGCGCGTCGGACCGGACGTTCGCGAAGCCTTCCCGTTTCTCGGCGCCCGCTGCGATCGTCTCGTTCGCGCCGTGATGGCGCGCGTCGGACTTCCCCGTCCGGCCTGAGAATCCGGTTCGGCCGCCCGGGCGGCCTCAGTCGTTGTCTTCCCGCCTCTTCGGAAAGAGCTGGTCGTACTCCGGCCACTCCTCGACCAGCCGGAGCCCGAAGCCGGGCGTGGTCGCCGCGGGGGACGAACTTCCGGCGCGGCGGACGACTCTGCCCTTCAGGACGAGCTTGCGCCCGCCGGGAAGGTTGACAGTCAAACGCAGGAGCGGGCCCGTCCCCGGGATCTGTTTCGAGCGCACGAACACGCCGCGGCGCGAAACGTCGCCGATGACGCCCGTTCCTTCGAGCGGACCCTGACTGAACTGGACCGGCATCTCCGCCTTGCGGCGGCGAGAGGTGCGCTTCCCCGCGCCCGTGTGCTCCTTCTGACGAGTGTCGAGCGGCCTAGCGGTCAAGACGTTCGCGCGAGCGCTCGGGGCCGAAGGCTTCGGGTCTTCGGAGTCGCGGTCGCGCTCTTCGGAGTTTCGCTTGACGCCTTCCTCCGCGAGAAAGGAGGGAGTCCAGTCGTGCGGCGATTCGATCCCCTGGATCAGGCCGCTGACCGTCCTTCCGTCCACCGGCACCAGGCACCGGAACTCCACGGGAAAGACCCGCTCGGGCTCTCTCCCGAGAGCCTTCCACTGGCGCGACAGAATCTCGGGACTCGCCGGCTCGTCGAACCAGAAATTCACGTGGCCGCCGGCGCTGACGATCACCGGTTGCAGGTAGTCGATGCTCGAGTCGTCCGCCGGGAAGCAGAACCCGAGGTAGCGGCTCGAGTCGGAGAGCTCGAACTCGGTCGCGGCGAGAAAGATCTCGTCGTCCACCTGCGAGAGGGAATCGCGTTTCGCCGGCTCGATGAACGCCGCGGGACCCGATCCCCCCTCGTATCGCCACACGGGGCTCGCCTGCAGGTCCTCGACGGTCAGCTCTTCCAGGCGCTTCATCGGTTTCCCGGGCTCACTTTCGGCGAACTGTAGCTCAGGTCGGGCGCAAGGGTCCGGTCCGGGACCTCCCGGCGCCGCGGGGCGGGGCCGGCGGCTTCGTCCGGACCGGGGGCGGCAAGCCCTGTCACGCTCGGCCCCTCCGGCGCCTATCCGTCTCGAACCGGCGAATGGGCGCCGGGACTTTCGGGAGGCGCGCAATGAGGAAGCTGTGGATGGCGTTGGTAGCGCTTGTGGCACTTTCCGTCGGGCTCGCCTGGGCGGAAGCGGGCGGATCCGGCAAGGCCGGAATGGACTGCTCCGGCTGCTGCTGCACGGCGCAGACCTGCGCGAAGTAACGCTCGGCGAAGCGAATTTCGGGAGAAGGCGGCCGGGGCCATTTCTTCGCAATCTCGGGAGGGCGCCCTCCACCGGGACCTGACCGCGCTCGCGCGGGGCGATCGGACGGCGTTCGATGCGGTCTTCCGCCGGGTGTGGCCGCTCGTCCGAGGGCTGGCCTCGCGCTGCCTGCCCGCGGGGGAGGCCGAAGACGCCGCGCAGGAGTCGCTCCTCCGAATCTTTTTCCGCGCGAGCGAGTTCGATCCGAAGCGCGACGCGCTCGCCTGGGTGCTCGGGATCGCCGCCTGGCAGGTTCGAACGCACCGTACGCGCGCGCGGCGTCGGCGCGAGGAGGCTCTCCCCTTAGCGGAGGACCCGGAGCATCCGGGCCGCTCGCCGGAGGCCGACGCACTGGCTCGGGAGCTCGCCGCGGAGCTCGATCGCGCCCTGGCCGAACTTTCGCCGTCCGACGCCGCGACGCTGCTCGCGTACGCGCGCGGCGAGAAGCCGGACGTTCCCGGAGCGACGTTCCGCAAACGCGTCGAGCGGGCGCTCGAGCGCCTTCGCTCCCGCTGGAGAATTCCTCATGACAACCTCTGACGTCGCCGAGCTCGCTTTCCGGTCGGCCGCCCGCCGCGCCTACGAGCGCGGTCGCCTCGGCGGTGCCGTCGCTCGGGGCGCCGGGGCGACTCTGCTCGCGACGCCGGCCTTCCTGACCTGCGGACAGACGCCGATCGCTGCGGCGTGCCTCGCGGGCTTCGCCCTCGTCGTCATCGGCGGACACATGCGCGGCGAGTCGTACGAGGAGGGAACGCGCGCCGGGGCGCTCGCCGGAATCCTGCCGTGCCTCCTGCCCGCGTCGGTCGCGGCGTTCGATCCACGTCTCTGCATGCTGATGTTCTCGTCGCACGGTCACTGGATCTGCGGCGCGGGCGGCGTGGCCGCCGGCGTCGTCCTCGGACTTCGAGGCCGCACCGCGCGGGGCCCCGGGTTCTGGGGGAGCGCGGCGGCGGCGCTTCTGTTCCTCGCTTCGATCGGATGCCTTCCCGCCGGGGCCATCGGATTCGCGGCGCTCGCCGTCGGAATCGTGGCCGGCGGCGCGCCGGTCCTCGTCGCGCGGCGGGCGCTGCCGTAGGCCCCGTTCGTTCTCGGCGGGGCGAAACTCGCCGCGGCCTCGGGCGTCTCCGGAGACAGAGCGGAGGAGACGCCCTGGAAAACGCTTCGAGGGAGCTGCGGCGAGCCTTCCGGTCACTTCGGCGCAGTCCCGGCTTCGCCGCCGCGGTCGTCGGAATCCTCGCCCTCGGCGTCGGCGCGAACACGGCGATCTACGGCGTCGTCCGGGCGATCCTCCTCCGGCCGCTGCCGTACCCGGAGCCGGAACGCCTGGTGATGGTCGCGGCGAGCCATCGTCCGAATGAAATCGGTGAGGAGGTCTCCCCCGGAAACTTCCTCGACTGGCGCAGAGACAACCCGGCCTTCGAATCGTTCGGCGTCCTCGGCCCGCGGACCCTCGACGCGATTTCCGACGGCCGGCCCGAGCGCTGGCAGGCGGCGCAGGTGAGCCCCGGGGCGCTGCGAGCTCTCGGGACGAAGCCACTCTTCGGGCGGCCGTTTCTTCCCGAGGAGGAGCGCCTCGACGCGCGCGTCGCGATCCTCACCTACGGCCTCTGGCAGCGACGCTTCGGGGGAGATCCGGCTACCCTCGGCCGGACCGTCCATCTCTCGGGGAGGGCGTACGAGGTCGTCGGAATCCTCCCTCGGGAGTTTCGATTCCCGCGGCGTCTGGGGCGGGACGTCGAGCTCCTGATCCCTCTGCGTTTCACGCCCGAGCGCGCTCGCGACCGCCAGAGCCGGTGGCTCTATGCCATCGGGCGCCTCGCGCTCGGCGTTTCCGTCGAGGCCGCGCAGCGGGAAATGGACTCGCGGACCGCCGCGCTCGCGCGCGACTTTCCGGCCGATAACCTCGGATGGGGCGCGCGCGTGGTTCCGCTGCGCGAAGAGATCGTGCGTCGGGTGCGTCCGGCGCTCCGGATCCTTCTCGCGACGTCGCTCCTCGTCCTCCTGGCCGCGTGCGCGAACATCGGCAACCTGCTCCTCGCTCGGGCCGCTGCCCGGCGCGGCGAGATGGGAATTCGCGCGGCGCTTGGGGCCTCCCCGAAGGATCTTCTGCGGCCGCTTCTCGCCGAGGGAGCGATCCTGTCCGCCGCGGGCGGGCTGGCCGGCGTGGCGCTCGCCGGCGGCGGGCTGCGTCTTCTCCTCGCCGCGGCCCCGCCGGGAATCCCGCGGCTCGACGAAGTGCGTCTCGATCTCGGTGTGCTCGCCTTCGGTCTGGGAATCGCGATTCTCTCGGCGCTCGTCTTCGGCCTCGTCCCGGCCTTCGCCGCGTGGAGGAGCGACCCGGCGGCGGGCCTCCGGTTCGAAGGGCGCGGCGGTGCGGATCCCGGCGGAGGGTCCCGAATGCGGCGGCTCGTGACCGTCACGGAGATCGCGACGGCTCTGGTGCTCCTGGTCGGAGCGGCGCTTCTTCTCTCGAGCCTCGGACGTCTCCTGCGGGTCGATCCGGGGTTCGACGCGTCGAACGTCACGGCGATGGAAGTCGTGCTGACGGCGCCCCGATATGCGGAGGGCGCGCGGCGCTCCGACTTCTTCCGCGTTCTCGCCGACCGTGCCTCGCGTCTGCCCGGCGTCGTCTCGGTGGGAGGCGTGAGCCACCTGCCGCTCTCCGGAAGCAACAGCACCGAGGGATATCTCGTCGAGGACCGGCTGCCTGCCGACCCGAATGACATTCCCGAGGCCGCAACGCGCGGGGCCACGCCCGGATACTTCCGGACACTCTCGATCCCGATCCTGGCGGGGCGCGACTTCGCCGCGAGCGACCGCGCCGGATCGACTCCCGTGGTCCTGGTCAACCGGGCGTTCGCCGACCGCTACTGGGGCGTTGGCGAGGCGGTGGGAAAGCGGATTTTCTTCGCCAGCTCGAGCGGACGGAGCGCTCCTCGCGAGGTCATCGGCGTCGTTGGAAACGTCCACCACTCGGCCCTCGACGCGCCCGTGGTTCCGGAGATCTACATTTCCTATGCACAGACGCCCTACGACGCGATGGTTCTCGTCGCGAAGTCCGCGCCGGGCGTGCCGGGTCCGGAGGCGGCGCTCCGGGACGAAGTGACGCGGCTCGACCCGGAGCAGCCGGTCTCCAGCCTCCGGACCATGAAGACCGTGCTCGCGATTTCGACTTCGGAGCCGCGCTTCTACGCCGGGCTCGTCTCCGTTTTCGCCGCCCTCGCGATGCTGCTCGCGTCCGCGGGGATTTCGAGTGTCATCGCCTACTCGGCGACGCAGCGCCGGCGCGAGATGGGGATCCGGCTGGCGCTCGGCGCGTCGAGGAGCCACGTCGTCGGCCTGGTGCTGCGGGAGGCTGTGTCGCTCGGCGCCTGGGGGATCGGCGCGGGAATCCTGGTCTCGGCGCTCGCCGCGCGCGGTCTTGCGGGTCTGCTCTTCGGGATTCGGCCGCAGGATCCGGCGGTCTTCGCGGCAGCCGCGGCGCTTCTCTCGGCGGTCGTGTTCGCGGCGAGCCTCGTGCCGGCGGCGGCCTCCGCGAGGGTCAGCCCGCTCTCGGCGCTGAAATCACCGCCCGCGTGAGGGGGAGGGGTTTCGCGGGCGTCGGCGGGAAGAAGCGGGGAGGGGAGTGGCAGTCGGGGAAAAAAAGCGGGGGGACGCCGAACGTCCCCCCGAGAAGGAGAGCTCCGTCACATCTTGTGAGGGGCCTCGGTCTTGACCCAGCTTGCCGTCATCTTGCCGTCCTTGGTTTCCGCCTTGAAGTGGACCATCGCGCCTTCCTTGGGAGCGCCGCCCTCGACCTTGGTCGCGTCGGTCCAATAGATCGTCCACTCCTTGCCGGCCTTGTCCTTGACGGTCATCATCTTTCCGGCCTCGTCCACCTTCGTGACCGTTCCGCTCATCGTCTTGCCGCTCATCTTGTGTTCGTCGGCGAGCGCGACTGCGGAGAGAGCCACCCCGAGAACGAGAGCCGCTGCCAGGAAACGTTTCATCGAATACTCCTCCAAGTCCGTGAGAGCCGCCGGATTGCGGCCTCCCCTTCGATTCGAGCAATCCGCCCCGGAGGCGGACGGGAGGAGTTAACCCCCGCTCGCATGAACGGCGGATGAACGGCCGGAGCTCGCCGGCGAAAGCCCGCAAGAGCGATCCCCGGGGATCGCCGAAAGCCGGATTGGGACGAACGGCGGACGCGTCGGCGACCGCGCTTCCGTCCCGCTCGCCGGCGGAGTAGCCTCCCCGCCTGGAGGTTTCCCCATGCCGAGACGCCTCGCCTCGTTCGCCTTTCTCGCCGCGCTCTCGACTCTCTTCGCCCGGCCGGCCGCCGCGGACGAGGTTCGAGACCGGCTTCACCGGCAGAGCCAGGAGCTGCTGGACGCGATCGCGACCGGCTCGACCGCGGTCTGGCAGAAGTACCTCGATGCCGATGCCCGCTTCATCGACGAGGGCGGGAAGGTGATGACCGGCAAACAGATGATCGAAGAGATCCGTCCCCTTCCGGCGGGGGTCTCCGGGAAGATCGAGGCGACGAACTACGACGCCGTCGTGCACGGCGACGTCGCCGTCGCGACGTACGTGGACGACGAGCACGAGAACTACCACGGCCACGAGCTGCACTGTCAGTACCGGACGACGCAGACGTGGTTGAAGAAGGGAGACGACTGGAAGCTCGTCGGCGCGCAGGTCCTGGCGATCCGGACCGACCCGCCGGCCGTCTCGCTCCCCGCGGCGCAGCTCGACGCGTACTGCGGCCATTACGCGTTGACGCCGGAGATCGCCTACGAGATCCGGCGCAAGGGAGAGGGCCTCGAGGGACAGCAGACCGGCCGAAAGCCCGAGGAGCTCCGCGCCGAGGCGCCGGACGTCCTCTTCGTGCCGGGCCGCCCGCGCTATCGGTACCTCCTCTCCCGCGACGCCCGAGGGAAGGTCACGGGCTTGATCCAACGGCGGGAGGCCTGGGACCTCGTCTGGAAGCGCTCGCCGGAGGGGAAGTAGCGTGGAGGCCACGCGCGGGCGCCCCGCGAGCGACGAGGCGGCAGCCTACTACTTTCGCTACATCGACCGCGTTCCCGAGGAAGACGTCGTCGGGGTCCTCTCGACGCAGCTCGACGAGATCCTTCCTTCGCTCTCGAAGATTCCGGAGGAGCGGTCCCTCTACCGGTACGCGCCGGGGAAGTGGAGCCTGCGCCAGGTCGTCAATCACGTCAACGACACGGAGCGGCTCTTCGTCTTCCGCGCCCTCTGGTTCGCGCGAGGTTTCGAGACGCCGCTCCCGAGCTTCGATCAGGACGTCAGCGCGGCGTCCGCGACGGCGGATTCCGTGACGTGGGCGAGCCACCTCGAGGAGCTGCGAAACGTCCGCCGCGCGACGGTCTCGTTCTTCCGGAATCTGCCGGCCGAGGCATGGGGGCGCCGCGGTGTCGCGAGCGGATACCCGTTTTCGGTGAACGCCCTTGCGTACATCATCGCGGGGCATCTCCGGCATCACGCTGCGGTCGTGCGCGAGAAGTACTCCTAGCGGCTTTGCTCCGAGCGGACGCCGCCGGACCGTCCTCCCGGCGGAATCTTCGTCGCCGGTCGCGCGAAAATCTCGAAAAGTCGCACGAAACGCGATAAAATCAATCATGCCCGTCGATTCGGGACGGTGATTTACAGGGCGCCTTCGGGCGCCCTTTCTATGCGAGGAGGAACGATGCAGCCGATGATGCGCGCAGCCGCGCCGCTGTCGGTCCCGCTCGAGCGCTGGGGCTACGACGGACCGTCGGTCGTGGACCCGACCGGGCGAATCGCCGCGACCTTCCGGACGACGGAGGAAGCGCGCCGCTTCGCGGCGGCCATCAACGCCGTGGCGGGGATGCCGACGGACGCGCTCGAAGCCTGGACGACCGGGGTGATCAGCGACCCGGTGCAGGAGCTCGCAGCGGAGCTGGCGGCGATGATCGAGTTCGTGCCCTATCCCAACGACCGCCGCTTCGGCGAGCGCCGGAAGGAGGGGGACCGCCGCCGCTTCACCGCACAGGTTCGGATCGACGGAGAGCCGTGACGTCGCCTTCGGCGGCCCGGGAAAAACGCGAGGAGACGGGAGAGCACGCGCCTGAGCCGTGGGCGCAGCTCGGCCGGTACGTGCGGGACGCCAACGGCCGCATCGTCGCGCGCGGCAAGACACCGGCCGACATCCGACGCGTCGTCGCCTGCGTGAACGCCTTCGCCGGAGTCCCGACGGAGACCGTGGAGACGTTTCAGATTCAGGTGTCCGGAGGGGCGGGAATCGGGACGGACCCGGCGCTCGCCGAGATCCCCGGAGACGTCGTGCTCGCGGTGCAGGAACTCGTGGGATCCGAAGAGCGCCGAATGGGAGAGCGCCGCCGCGGGGAACGGCGTCGCACCGGTACCCGAGTTGCAACGGAGAGGAACGATCGATGAGCGCCAACCCCGAACGGCCCGGAGGTCTGATGGATTCCCATCCCGGAAACGACCAGGATCGAGATCATGCCCCCGAGCCGTGGCGCCCGGAGGGTCGCTACATCCGCGACGCGCTCGGAAGCATCGTCGTTCGGGGACGCAGCTCCGCCGACGCGCGGCGAATCGCGGCGGCGATCAACGGCGTGCGCGGAATTCCGACCGACGTGCTCGAGAGCTGGAGAGTGGACGACGTGTCCGATCCCTCGACTCGCCCCGACTTCGAAGTGGAGCTCGGCGACGACGCGCGATCGCCTCATGAGGTCTCGCCTCCGGTCGAGGCGCAGCCGTCGGACGATTTCTCGTTCCCGCTCTCCCCGCCCGCCTTTCCGCTCGAGAAGCCCTATCCCTACGACCGCCGCGTCGGACAGCGGCGCACGCGCGAGCGGCGCCAGCGGGACCGCCGCGCGCAGACCTAGCCCCCGGGCACCGCGCGATTCGGCATCAGAGGGCGATCGGCTCCGAACCTTTCGTCTCGAAACGGACCCGACCGTTCTTCTGGTCGAGCGTGACGACGAAGTGGCGCAGGAGCCGGTAACCGATGTTTGCGACCGGCAGGTAGTCGTTGAAAGTGAGCCGCGGGCGCGGGATCTCGACCGAGCCGATGCGGAGCGTGTCGGCCGAAGTCGCTCCGTAGATCTCGAACTCGCCGGCGGCCGTCCGCCCGCGCCCGATGCGGGCGAGGTCCCCGTCGAGAGCCAGTCTGCCGGCCCACTTCTTCGGGAGCGCCAAACCCTCGGGCGACCCCGAGTCGAGGTCCGCTTCGAGCTCGACCTTTCCGATCGTCAGCGGCACGACGAGCGTCCCTCCCTCGCTGCGGCGGAAAGGCACCACTCCCCGGCCGTCGGCCGCGGAGAGCTCTCCCGGACGGAAGATGAGCCGTCGGCCCGGGTAGTCGAGGACGAGCAGGCGGTCGGAGAAAATC
>JBKPSZ010000161.1:0-6297 GCA_046735265.1 Acidobacteriota bacterium | reverse complement strand
GGAGGAGGCCGAGGAGCGTCAAAGGGGAGTAGACCGAGGAGGAGCCGTTCGCGTCCAGAGACGTTCCACAGCCGCTCCACGGGAACCGATGGGGCCACTCCCCTTTGCCCCATGCGAGCCGGGCGGCGCGCGCCCAGGGGGCGAACTGCCTGGCCGCGTCGTCGGACCAGACCGTCGTCGGGCCTGCCCCTGGATCGGGGAGCGTCAGGAAGGCGTGGTCGGCGGGCAGGAGCGTCTTTCCCGCCGTCCAGATGGGAGCGAGATAGAGAAGCGGAAGGAGGAGAAGCGGAACGAAGACCCGCCACGCGATCGTCCGCCGCAAGCCCGCGGCCGCCGCGGCGACGGCGGCGGCGGCGAGAGCGTAGAGGAGGAGGAAACCGAGACCGGCCAGCGCCGCCCGCGTCACTTCGCCAACAGGTCCCGACGATAGATGCGGAAGAGCTCCGGCGGTGCGATCGGGGGAGCCACGCCGGTTGCCTGTGCGATGACGACGTGCGGGAGCTCGCGGGTGTCGAGGCTCGGCTCGTGGCGCTCGAGGCCGGCGAGCTCGGGCCGGTCGCTCTCGCCGAAGAAGTGAAAGGTGACTGTCTCGAACCCCGCGATCCGAAGGGTCTTCGCGAGCATCTGGTGGTTGTAGAGGAACTGGTGGCCCCAGCCGTGAAATGCGCGGTTCAACCGGACGCAGTCCTCGAAGGCGTCCTCGTCTGTCGCCCAGGCCTGCGCGCGATAGTGGGTCTTCATCACCCAGTCGAGGTTCGGCGTCGAAAGACGCAGGACGCCCGCCGGCGCGAGGACCCGGCGGCAACCGCGCAGGAAGGCGAGTCCTTCCTGGAGAGACAGGTGCTCGAGGAAATGCTCCGCGAAGATGAAGGAGACGTCCGCGAAGGGGAGCCCCTCGCTCACGTCGAGAACGCGATCCACCCCCGGCATGTCGAACAGATCGACGTTGACCCATCCGGGAATGGCGCTGCGACCGCAGCCGACGTGGAGCCGCTCGACGCGATCGGGCTTCACGGTTTCGGACGCGCGCAAGTCGATCTCATCGCGGGGTCGAGCGTGTTTACCACAGGCGCGCTCGAAGCGTCGAGGAGGCGGCGCGGCTCCGGATACGTGCTAGCATCGCGGCAACACTCGAGGAGGCATTCATGCCCATCCGCAATCTCGCTCGAGCCCTTTCCCTTTCCGCTCTCTTTCTCGGCGCCGCCTTCGCCGCCGCTCAAACGACCGGCGACATTTCCGGGCGCGTTACGGACGAGCAGGGAGGGGCTCTGCCCGGGGCGACCGTCGAGGCCCGCAGTCCTGCGCTCCAGGGCACGCGCACGGCTGTCACGGACGCGACCGGCACCTATCGCCTCGTCGTACTCCCTCCCGGCGTCTACCACGTCACCGCCACGATCCAGGGCTTCAGTCGCATCGAACTGACGGTTCCGGTCTCTCTGGCGAAGACTTCGAGCGTGGACTTCCGGCTGACGGCGGCCGTCCAGGAGTCCGTCGTCGTTTCCGGCGAAGCGCCAGTCGTGGATACGACGTCGGCCGCGACGGGGTCGAATTTCGACAACAGGGAGATCAAGACTCTCCCGACCGGGCGCAACTATTCCTCGGTCGTTCTGGTAGCGCCAGGCGTCACGACCCAGTCGTCGAACACGAACACCTTCGCCGGGGCGATTACGATCTACGGGTCGAGCGGCCTCGAGAACAGCTTCATCCTCGATGGCTCGGACACGACCGGTGTCGAGTACGGCGCCCAGGGCAAGAACCTGAACTTCGAGTTCATTCAGGAAGTCGACGTCAAAACGGGCGGCTATCAGGCCGAGTTCGGACGGTCGACGGGCGGCGTCATCAACGTCATCACGAAGTCGGGAGGCAACGAATTTCACGGCGATGTATTCGGGTACTACACTTCCGACTCGCTTCAGGCGAACAACAAGCACCCGAACGAAAATCTCTACGGGACCAATCAGGGCTACAAACGCTACGACGGCGGCCTCGATCTCGGAGGCTACGCTTTAAAGGATCGGATCTGGTTCTTCGGTGCCTACGATCGCGTCAAGGGCAACGTCTTGAACGAGCTCACGAGCCCGCCCAACGAGGGGCTCGTCGTCGAGAGCCCGAGCGTCCAGAACCTTCTGTCGGCGAAGCTGACTTTCCAGATCACTCGGTCCCACAGCGTCGTGGGCAGCTTCTTCCAGGACCCGGCGACCGGCACCGGCGCGATCAATGACGGAGCGCACACCCTGAACGGAGACCCCTCGACGTTCCTCGGACGGCAGGACTTCGGCGGCCAGGACTGGGCAGCCCGCTACAGCGGCATCTTCGGGGACTCCTGGGTGGCGAACGCTCAGTTTGCGCTCCACCAGGAGCGCAACTCGGTCGGCCCGGGGACGCCGGAGGGAGAGGGCATTCAGTACATCGACTCGCGCAACAACAACATTCAAAGCGGTGGTTTCGGGTTGATCCAGAACAAGAAGTTCAAGCGATATCTGTACGGCGGTGCGTTGTCGAAGTACTTCGGCGGCCACGAGATCAAAGGGGGCATCGAGTACGAGACGCAGAACGCCGACGTGGTGAAGTTCAATTCGGGCAATTCCGCGGACGGCTTCCAGCAGGTGAAGATCCTCGAGAACCCAGAGAATGCAGCCCTTCCGATCTACCGCCACTTCTACTGGACGATTCCGACCGCGTCGCTGCCGGACAACATCCCCACGTCGCAGCTGAACGCCACACCGAAGCACAAGATGCTCTCGGCCTACCTGCAGGATTCCTGGTCGGTTCTTCCGAATCTGACCGTGAACCTGGGACTGCGGTGGGACAACCAGAAGATCTACGACTCCGCGGGCGTGCGTCAGATCAACCTCGACACGGATTTCGCTCCTCGCGTGGGCGTGATCTGGGATCCGACGAAGGACCATCAGACGAAGGTCTACGGGAACTTCGGCTACTTCTACGAGCAGATCCCGATGGATCTGGTCATCCGCTCGTACAGCTACGAGCGGCAGCCGGTCATCTACAACTTCGATCCGGTCTCGATCGTGCCGGACGACCACGCCGCCGACCTGGCGGACGACAAGAACAACATCAAAGGCGGGTTCTCGGAGCCGGCGGATCCCAACATCAAGGGGCAGTATCTGCGCGAGTTCCTGTTCGGCGTTGAGCGCACGGTCGCGCCGCACTTCGCCCTCGGTGCAAAGTACATTTACCGCAATTACGCTCGGGTCATCGAGGACTTCGTTTGCAGCGATCAGGCCGACTACTGCATCGGGAACCCCGGCCAGGGCATCATGTCCACGCTCTTCGACCTCAACTATTTCTCGGGTTATCCCGCGCCGAAGCCGCAGAGAATCTTCCGCGGCGTGGAGGTCGTCGCGACGAAACAATTCGCGGACAACTGGTCGCTCGTCGCCTCATATCTCTGGTCGAATCTTTCGGGCAACTACGATGGCGGGTTCGCGCCGTACACGCAGCCCTTCGGCACGGCCGACCCGAACATCTCCGCCGCTTACGACTACTACGATTTCTACACCCAGGGCCCCGTGCCCTGCGGCGCGTTCGACAGCGACGGGAACTGCACAGCTCCGGGCACCCCGTTCCCGTACACGGCTGGCGGCAAGCTTTCGAACGACCGGACCAGCCAGCTCAAGCTGTATGGCACCTACGTCACTCCGTTCAATCTGAGCATCGGAGTCGCGGCCTACTACCGGACGGGCACGCCGGTCAGCCGCCTTGGCTACTCCGTCGCCTACGACCGGTGGGAGTTTTTCCTGACCCAGAGGGGAACCGACGGCCGCGTCCCGGCAGACTACGAGATGGATCTGCACTTCGGTTATCCGATCCAGATCGGCCCCGTGACCGTCAACGCGCTCGTCGACATCTTTCAACTCCTGAACGTTCAGCGGGCGACCTTCCTCGACGAGCGGTACAACACGGTGCAATTCGACAATCCGAACTACGTCTGCGGCACCGGCGGCGCGGAAGAGGACAAGTGCAACCAGTTCTACAAGACCGCGCTCGCGCGAACGCAACCGCGTTCGGTGCGGTTCGGGTTGCGGGTGTCTTTCTGAGCTAGCTCCCGAGAGCGGGACTCGACGTCAGGCTCGCGGCGAAGAAGTCGCCGAGCGCGCTCGCGACCGCTCCAGGCCGCTCCATCGGCGTCAGGTGGCCAGCGCCCGAGATCCTCATCAACTTCGCGCCCGGGATCGACGCCGCGAGCTTCTCCGAGAAGGGCGGCGGGGTGAGGGCGTCGTGCTCCCCGACGATGACGAGCGTCGGGACCTGAATTCCGGGGAGCAGGTCGGTCGAGTCGCGCCGCTCCCGCATCGCGGTCAGGTCCGCTTCGACTGTCTCTGGCTTCTGCCGGAGGATGATGCGCCGGAGACGGTCCACGAGGTCCCGGTTGGAGAGCGAAGTCTCCGCGAGAAGACGCGGAACCATCCCTTCTGCGATCTTCGCGACGCCCCCGGATCGCACCGTCGCGATGGCTTCGTCCCGTTTGCGCTTTCCCTCCTCGTCGTCGGCTTCGGCGCGCGTGTCGACGAGCGCGATCGCCCGGACGGCCGACGGATCGGCGCGCAGGAGCGCCAGCGAGACGTAGCCTCCCATCGAGAAGCCGGCGAGTCCGACGGGCGGCGGAAGCTGCGCGAGAAGCGACGCGAGGAAGTCGGCGTGGCCTTCGAGGCGATCCGGCGCCGGAGCCGGATTCTCGCCGCGGCCGGGCAGGTCCGGCTTGAAGACGCGGAAGCGGACGCCGAGCGCGCGCGCGACACCCGACCACATCGCGCCGTCGAGCGGATAGCCGTGGAGGAGGACGAGAGAGGGACCCGAGCCCGCCTCGCGAACGTCGATTCCGTGCCCGCCCCATTCGAACCGCATGGGAGCCAGGCGATCATATTCCGGAGACGCGCGAACGGCGGGCGGGCTCGGAAACGGTTGCAGACACGCCACTTCGCGAGCTCGCCAAGGGGCGCGGATGCTCGCGCGAGGAAGTTCGAAAGCGTCGGGTCGAACCGAAGCTACGGAACCGTCAGCGTCCGGGCGTCGGTGTGCGCGTCGGAGCGGGAATCTTGGTGCGCTTGGGCTGAGGTGTCTTGCGCGGCGGCCGCGTCGATCGCGCGGTCGGGCGTGCGGACAGGTCTGTCGTCTTTCCGGTGTTCGCGCGCTCCTGGCGGGCGATCGCTCCTAGCGCTCGCGAGTCCTGGGGGTTGTAGGAGGGCGGCGCCGGGGTCGCGGTCGGCGGCGCGCCCACGAACGACTTCACTTCGGCGGCGTCGAGCGAGTACGTCTTTCCTTCCGTCGTCGTGAAGATCACGCGACCGGCTTCGTTGCGCGGGGGTTCCCGGAGCTCGAAGACCCGCCCGTCCCGCAACGTGAGCGTCGGGGGAGGCGGCGGGGTCGGCGCAGGCCCGGCCAGCAGCGCCCAGAGCGGCAGAATCGCGAACAGGGGGTTGTGCAAGCTGACAACAGTTTACGACGGATCCGGTCTCAGAGAAACCCCGCCGATTGCGCGACCTTGCGCGTCAGCGTCGGAATCGCCGCCCGGTCGAGCTGGCGCGACGTGAACCAGCGCGCCGCGGCCGCCCCGGGGGCACGGCGGAGCTCCCCGTAGCCGGGGAAGACTTCGATCTCCAGAAGCCGTCGGACGACCGTGTGCCGGACCGACGCGATCGGGACCGATCCCCTCCGGAGCCCCAGGGGCGCGAGCGCCCGGGAGAGCCGCTCTCTGGCGGCGCGGCGGTCGCCGTCGCGAGCGGGACCGCAGGGGAACTCCCACATGCCGGCGAGGAAGCTTCCCTCGCGCCGCACGAGCAGGGCGCGTCCGCCCTGCTCGACGAAGGCGGCCGCGACCGCGATGCGGCGCATCTTCGGCTTCGTCGCGCGCGTCGGAAACGCCTCCGGCCGCCCCAGCCGCCGCGCCGCGCAGAGCTCCACGAGCGGGCAGCGGCCGCAATCCGGAGCGCGCGCGGTGCAGATCGTCTGACCCAGATCCATCAGAGCCGCGGTCAAATCTCCCGGGCGTCTGCTCGGGAGAAGGCGTCCGCAGGACTCGAGAACCGCCGCGCGGTGGGTTTTCGAACCGGCGATTCCGCCGATCGCGAAGAGACGCGAGACGACGCGCGTCACGTTGGCGTCCGCCGCCGGGAGACGCAGGCCGTATGCGAGCGATGGCACGGCCGCCGCCATGTAGTCGCCGAAACCGGGGAGCCGCCGCAGCGCCTCCGGATCGCGCGGGACGACGCCACCGTGCCGCCGCCGGATCTCGCGCGCCGCGCGGCGGAGGTTGCGCGCCCGGGCGTAGTAGCCGAG
>JBKPSZ010000160.1:0-7902 GCA_046735265.1 Acidobacteriota bacterium | reverse complement strand
AGCTTCTCAACCGACGCCGACCGCCTGCGGCGTTTCGAGCAGGAGGCCCAGGCGGCCGGCGCCCTCAATCATCCCAACATCACGATCGTGTACGACATCGGGACTCACGAGAACTCGCCCTACGTCGTCCAGGAATTGCTCGAGGGCGAAACCCTTCTCATGGAGCTCTCCGGAGGCCGCCTCTCGCCGCGCAAAGCGATCGACTATGCGCTCCAGATCGCCGGGGGCCTCGCGGCGGCGCACGACAAGGGCATCGTCCATCGGGACTTGAAGCCCGAGAACCTCTTCGTCACGAAGGAAGGCCGCGTCAAGATCCTCGACTTCGGACTGGCGAAGCTGACCCAGGACGATCGAACCGGCAGCGCGACGAACCTCCCGACAGTCGCGCCTGCCACCGAACCCGGCGTCGTGATGGGCACGCTCGGCTACATGTCGCCCGAGCAGGTCAAGGGCAGGCCGGCCGACGCGAGAAGCGACATCTTCTCGTTCGGGGCAATCTTCTACGAGATGCTGACGGGGAAACGCGCCTTTCACGCCGAGTCGGCCGGCGAGACGATGGCCGCGATCCTGAGGGAGGAACCCCCGGACCTCTCCGTCACCAACGAGAACGTCAGCCCCGGCCTCGAGCGCATCATCCGCCATTGCCTCGAGAAGAACCCCGAGCGCCGGTTCCAGTCCGCGAGCGACATCGCCTTCGCCATCGAGGCGCTGTCGGGTCTCCCGATCGCAAGCGGCACCGCGCGCGCGCCGGCCACGGGCCGGCCACGACGGCTCGGGGCCGCGGCCGCCGTCGCGGCCGGAGTCGCGCTCCTCGCAGCGGGACTCCTCGCAGGATCCTGGTTCGCCGGCGGCAAGAGTCCGTCCTTTCCCACCTACCAGCGCCTGACCTTCCGTCGCGGCTTCATCAGCAACGCTCGTTTCGCGCCGGACGGCCAGACCATCCTCTACAGCGCCGACTGGGACGGATCGCCCTCCCGGATTTTCTCGATGCGCCCGGGAGGCCGCGAATCGACGGCGCTTCCCCTGCCGAGCGCCGCGCTTCTCTCGGTTTCATCTCAAGGCGAGATGGCCATCCTCCTGGACCCGAAGATCGACTACAACCTCTACTTCCGCCGGGGAACGCTCGCGGTCGTGCCGCTCTCCGGCGGATCCCCCCGCGAGGTTCTGCGCGAAGTCCGACTCGCCGACTGGGGACCCGACGGAAAAGACCTCGCCGTCGTCCGACAGGCGGGGGCGCGACAGAGGCTCGAATATCCGCCCGGACGACTCTTGCACGAGAGCCCGGCCTGGATCGTGTCGCCCCGTGTCTCTCCTCGCGGCGATCGGATCGCCTTCTACGAGGGCCTCCCCTTCAACGGCTACTCGCTGTCGGTCATCGACTCGCAAGGGCGAAAGGCGGTGCTCGGTCCCCTTCAGCCCGACTTCTGGGCTACTAACTGGTCGCCGGACGGCAAGGAAATCTGGTTTCCGGCCGTCATTCCCGGCGCGGGCCCGGAAACGCCGATCATGGCGATCGATTTCTCCAGCCGAATGCGTCTTCTCCAACGCGGAACGTCCATAACCGATTTGAACGACGTCACGGCCGACGGGAGGGCCCTCATCACCATCTTCGACTGGGAGGAATCGACGCGCGGCCTCCTGTCCGATCAGAAGACCGAGTCTCGACTCGTGAGCCGGACGGACCTGAGAGTGGTCGACCTCGCCGAAGACGGCAAGCTGCTCGTCCTGCGAGATGCGCTCATCCAGGGCACGCCGAGTGTCTGGATCGCGAAAGCGGACGACTCGCCTCCCGTGCGGCTGGGCGACGGCGTGGCGCACGGCCTCTCGCCCGACGGCGCCTGGGTGCTCGCGAGCCGGCAGGGCAAGCTCGTGGCGCTCCCGACGGCGGCCGGAGAAGCGAGATCAGTGAGCGACGGATTCTTCGAATCGATCCGGTGGGCGAGCTGGTTTCGCGACGGCAGGAGGGTCCTCGTCTGGGGCCAGGGGAAAGACGGCAAGACCGGCATCTTCATCGTCGATCGAGAGGGGGGTGAACCCCGACGCATCGCTCCCGAGGGGTACGAGCTCGTCTCCGGAGGCAACGCGCTCTCGCCGGACGGGCTTCTGGTCGCTGCCCGCTCGCCGGAGAATCGGATCGCCCTCTGCCCCGTGGACGGAGGGCAACCGCGAACCATCCCCGGACTCGTCGGTCTCTTCGTTCCCGTTCAGTGGTCGGCGGACGGCAGGGGCTTCTACGTCTTCCGTTTGGGCGAGCTCCCCGCGAGGGTCCAGAAGATCGACGTCGAAACCGGCCGCGCGACGCTCTGGAAGGAGCTGGCACCGCCGGATCTCGCGGGCATGTCCGTGCGCGCCCTCGCGATGACCCCCGATGCGAAGTACTACGCCTATTCGTGCCAGCAATATCTGAATACGCTGTACCTCGTCGAGCACCTCGAGTCCTGGCGCCGGCCGACGTTCTGGTCGCGGCTGCTCGGCAGGAATCCATGAGCCCTTCCGGTCATCCCGAGCGAAGCGAGGGATCCCGAACTCGGCAGGCTCTGAGCTGGGCAGATCGACAAAGCTCGGGATCCCTCGTCGAAGACTCCTCGGGATGACCGGCATGCCTCGCGGGCGGGGACGCACCGAGCGCCCGAAGGGCGCGACGCACCGAGCGGCTTCTGAGCCGCGACAAGCGACGGGTTCGCCCGTCGCTCACCGCCGGGTTCGCCCGGCGCTAACCCCCGCCCCTACATCCGGAGGCGCCACGCCAAGGCCGGCGTGCGACGTTTCGCCGCGGCCGATGTAGGGGCGGCCCTTGCGGCCGCCCGGTTGCGCGGTCATCCCGAGCGATAGCGAGGGATCCCGAACTCGGCAGGCTCTGAGCCGCTCGCTGCATCGATGAGCAGGGCGCTCCATTCTTAAGCGAGAGTTAGAGGGCGTTTAGCGAGAGCTAAAAGCCGCATCGAAAGGGCGTCGCGGTGACACGCTCCGGGCGGGTCGATTCCGTCCCGTCTAACAAGGAGGTTCGGTGATGCCCCGACCAAGAACGCTTTCCCTCTTTCTCGCTCTCTCGGTCCTCTGTTGTCTCGTGAGCCGCGACGTCGCCGCGCAGGGAAACGAGCATCCCAATGAGAACAGCATCAAGAATCGCGGCGACATCAAGCAACTGCCTGCGCCCCTGAAGGAGCGGATCGTCGAGCTCGCGGGACGACCGCACAGCTTTCTCCCGTTGACCGTCTTCGCGGAAGCGCCCACGCCGAGCCAGCTCTTCGGCTACTACCTGCTCGACACGACCGGTTTTCAGCCGAACGTCTTCACGGCGAGGATCCCGGAGATCAACGTCGGCGCGATCCCGACCGGAGCGAACTGCGCCAATCGCGGGTTGCCCACGATCGGTGCGGTTCGAGTCGCTCTCGAGCCGAAGCCCGGTCTGCCGACGGATCCGCACGATCCCGGAGCCTTCATCGACATCTTCACCGACATCTCGGGACTCTTCGTCATCAACAACGAGTCGGGCTGGTACGAAGGCTGGATGATTCACGATCTGACTGTGCCCCCCGTCGCGTCTCCCCGGCCGGACGGGCACGCGCAGTTCGGGACGATGACGGCAGCGGACGCGACGGCGATCGCCGCGATCGGCAACCACCACGACGTGCCGGCACAGCCGGGTCATGCACCGCAGATTTTCACTCTCGACGGCAATGACGTGAGGTTCCCGGCGGCCGCGGATCATTTTCCGGACAAGCAAAGCAACGTCGTTCCGATCCAGTTGAGCATGGGCGCCTACAACTGCCTTCAGCAGGCGGACTGCCATGCGTACTGGGAGTTCAATCCGTACACGGACTGGGTGTTCCCGCAATACGAGCTTCCCTTCACGGGTGGCCTTCCCGGCGCCTTCGCGGCGGGGAAGGTCGGGTTCCTGAGCTCCATCGTTCCGGGGTCTGGTCCCGCGGGCACCGGGCCGACCGGGCCGGGACCAACCGGCGGAAACGATCCGAAAGTCGTCGGCGACAACCCGGATAATCCGAGAGATCCCGACAGGGCGCCTGAAAACAGTCTTGAAGATCTGGATTGCCCGGAGACTCCCAACGCGGAGCACCTGGAGACGCGCAATCGTTTCATCCCGAGCGGGCTCGCAAACGAGATCCTGCTGGACGTCTACGTCCGCGTGAAGTCCTTCGAGCCGGCCCAGACCGACGTCAACCAGCGGCTCTTCGACGCGTACGCGGCGGAAGTGGCCCGAATCGACCAGAACGGCGATGGGGTGCTCGCGTTCGAGGACGCGGACGAGGAGGACGAGTCCGATGGGTTGCCCAACGAACGACTCTACTTGAACGCGACGCAATTCGACCGCTTTGCAGTCACCCGCGAGTTGAACGACGGATTGCTCGCACCCCGTTTCGCACCGAGCCAGCGCGCCTGGGTTCTCAGCGGCTCCTTCCATCTGGTGAGCCCCGCGATCGCGGCTTCGATTCCGCAGGACTTCGACAACCGCTGATCCACGAAGAGATGCAGGGCGGCCATGGGGCCGCCCGATTCTCTTCCCTCGGATGGCGGGGCGATCGCCACGGTCGATGTAGGGGCGGCCCTTGTGGCCGCCCGCATCGGTCATCCCGAGCGACAGCGAGGGATCCCGAACTCGGCAGGCTCTGAGCCGCGCGATGGCATCGTCAGCGACAATGCTCGGGATCCCTCGTCGAAGACTCCTCGGGATGACCGACGAATCGTTCGCGGGTGAGGCGACCCCCTCCCGCGCGGACTAGAATCCTCTCGACTCCCATGGCCCTGACGCCCGGCTCCCGCCTCGGGCCCTACGAGATTCTCTCCGCCATCGGCGCGGGCGGGATGGGTGAGGTTTACCGTGCCAGGGACCCGCGCCTCGGACGCGAGGTGGCGATCAAGGTCCTCCCCTCTTCCTACTCCGCCGACCCCGATCGCCTGCGCCGCTTCGAGCAGGAAGCCAAGGCCGCCGGGGTCCTCAACCATCCGAACATCACCGCGGTCTACGACATCGGCCAGCACGAAGGCGCGCCGTACGTCGTCCAGGAGCTGCTCGAGGGCGAGACGCTGCGCTCAAGCCTGGCGGGTGGCCGCCTCTCGCCGCGGCGAGCGATCGATTACTCCGTCCAGATCGCGCACGGCCTCGCGGCGGCGCACGAGAAGGGCATCGTCCACCGCGACCTCAAGCCCGACAACCTTTTCGTCACCAACGACGGGCGGATCAAGATCCTCGACTTCGGCCTGGCGAAGCTGACGCAGATGGACGAGGGATCCGCGCCTCAGACCAGCCTGCCGACCGCGTCCGCCGGAACCGAGCCCGGCGTGGTCATGGGAACGCTCGGCTACATGTCTCCCGAGCAGGTGCGGGGCCGGCCGGCGGACGCTCGCAGCGACCTCTTCGCTTTCGGCGCCATCCTCTACGAGATGCTCTCGGGAAACCGCGCGTTCTCCGGCGACTCGGCCGCCGACACCATGTCGTCCATCCTCAAGGAGGACCCGCCGGATCTCTCGATCACGAATCAGAGCATCTCTCCCGCTCTCGAACGGATCGTTCGCCATTGCCTCGAGAAGAACCCGGAGCGGCGCCTCCATTCGGCGCACGATCTCGCCTTCGAGCTGGAAGCCCTCTCGACGGCATCTTCCGGCGGCATCGTCCGACCGGCGCCCGCCGGCCGGGTCTCGAAGCGACAGGTCGCGCTCGCGGCCGCGGCCCTCGCCGTTCCGGTTCTCTTGGGGATCGGCTTCCTCGCAGGCCGGCGCGCACGCGGCGCCTCCGGGCCCGCTCCCCGGACCTTCCTTCAGGTCACGGACCTGCCCGGCACGGAGGCCTTCCCGAGCCTCTCGCCCAACGGCGACCAGCTCGCCTTCACGCACGCAACATCGCCTTTCAACGCGGACATCTACGTGCAGCGCGTCGGGGGCCAGAACCCGCTGAATCTGACGAAGGACTCTCCGAAGCCAGACTACCAACCCGCCTTCTCGCCCGACGGCAGCCTCATCGCGTTCCGGTCCGAGCGAGACGGAGGCGGGATCTACCTGATGGGCTCGACCGGCGAGTCGGTCCGGCGGCTGACCGACTTCGGTTTCAATCCCGCCTGGATGCCGGGAGGAAAGCAGCTCGTGGTCGGCACCGAAAGTGCCTTCGCCCCCTACGGACGCGCCAACGCCTCGAGCGAGCTGTGGGTGATCGACACGGCCACGGGCGCGAAGCGCAAGATCTTCGCCGGCGATGCTGTCCAGCCGAGCGTCTCGCCGCACGGCACGCGGATCGCGTACTGGGGGCTGCCTCGAGGCAGCTCGCAGCGCGACGTCTGGACGATTCCCGCGGGAGGGCTCCCAGCCGGCGAGAAGCCGGTCCCCGTCACGCAGGACGCCGCGATCGACTGGAATCCTTTCTGGTCGGCCGACGGAAAGTCGCTCTATTTCGGCAGCAATCGAGAGGGGACGATGAACCTCTGGCGAGTCTCGATCGACGAGAGAAGCGGGAAGCCTCTCGGACCTCCGGAGCCGCTGTCGCTGCCGGCGCGCGAGATTCTCCAATCCTCCATCTCGGCCGATGGACGCCACATCGCCTTCCGCGTTGTCGAGGACGACTTCTCGATCGAGCGGGTGACGTTTGATCCGGCAGCGGAGAAGGTCGTTTCCGACCCGGTCTCTCTGGCGCGGGCCACTTCGCCCTTCCTCGGATCGGCGATCTCTCCCGATGGAAAGACGCTTGTTTATGGCTCATTTGGCGCTCGAGAGGATCTCTTCCTCGGCGGCGTGGACGGGACCGGGCATCGAAAACTCACGGACGACGCCTCCCGCGACCGGAATCCGACGTTTTCGACCGACGGCCGGAAGATCTTCTTCCAGTCGGACCGAAGCGGGCGCTGGGAGATCTGGTCGATCGCACCGGATGGAAGCGGCCTTGCGCAGGTGACGAAGACCACGGGGGAGACGCCCGCGTACCCCGTGTGCTCGCCCGATGGCAAGCGACTGGCTTTCATCTATGGCGTCCAGACCCGGTTCCTCGAGCTCGGCGCCCGAGACTACAGGCTGTCCGATCCGCTGCCCGCGCCTCCCCAGGGCTTCGAGTTCCAGGCATCCTCGTGGTCCCCCGACGGCAGCCGGCTCGCCGGCACGCTGACCCCCGCCGGGGAAGGGCCGGACGCCGGCGTGGCAGTCTTCTCGTTCGGCACGCGGCTCTATGAGCGACTGACGACGACCGGCGGAGGCCCGATGTACCTGCCCGACGGCCGGCGACTCCTGTTCGAGGATCGGGACGGCATCCGGCTTATCGAAGAGTCCACGAAGCGGTCGAGTCTGATTGCACAAGCCTCGGTCCAGCGGCCCTTCAACCTCGGGACCCTTTCGCCGGATGGTCGGTCGTTCTTCACACTCCGAAGGACATCGCAGTCAGACATCTGGCGGATGAGCTTCTCGCCGACGCGTTGATGGCGGGGGGCGGGCTGATCCGCCGCCACGCGACCGTCACATTCCAGATGTAGGGGCGGGGTTTATCCCCGCCCGCTTGCGCCACCCTGCGACCGTCGCCTCCGAAAGGAGGGGCGGGGCTTGTCCCCGCCCGCATGCGCCACCATCCGACGGTCGCCTCCGCGTCATCCAACATCGACCTCCGGCGTCTCGCCGCGGACCCATGCCCGCCCGAGCGCGTCTTCTGCTGCGATAGGCTCCGAGCCGGATCTTTCTTCGGGGTGTTGCGCGCTCCCATCGCGTGAGGCCCTCTCTTTTAACGGCCTCTGTCCAAGGAGGAATCATGAACGGACGTTGGAGAAGATTTGCGAGCTGGGTCCGCGTTGGCATCCCCGGCCTGTTGCTCGCGGGCACAGTTTTGGGTGCGCCGAATCCCCACAAGAACCAGGGTCCCACCCTGACTCCGCAGGAGAGTGGAACCGTGAATCGGCTTCAGGCGGTCAGTCC
>JBKPSZ010000159.1:0-23740 GCA_046735265.1 Acidobacteriota bacterium | reverse complement strand
GGGCGGAGTCTATAATCGCGCGGTGGCCTCTCCGGACCCCGGGACCGTCTTCCCCATCCACGAGCTTCGCACCGAGAAGGGAGAGGGCGCGCCCTCCGCGCCGGGGGAAGCGCTCTACGCCTTCTTCCACACGGAGTGTCCGACTTCCGAGATGGCGATCCCTTTTCTCGAGCGTCTCCGGGCGATCGGCGAGGGTCGCGGCCTGACCGTCGTCGCCGTGTCCCAGGACGATCCGCGCGAGACCGAGGAGTTTCGAAAGAGGCTGGGAGTTCGCGTGGACACCCTCTACGAACCCCCGCCCTGGAAGGCGTCGGAGGCCCTCGGCCTCGCGAGCGTGCCGACGTTCGTCAGCGTTGGCGTCACGGGTCGGGTCGAGAAGCTCGTCGTCGGCTTCCAGAAGGAGAGGCTCGAGGCCTATGCGGAGCGGGCGGCGGCTCTCGCGGGCCGCCCGTCCCGGCCGTTCTTCCGCCCGGAGGAGAACGTTCCCGCGATCCGCCCCGGGTGAATCTCGCGCAACGCCGGCAGGTAGTGCGTCGGCGCTCGACCAGAAAGGTGTGACCCTTGAATAGACCCTCCACGTTCGGCGAGCTGAAAGCGTCCGGTTACCGGCCGCGAGGCGTCAAGGAGGAGCTCCGCTCGAATCTGCGGCGCGCGCTCGCGGCCGGGGAGAATCCGTTTCCCGGCATCCACGGATACGAGCGCACCGTGCTGCCCGCCCTCCACAACGCCGTTCTCTCGAAGCACGACCTCCTGCTCCTCGGCCTGCGCGGCCAGGCCAAGACGCGGCTCCTGCGGCTGCTCGTGAACCTGTTGGATCCCGCGATTCCGGCGATCGCCGGCAGCGAGCTGAACGAGGACCCCTTCCTTCCGATCAGCAAGTACGGACGCCGGGTCCTCGCGGAGAAGGGGGACGCGACGCCGATCGTGTGGATTCCGCGGGAAGAGCGTTATCGCGAGAAGCTCGCAACCCCCGACGTCACGATCGCCGACTTGATCGGCGACGTGGACCCGATCAAAGCGGCCACCGAGCGCCGTTCCTACTCGGACGAAGAGGTGATCCACTTTGGAATCATCCCGCGCACGAATCGGGGCATCTTCGCGATCAACGAGCTGCCGGACCTGCAGCCGCGAATCCAGGTGGGCCTCTTGAACATCCTCGAAGAGCGGGACCTGCAGATCCGCGGCTTCCCGGTGCGAATCCCGCTCGACATCCTCCTCGTCTTCTCGGCCAATCCCGAGGACTACACGAACCGCGGCAACATCATCACGCCTCTCAAGGATCGGATCTCCTCGCAGATCCTGACCCACTATCCCGACGACGTGAAAACCGCGGCGAAGATCACCGCTCAGGAGGCGTGGCTCGAGCGCGACGCGCAGCCGAAGGTCGAGGTCCCGGACCTCTTCCGCGAGCTCGTCGAGGAGGTCGCCTTCGCGGCCCGGTCGAGCGAGTTCGTGGACCAGTCGTCCGGCGTCTCCGCTCGGATGCCGATCTCCGCGATCGAGGTCCTCGCTTCGAATCTCGAGCGCCGCGGCCTGATCCATCGCGAGGAGCGCGTGGCGCCCCGACTCTGCGACCTCCCCGCGACGCTGCCCGCCATCACCGGAAAGGTCGAGATGGTCTACGAAGGCGAGCAGCAGGGCGCCGAGGTCGTGGCCAAGAAGCTCATCGGGACGGCCGTCAAGAAGCTCTTCGACTCGAAGTTCCCCGCTCCCGATTCCGGCCGCCCGACGGAGCGCCGCCGCGTGGAGCTCGAGGAAGCGGGCGAGGAGGCTCCCTCTCCGAGGCGGGGCCGAGCGCCGGCGCCCGAGAAGATCCACGCGCTCTACGAGCCGATCGTCGAGTGGTTCGCCTCCGGCAACAAAGTCACGATTTCCGACGACACCCCGTTCGAGAAGCACCTGGCGGCGCTCGACTCGGTTCCCGGATTGCGAAAGGCGGTCGAAGAGCACTTCGCCCCCGCCTCCCCCGAAGAGCTCGCGATCGGAATGGAGCTCGTTCTCGAGGGGCTCACGCAGCACCTGAAGATCGCCCGCGAGGACCTCGACTCCAAGGTCTCCTACACCGAGATGCTCAAGTTCAACCTCGTGCGGAGCCGGACCAACTAGGAGCTTGAGCCCGACTTCGTTCCGCTCCCGCGTCCGCGCCGGGGAACCGGTTCTCGGCTGTTTCCTGACGTGGCCGACCGCGGGGCTGCTCGAGCTCACTGCGCTGGCGGGCTTCGACTTCGTCGTCCTCGACGCCGAGCACGGCTTCTTCACGATCGAGTCGATCGCCGCGATGGTCGTGGCGGCCGATGCCGCCGCGATTCCGGCCGTCGTCCGAGTGCCGTCCTGCGGCGCGGCCGAGGTCGGCCGCTGCCTCGACGCGGGCGCGGCCGGCCTCCTCTTCCCCCGCGGGGAAGGCGCGGCCGCGATCGGCGATGCCGTCGCCGCCGCGCGCTATCCGCCCGAGGGGCGGCGGGGCCTCGGCGGGGTGCGCGCCAACCGGTACGGCACCATCTCTTACGCCTCTCATGTCGCGGACGCCAACGCCTCGACTCTGCTCGCCGCGCAGATCGAGACGCCGGGGGCGCTGGAGGAGCTCGAGGCGATCGGCCGGGAAAGCGCCCTGGACGTCCTTTTCGTCGGACCGAACGATCTCTCCCAGGCCCTGGGCATTCCGGGGGCCTTCGGCGACGCGCGCTATCAGGAGGCCCTGCGGCGCATCGCCGACGCCGCCGGGCGAGCGGGAAAGACCGCCGGCATCATGGCCGGAAAGCGGGAGCAGATTCCCGCGCTCGCCGAAGCGGGCTTCCGGTTCGTCACCGTGAGCGACCGCACGCTCGTTCTGGAGTCCGGACGCGCCTGGCGCGACGTTTTCGGCCGGCAGCCGTAGAATCGACACGCGATGCGGTACCGGTACTCCGAGTTCCCCGTCGATCTTCTCCGGCAGCTGCTCACCTACCAGGAGCTCGTCAAGCTCTTCCTGCAGCTCGTGCTCCAGACCGGAGGGGACGTCGAGGAAGCGCTTCGGTGGATGAAGTACCTCCAGGACCGCGGCATCATCGGAGAGGAAGTGGATCTCGAGGCGTTTGCGAAGGCGCTCGAGAAGAACGAGATCGTCGAGGACCGCGGCGGCACGCTCGCGCTCTCGGCCGCGGGAGAGCGACGGATCCGGCGGTCGGCGCTCGAAGAGATCTTCTCGTCTTTGACCAAGGCGGGAGCCGGCTACCATGCGATCCCCCGTTCGGGCTCGGGCGGCGAGCTCCTTCCGGAGACTCGGAGCTACGAATTCGGCGACAACCCGACTGCGATCGACGGCGTTCGAACGATCGGAAACGCCGTTCGGCGCGATGCCGAAGTCATCTCGCTCAAGCCCGAAGACTTCGAGGTGCACGAAGAGGAGCACCTGACGTCGTGCGCGACCGTCCTCGCGATCGACATCTCCCACTCGATGGTCCTGTACGGCGAGGACCGCTTCACCCCCGCGAAGAAGGTCGCCCTCGCGATGGTCGAGCTGATCCAATCGAAGTACCCGAAGGACTCGATCGACGTCCTCCTCTTCGGCGACGACGCGCAACGCGTTCCGATCTCGGAGATCTCGAAAGCGGAGGTCGGCCCGTTCCACACGAACACGAAGGCCGGGCTCGCGCTCGCGCGGAAGCTTCTCGTCCACCGCAAGAATCCGAACAAGCAGGTGTTCCTGATCACCGACGGCAAGCCCTCGGCGATCTGGGAGCATGGGCGTCTCTACAAAAACCCGTTCGGCCTGGACTTGAAGATCGTCAACCGCACGCTGGAAGAGGCGGACGCCTGCCGGCGGGACGGGATCACGATCACGACTTTCATGATCGCGACCGACGCCTACCTCGTGGATTTCGTGGACAAGCTCACGAAGATCAACCGCGGGCGCGCCTACTACGCTTCTCCGTACAACCTGGCCGAGTTCCTCTTCTCCGACTACATCAAGAACCGCAAGAAGTTCCTGCATTGACCCCGGCGCTGGCGATCGTCCTCGGGAGCGCGTTGCTCCTTTTCCTCGCCGTCGCCCTGCTGCCCCGCCGGTTTCTCGCGCGCGCGCAGGATCGGCTCGCACGCGAAAAGCTCGCGGGCGGCTCGCCGCAGTATCGGCTCCTGACACGGGCCGAGCTCGTGTCGGGCAGGTACCGGCGCGTTCCGGGCATCCTCGGCCTGCTCGACGATCGGATCCTGTTCGAAGGGCTCTTCGGCGAGGTCCACGAGCTCGCGACCTCGCGCATCTCGAAAATCGAGACCGGCCGGCGCCTCGCAAACGGCCGCGTCCTCCTGCGCCTCGAGGTCCTCCGTCTGACGGCGAGCGCCGGGGAAATACTGGAGTTCGTCCTGACGCGCCCGTCCGGGTCCGCCTGGCGAAGCCACCTCGGGCTGTGGGCGATGAAGGAGCGTCAGGCCGACGCCGAGCGCGTCATTCCGGGGCGGTAGGCGTCCCCGCCGCCGGTCGGCCCGGCTCGACGCCTTCGACCTCCACCTCGGCCCTCCAGCCCATCGCCCGGGCCGTCGCGTCGAGAAGCTCGCGTGCATGCGAGGCGGCGCTCGCCTCGAGGCCCGCGTCCTTCGCCGCCCGGCCGAGCTGGCCGCGCGCCCAGAGCATCCAGCGGTTGCGGTCTTCCGGCGTGATCGGGTTCACCCAGCCGCTCTTCTCGTCGAACCATTCGAAGCGCGGATCCACCGCGAGCAGTCGGGGGCGCGGCAGGCGCACACGGACGATCCGGCGCACGGAGTCCGCGTCGGTCCGGAAGCCGGGGCTCGAGAGGTCGAAGCCTCCGAGAACGCGGCCTCGCAGGCGCAGCGTCGCGCTCTTCGGGAAGTCGAAGACGAAGAACGTTTTCACCTCTTCGTATCGGACGACGTCGGAGACCTGGATCTCGACGGTCGCGAGCTGGGCGATCCGGCGCACGGCCACGACGATCGGCGCCGCGGAGACGGCGCCGGACGCGCCGACGCGTCGACCGAGCCAGAACGCGGCCCCGAGGGCGGCCGCGAGAAGGAGTCCGGCCACCACACCCGCGCGGGCGCTCCCCGACCTGGATCGCATTCCGTGGATTCTCTCCCGCAAAAGGCCGTCCACGGGCGGCGACGCGCCGCGCAGCAAGCCGGCGCGTCAGGCGAAGCGGTTCCGCTCCGGCCGCGCCGCGGCGAGCACCTGCGCCACGAGGAGGAGGATTCCGACGTCCCGCACGATCGTCCAGCGCATCTCGGCGAGGAGCTCCGCCCGGGGCTTGTCCGCCGCATGGACGTCGAAGCATCCGCAGTTGACCGGGTTGCCACGGAGCAGATTGATCGAGAGGGCCAGGATGAAGACGAGCAGCAGGATCCCGGCGAGACCGGCCGCCGTTCTCCTCCAGAAGCCGAGGACGAGCGCCAGGCCCACCGCGAGCTCCAGCCAGGGCAGGAACAGGGCGAGCGCGTTGACCGCGACGCCCGGCAGAAGGCGGTAGTTGTAGATCATGTGCGCGAAGGAGGGGGGATCCAGGATCTTCGGGATCGCGGCGGCCACGAAGATCGCGCCGAGCGCGAGCTGCACGCGGATGGAAAGCCACGGCGAGAGCCAGAAGGGCCGCCGGGCCGGCATCACGGCGCGGGCCCCTTCGCGACCGGCATCCCGCGCTTCTGCCAGTCCGGGAACCCTCCCGTGTAGACGAGCGCGTTGTTGAATCCGTAGCCGTGAAGGCGCTGCGCCAGCATGTGCGAGTCCTCGCAGTCGCCGCCGCTGCAATAGAGGACGAGCGGCGCGTTGACGTCGTACCCCTCCTCGAAGAGCTTCTTGATGCCGTCGTCCACGGTGGCTTCCCAGATCGGAAAGCTGCGCGCGCCGGCGATGTGTCCCTCGGCATAAACGGAGGTGCGCCTCGCGTCGAGAAACGGAACGCCACGGGCGTGCAACGCGACGGCCTCCTCGCCGGTGATGTCGGCCCAGGGCCGATCCGGATGGGCGGGATAGTCCTTCGAGCCGGGGGACTCCGGAGCGGACGCAGCCGGAACGGCGGGAATCGGCGTCGGCGACACGCTCGGCGCGCGCGACGGAACCTTCAGCGCGTCGGGATAACGGCCAACCCAGGGCAGGCGCCGGGTCGCCGAGGCGGCGAAATTCGAGACCGCGGCGCAGACCGCCGCGATTGCGATCATCACCAGAGCCTGCCGAGGCCTTACCATTGGAGCTCGATCGCCTCCGCTGTGGGGTAGTTGAATTGGTACAACATCCGGCTGTTAACCGGAAGGTTGGGGGTTCGATTCCCTCCCCCACAGCCATGATAAGCGCGCGATGACGATCTGCCCACCTCGTCTTTCTCGCGGAGAGTGATGAACTCGACGCGATGGACATTCGCGGGGGCGCTCGCGCTGATCGCCCTCGTCCTCGGAGCCGCGCTCTACCTCGTCGGTCTCGATGCGCTGCCGCTCCAGTGCGGCAACGAGGCGATGTACGCATACCCGCCGATCGAGATGCTGAAGTCCGGCGATCTCCTCGTTCCGCGCTACCTCCACGCGCCGTTCCTCGACAAGCCGCCGCTGACCTTCTGGATCCTCGCCGCGACGTATCGCGTCCTCGGAATCTCGGTCTTCGCCGCCCGCCTCCCGGGGGTGCTCGCCGCGCTCGCGACCGTCGCCACGATCGCGTTCTGGGTCCGCCGCCGATCGGGCGATCTCGCGGGGGCGATCGCCGCCGTGGTACTCCTCTACAGCTTCAAGTTCGCCGCGTTCGCACGGCAGTTTGCCGCCGATGCGTTCCTGACGCTCGCCGTCGTGCTCGCGGTGATCGCTCTCGACCGCGCCGCGCGAGACGAGCGCGTCTCCGACGGCCGGATCGGAGCGCTCGCCGGCGCGGCGCTGGCGCTCGCGTTCGGCTTCAAGGGATTGATCGGCCTCGTCCTCCCGGCCGGCGGCGTCGCGGCGGGACTCCTCCTCGATCGCGCTCGGCCCGTCCGGTGGCGGCGGCGCGCGATGATCGCGGCGGTCGTCCTGGTGCTCCTCCTTCTCCCCTGGCACGTCGAGATGACGCGCCGGCTCGGTCTCGATTTCTGGAAGTACTTCTACTGGTCGAACCAGTTCCTTCGCGGCTCGACGACCGCGTTCACCGGACACTTCCGCGGCCCGTTCTTCTACGCGGTCCTGCTCGCCTGGGGCGCGTTCCCGTGGATCCTGTTCGCGCCGTCCGGGTTCCGCCGGAAGAACGCCGGTCCGTCCGCCGTTCCCGCCGGCTGGTTCGTCTTCGGGCTCGTCTTCCTCTCGCTCCTCGCGATGAAGCGAGAGGTGTACGCCATGCCTCTCTTCCCGGCGGCGGCCGTCCTCGCAGGCGAAGGCCTCGCGCGGGCGATCGAGGCGGGACGCCGCTGGCCGCGGTGGGTGTGGGTCGCGACGGCCGTCATCGCCGGCACCGCCGTCGCCGCCTGGGGACGGATTCAGTCGGCGCTTCTCCGGATCGACGTCGGCGACGCGAATGGACCCGCGCTGGCTCTCGTCATCCTCGCGGCGATGGCGGTTCTCGCCGCCTGGCGTCCGTTCCGTCCGGCGCGGCCGTTTCTCGTGGCGCTCGGTTGCGGCGCCGTCTTCCATGCCCTCCTGGCGCAGGAGCTCAAGCTCGCACGCGCGTTCGACCCCATGCCCACCTTCGGCGATCGCGTGCGCGCGGGCTGCCCCGCCGGCTGCGAGGCCTTCCGACTGGGGATCAAGTGCACGAGCCTCGACTACTACGCGCAGAAGGAGTGGATCGACCTGCAGGAGCCGCGCGAGATCGTGGGGAGGATCCCCAGCGAGGGGGGCTATCTCGTGCTTCGATCGCGACACGAGCCGCTCCTTTCGAAGCTCGGCATCCGCGCCGAACGCGTCACCGGCCGGCCGTGGCTCGAGGAGAACTGGCTTTCCGCCGGACTCCGCCCCGACGGGATCCCCCTCGTCGATCTGTTGCTCGTTCGTCTCCTGCCGCCCGAATCGGGCGAGGCCCCGAAACGCGCGCTCCCCGACACTCCCTTGCCTAGGCCGCCGGCAGAAAGGCGGACACCCGGGAGCTGAGGGACGGCGGCAGGTGCCGGAGCGCCTCGCGGATCTCGAGATTGGAATAGCGCTGAGAGAAGTGCGTCAGCACGATCGCCTCGTTGCGGAAGAGGCCGTCCCGGTCGAGAAAGTCCCGAAGGTGGAGGTGCGAGTAGGCGCGGGCTCGATCCACGTCGTCCGGGCGAAGAAAGGAGCATTCGATCAGGAGGACGCGCGCTTGGAAGATCTCCGGCGCGGCGTCGAAGATCTCGACCCCGCAGTCTCCCGGATAGGCGAGGAGCGGGATCTCCTCGCGGCGCGTGACCTCGACTCCTTCTTCGCGCAGGCGCGCGATCTCGTGCCCCGCGCGGCCCGCGAACTCGTCGCGGAGCTTGTGCTTCACCTCGGAAAACAGGAATCCCACCGACGGAACCCGATGCCGTCCCGGCAGGACCCGGAGCTCGAGGTCCTTTCGAAGGGCGATCCGCTCCCCCGGACGGGCCGGGACGAGTCCGACGCCATAACGGACGCGCTCGAGCCGCTCGGAGGCGGCGATCCAGACCTCGAGGTCCGGGATCGCCTCTTCCGGCGCGACGACGCGCGCCGGAGGAAGGCCCGCGAGCTTGCGCCTCGACGCGTGATGGGCGAGGCCCGCCGCGTGGTCGAGATGGCCGTGCGTGAGACAGACGGTCGCGTAGGAAACGGCGTCCTCCGGCGCGCGGCCGAAGTCGAGCAGACAGTGAAAGGCCGGGACCTTGTAGAACGACTCGTGCCCGGCGATCGAGACGCCTTCGATCTCGAGACCCGCCGCCTCGAGGCGGACGCGGCCCCGCCCCTCGGGATAGTCGGCGGCCATGGCTCGGAGGCTACCAGCCTTCCGGCGACGCCGTTCGCGAGGCCTCTGCCCGGATAACCTACGCGCCGTGCGCGTCGATCTCTTCGACTACGAGCTTCCGGGCGAGCGGATCGCACAGACCGCGCGTCCCCGGGGCTCGAGCCGTCTGCTGACGCTCGATCGATCGACCGGCGCCATCGCCCATCGCTCCTTCGACGACTTCCCAGACCTTCTTCGCGCGGGGGACCTCCTCGTTCGCAACGACGTGCGGGTCCGAAAGGCGAGGCTCTACGGGCGCGACGAGCAGGACCGAGTCGTCGAGATCTTTCTCCTGCGCGGCGACGCGGCGGATCCGCGCTGCTGGGCGGCCCTGGCGCGCCCCGGACGGTGGGCGAAGAAGGGGCGGCTCCTGCGCTTCGCCGAAAACCTGACCGCGACGGTGGACGCGGTGGAAGCGGACGGCCGGCGTCGCGTGACTTTCGGGCGCGCCGTGGACGACACGCTGCTCGAGCGGATCGGAAACGTGCCGCTGCCTCCATACATCCGGCGCGCGGCGGGGGCGCCGGACTTTCCCGCCGACCGCGAGGCATACCAGACGATCTATGCGCGCGAGCCGCTGGCCGTGGCGGCGCCGACGGCCGGGCTGCACTTCACGTCGTCAGTCCTGGAACGGATCGCCGCACGCGGATGCCGGATCGCGGACCTGACCCTCGCCGTCGGGGCCGGGACGTTCAAGCCGGTCACGTCCGAAGATACGGCGGGCCACCGGCTCGACGCCGAGGAGGCGCGAATCCCCCCGGTGACGCTGCGTCTCGTGGCGGAGACGAAGGAGCGCGGCGGGCGCGTCGTCGCCGTCGGGACGACGGTCACGCGGGCTCTGGAGGCGGCGGAGCTCGCGGAACCCGGCCCCGCAGTCGAAGATCGCGTTTTCTCGACGGACCTCTTCATCACGCCCGGCTTCGAGTTTCGTGCGGTGGACGCGTTGTTGACG
This sequence comes from Acidobacteriota bacterium, assembly GCA_046735265.1. Lineage (GTDB taxonomy): Bacteria > Acidobacteriota > Thermoanaerobaculia > UBA5066 > Gp7-AA6 > DATBFU01. The sequence goes on along the minus strand of JBKPSZ010000159.1, from coordinate 13,928 downwards.
AACTTCCACCTGCCGCGCTCGACGCTCCTCATGCTGGTGTCCGCCTTCGGCGGACGCGAGCGCGTCCTCGCCGCGTACGAGGAGGCGGTGCGGGAGAAGTACCTCTTCTACTCCTACGGCGACGCGATGTTCATGTCGTGACGAGCGAGTCGATCAACTTCCGCAGCGCCGCCGTGTGCGCCGCCGTCGTTCCGCAGCAGCCACCCACGATCCGGGCTCCGACCGCGATCCAGGAGCGGGCGAGCTCGGCGTAGTCCCGCGGATCGATCTCATACGGAAACTGCGTCCCGCCCGGCCCCGAGGGAGGCCCCAGATTCCCGTACGCGGCCAGCGGCGCTCCCGGGGAAGCCTCGGAGAGCCGCTGGAGATCGGAGAGAAGCGAGGGCGCCGGCACGCAGTTGATCGCCAGGGCGTCGGGCCGGAACGGCGCCAGCGCTTTCGCCGCCTCCTCGACGGTCTCGCCCGAAAGAAGCCGTCCCTGCCCGTCCGTCACCGCGGACGCGATCACGGGAAGCCCCGTCTCCTTCGCGGCGCGGACGGCGGCGACGAGCTCTCGAACCGTGTTGTGAGTCTCCGCCAGGATGAGGTCCGCTCCCGCCGCCTGCAGGAGGCTCGCCTGCTGCCCGTGCTCCTGCCAGAGCGTCCCGTCGTCGGGAACCAGATCCGGCCGGTAGCAGTCCTCGAGGGGAGAGAGCGAGCCCGCGACCAGGATCGGACGGGAAGACTCGCCGGCGGCGCGGCGGGCGAGCTCGACCGCCTGGAGCGTCAGCTCCTCCGCGCGCTTGCGCTTTCCCGCCTTTTCGAGGCTCCGCCGGTGCGTCCGGAACGTGTTCGCCGTCAGGATGTCGGCGCCCCCCTCCAGGTCGTCCCGATGGATCGCCAGCACGAGCGATGGCGACTCGAGCAGCGCCCAGGCCGACCAGAGCGGAAGCTGCGACCGGGCGCCCCGGCGTTCGAGCTCCGTCCCCATCGCTGAATCGAGAAGGAGGGGCTTCGCCTCGGCGAGGCGGCTGCGGAGAGGAGCGCTCTTCATGCCGGAAGACCCTTGAGTTGAAAAAATTAGGCTGGCCCGGGGGCCAGCCTAATGGAGTTCGGTAGCCGCGGCAAGCTCGCGCCGCCGCGCGGAGACGTTCGGCTCAGTAGGCTTCCAGGTACTTCTCCGTCTCCCAGGGCTGAACTCTCGAGATGTACTCCGCCCATTCGCCGCGCTTGGCCTCGAGGAAGTGCGCCAGGATGTGCTCGCCCAGGGCGTCGGTGATCGTCTCGTCCTTCTCGAGGTTGTCGAGCGCTTCGGAGAGATTCGCCGGCAGCTGGTCGATCCGCAGGCGGCGCTTCTCGCGCTCGCTCATCTTGAAGATGTTGCGGTCCACCGGCTCGCCCGGATCCATCTTGTTCTTCACGCCGTCGAGTCCCGCCGACAGCATCACGCAGAAGGCGAGATACGGATTGCATGACGGATCCGGCATACGAACCTCGATGCGCGTCCCCATTCCGCGGCGCGCCGGGACGCGGACGAGCGGAGACCGGTTCCGCATCGACCAGGCGACGTTGACGGGAGCTTCGTAGCCGGGAACGAGGCGCTTGTACGAGTTCACGAGCGGATTCGTCACCGCCACGAACGCGCGCGCGTGACGCAGGATGCCCCCTGTGTAGTGGAGCGCCGTCTTCGAGAGCTGGTACTTCGCCTTCGCGTCGTAGAAGACGTTCGAACCCTTCCTGTCGAGGAAGGACTGATGGACGTGCATGCCCGAGCCGTTCACGCCGAAGATCGGCTTCGGCATGAAGGTCGCGTGCAGACCGTGATCCATCGCGACCTTCTTCACGACGAAACGGAAGGTCGAGACGCGGTCGGCGGTCGTCACGGCGTCGGCGTACTTGAAGTCGATCTCGTGCTGTCCGGGGGCGACCTCGTGGTGGGCGGCCTCGACTTCGAAGCCCATCTGCTCCAGGGCGAGAACGATGTCGCGGCGCGCCTCTTCCCCGCGGTCGACCGGCGTCAGGTCGAAGTAGGCCCCTTCGTCGTGGGTGTCCACGATCGGATCGCCGGCGGCGTCCCGACGGAAGAGGAAGAATTCGGCCTCTGGTCCGGTGACCATCGTGTAGCCGAGCGCCGCGGCCTTGTCCATCTGCTTCTTCAGCGTCATGCGCGGGCAGCCGGCGAACGGGCTCCCATCCGGGTTGTACACATCGCAGATCAGACGCCCGACCTTCTCGCCGCCCTGGTGCGCCCAGGGATAGATCGCGAACGACGCGAGGTCGGGGACCAGGTTCATGTCGGATTCCTCGATCCGCGTGAAGCCTTCGATCGAGGAGCCGTCGAACTGGATCTCGCCGTCCAGAGCCTTCTCGAACTGCGAGCGGGGGATTTCGACGTTCTTGATGACCCCGAGGATGTCGGTGAACTGGAGCCTCATGAAACGGACGTTCTCGGCGTCGCAGACTTTCAGGATCTCGGCCTTGGTGAGACCGGGCCCCGCGGCGTCGAATTTCAGGACCTTCGCCTTCGGCATTCTGACCTCCGTTTTTTGCAGAATGCGCGAGATTTTACAGTCACGAATGCGGATTTCAAGCACTTTCGTGCCCGATTCGGCCCGAAATCTCGCACAGCTGCACAGTTTCCTGTGCATTTTTTCTGAATCGGGCACGGGGGACTGCCTCCGGCGGGCTCCGGCTCAGCGGCTCACCTCGCCGAAGTGCCTTGAAAACTCTCCTCCGCGGCCGGCAGGAAAACCGCTGACGGTGAGTCAGCCCGACTTCGCCGGCCGCGCTAAAAAGCCGCGCTAAGACGAAAACCCGATGCCGAGGCGGTCGAGAACGCGCAGGAGAAGGTCTTCCCGTCCCGACGCGTCGAGACGGCGCAGGCTCCGCGTCACCGCGGACACGGCCAGGCTGCGGAGGGGCTCGGGCGGGAAGGGAATCGGTTGGCGCCGGACCATCGCGAGCTCCAGAAGCGGACTGTCGCGCCCGAGGACCCGGAGCGCGAGGATCCGCCCGGCCAGCCGCGTGCTGCCGATTCCGTGCCCCGTGTAGCCGAGAGCGTACGAGATGCGACCTCCGCGGGCCGAGCCGAAGAACGGGGTCAGCCTCGTCGTCGAGCAGATGGGTCCTCCCCAGGCGTAGGGAAACTGGAGGCCGCGAAGCTGCGGGAAGTGGCGTTCGAAGCTCGCGCGCAGGGCTTCCGAGTGAGCCGGCGACTGGTCGAAACGGGAATCCACGCGATTGCCGCGATGGTAGACGGCCTCGCTCGTTCCGAAGAGGACGCGCCCGTCCGAGGTCAGTCGGTAGTAGTTGAAGAAGGCTCGCGCGTCGGTCACGCCCTGACGCCTCGCCCACCCGATCGACCGGCGCTCGTCCGGCGTCAAAGGGTCGCTCACGACCACGTAGTCGTAGAGCGGCAGGTATCGGGAGAGAAGACGCGGCCGGAGCGCGTGCGTATAGGCGTTCGTCGCCAGGACGAGCTTCTCCGCCGAGACGGCGCCGTCGGGAGCCGATGCGACCACCCGTCCTCCGGCAACAGAAAGACGCGACACGGGGGTTTTCTCGAAGATCGAGACTCCGAGCCGGCCCGCTTCCGCGGCCAGGCCGTCCACCAACCGGACCGGATGAATGGTCCCGCTTCGGGGCGCGAGCGCGGCCCCGCGGTAGAGGGGACTCGAGAGCTCGGCCCGCGTCTCGGTCTCTTCGAGGAAACGCCAGTCGGAGAGTCCCAGCCGGTGCGCGAAGGCGACCGACTCCCGGAGGGTCGCTGCCTGCTCCTCCGTCAACGCGACGATGAGCTGGCCCGTCCGATCGAATTCGGCGTCGATGCCCCGCGCGGAGAGGAAGTGCTCGAGCTCGTCCAGGTTCTCGCGCCCGACTCTCGCGAGCTCCTTCGCCTCGTCGAATCCGAAGTGCCGGGCCGCGAGCTCGTGCGAGTGGTCGATCGTCTCTCCGACGATCCCCGCGTTGCGGCCCGAGCCGCCGTAGCCCACGACGCCCTGCTCGAGGATCGCGACCGACAGAGCGGGATCGAGCTCCTTCAGGAACAGAGCGCTCCAGAGCCCGGTGAAACCGCCGCCGACGATCACGACGTCGGCGGCGCGCGTTCCCCGGAGGCGCTCGATCCGGCGCGGTGGACGCGTCGCGAGCCAGTAGCAGGACGCTTCGATCGAGGAAGGAGAGCTCGGGTCCACGGGTCGAACGCCGTCGCGGGCTCCGGCGGCCCGCGGGAGAGCGGCTCTCCTCTACAGCCTCTCGGCTCGATAGACCTCGCCCAGGGAGTCCTCGAGCGCCGACAGGAAACGGTCGAGCTCCGGATAGCCGATCGGCAGCGGCGGCTCGACGCGAAGGACTTGCGCGTTGATGTACGTCCCGGAGATCAGGATTCCCCGTCCGAAGAGCGCCTTGGCCACGGCGTAGCCCAGATCGTGGCTGACGAATTCCATGCCGAGCATCAGGCCCCGCCCTCGGGCGCGCTCCATGACTTTGGGGTACTTCTTCGCGAGGGCGTTCATGCGCGGCAGAAGGTACTCTCCCTTCTCCGCCGCCTGCCGCGGCAGATCCTCCTCGAGGAGCACGTGGATCGTCGCGATCGCCGCGGCGCAGCACACGGGATTTCCCCCGAAAGTCGTCGTGTGGAGGAACGGGTTTTCGATGTAGCGCTCCCACGTCCGCGGCGTGCCCACGCAGGCTCCGATCGGCATGACTCCGCCGCCGAAGCCTTTGCCGAGCGCCATCAAGTCGGGCACCACGCCGTCGTGCTCGCAGCAGAACATCCGGCCGCTGCGGCCCATCCCGCTCTGGACTTCGTCGAAGACGAGCATCGCGCCGTACCGGTCGCAGATTTCGCGGGCGGCGGCGAGGTAGCCGGGGGGCGCCACGTTGATTCCGCCCTCTCCCTGGATCGGCTCGAGAACGACCGCGGCGACCCTGTCGCCGGAGAAGTCGCCGCTCGCGACGATCATGCGGAGGGCGTCGGCATCGCCGAACGGGACGTGCGTCCAACGCTTGAGCGGCAGGAAGGGCTCGCGGAAAACCGCTTTGGAGGTGCCTCCGAGCGAACCGAGCGACTTGCCGTGGAAGGCGCCGAGCGCGCCGACGAAATGGTGCCGGCCGGTCGTGAGCATCGCCATCTTGAGACAGGCTTCGATCGACTCCGTTCCGGAATTCGTGAAGAAGGAGTACTGGAGGTCCCCCGGGGTGATCATCGACAGGAGGTGCGCCAGGTACGTGCGGAGCGGGTCGATCAGCTCCTGGGAATGGATCGCCTGCCGGTCGAGCTGTTCTCGCACGGCCTTCAGAACCTTCGGGTGCCGGTGGCCCGTGACGTAGATCCCGAAGCCGCCGAGCATGTCGATGAATTCCTTCCCCTGCACGTCGCGGAAGATCGCGCCTTCGTCCTGCCACTCGACGGCGGTGTAGTCCGTCGAGACGGACTTGCGGTACTCGAGGAAACCGGGGTTGACGTAGTCGGTCCAGTACCGGACCGAGTCGTCGATCACGCGCCTCTGCTCGGGCGGCGTCAGCGTCTTCTTGCCGATGAGGTCGAGGACGTAGGCGGATTCTTCGCGGGCACCCTTCAGGTCCTGGGTCATCGGGACGCTCCTCGGAACTTCAGAATCGCCGGCGCTTCCGGCCGGCGCGGCGGCGGCATCATAGACCGGGCCCTCGCGCGAGACGCTTGCCTTTCGGGATGAGGAGCCAGCCGATGACGATGGTCGCGACGGTCTCCGCGCCGAGGATCAACCCTTCCTTCAACGGGGCCTGGCTCGTCGGAGAAGGAATGAAGAAGAGAACGCAGGCACCGAAGATGTAGAGAGTGCAGACCCACGAGGCGATGGCCGCCGCAGCCGGTCCGCCCGGCAGACGGTAGGGACGCGGCTGATCCGGCCGGCGCTTGCGGAGCACGAGGAACGCCGGAAAGACGAGCAGGTAGCAAAGCAACAGGCAGAACGCCGACATGCGGAACGTCATCCAGAAGATGTTCGACTGGCTGCTCGAGAGCGAGGCGCCTCCGACGAGCAGGAGCGTCGAGATGAAGCCCATGGCGACGAAGGCGAGGGCCGGCGTCTTGAACCGGTGGTGCAGCCGCCCGAGCGCTTCCGGAAGCACGCCCTCTTCCGCCGCGACCGCGGCGACTCGATTGGAGCCGAGGCTCCAGGTGACGACGTTGGCGACGCACGCGTAGAGGAAGCCCAATCCGAGAAGGAAGACCACCGTGTCCCCGGCGCGGCCCCACTCCTTTCCGAGAACGGCGAGCGCGTCCCACGTCCCCGTCACGATCGACAGCTTCTCCGCCGGCACGGCGAAGAGAATCCCGCCGATCGCGAACGAATAGACGAGCGCGATGAGCGCCCCGGACCAGAGGATCACGATCGGAACGTCCCGCTTCGGGTTCTTCATCTCGCCGCCGGCCGAGCTCATGAGCTCGAAACCGAAAGTCGAGTAGAGGAGCGCCGGCAGATAGGCCAGGGTGTCGTTCCACTTCGGTGCCAGATTCCCGATCGAGAATGCGTTCGAAGAGGACCGCCCGCGCAAGAGCGCCGACAGTCCCAGCACGCCGAGCGCGAGGAAGATCAGGGCCTTCACCACGGCGCCGAGGTTGGGAACCCACTTCGAGACTTCCAGCCGGACGACGCCGATCGCGACCGTGATCCACGTCAGCGCGATCGCGATCCACGCCTCCTGCCAGGGCGAGTGGGTCTTCAAGAACATCTGGGAAAACGTGCCCGCGAAGATCAGGTAGACCGACGGGATCCACGTCGCGTTGTTGATCCAGTAGAGCCACGCCGCCGTCGAGCCCCACTTCGGCCCGAAGGCCTCGCGGACCCAGACGTAGACGCCTCCCTCCCCGGGCCACGCCGATCCGAGCTCGGCCGTGATGAGCCCGTAAGGGACGAAGAAGACGACCATCGTGATGGCCCACCAGGAGAACCAGGAGTAGCCCATCGCCGCCGAGGAAGCGAGGGTGTCGATCGTCAGGATGGCGCAGACGGTGAAGAGGACGAGGTCCGCCCGGCCGAGCACCCTCGCCAGGTGGTCCGCCGGGGTCCCCCCGCCGTCGATCCGACCGGAAATCGCCGCGTCGCTCATGCCCGAGCTACCCCTTCCTGCCCCCGTCTCGAGGGCGCCGGGAAAGTCCGGCAGATCCTACATCCGGATCGCGGAAATGACTTCTGATCAGGAGTTTAACCGCTTCCGGGCCGGCTTCGGAAGGCCCGTGGTAGGCTCCCTTCGAGCCTTCTCGGGCTCACTTCTCTGACCTCATAAGGTCGCCGCAATGCCTCGCTCGATCGTCTTGAAGACCGCCATCCCCGGCCCCCGCTCGACCGCTCTCTACGCCCGGCGGCAGGAAGCGGTGCCCGCGGGCATCGCTCACGCGACACCCATCTTCGCCGAGAGGGCCCGCGGGGCGCTCCTGACCGACGTCGACGGAAACGTCCTGATCGACTTCGCCGGCGGGATCGGGACGCTGAACGTTGGCCACGCGAACCCCGCGGTCGTGGCCGCGTCCCGCGAACAGATCGGCAAACTCACGCATACCTGTTTCTCCGTCGTGCTCTACGAGGGGTACGTCGCGGTGGCGGAGAGGCTGAACCGGATCACGCCCGGCTCCTTCGCGAAGAAGACGATGCTCGCCAACAGCGGCGCCGAGGCGGTGGAAAATGCGGTGAAGATCGCACGGAGCGCGACGGGCCGCGAGGCGGTGGTGGTCTTCGATCACGCGTTTCACGGCCGCACCCTGCTCACGATGTCCATGACGAGCAAGGTCCGCCCCTACAAGTTCACCTTCGGCCCCTTCGCGCCGGAGGTGTACCGCCTCCCCTACCCCTATCCGTACCGGATGCCCACCGGGACGCTCGACGGCTGGATCGCGGCGGTCGACGAGTTCTTCTACACGCAGGTCGCGGCCGAAAAGGTCGCCTGCGTCGTCATGGAGCTCGTGCTCGGCGAGGGGGGGTTCGTCGTCGCGCCGCCGGAAGCCGTTTCGCACTTGACGCGACTCTGCCGCGAGCACGGGATCCTGTTCGTGGCCGACGAAGTCCAGACCGGCTTCGGCCGCACGGGCCGGCTGTTTGCATGCGAGCACTACGGGGTCGAGCCCGATCTCATCACGATGGCGAAGTCGCTCGGAGGCGGTCTGCCGATTTCGGCGATCACGGGCCGCGCCGAGATCATGGATCGTGCGCCGGTCGGCGGCCTGGGCGGGACCTACACGGGCAACCCGGTCTCTTGCGCCGCGGCCCTGGCGGCGCTCGATTTCCTCGAAGAGCAACGCTTGGACGAACGCGCGGCCGAGATCGGGCGGACCGTCGAGAGCCGGTTTCACGGCTTCTTCGAGCGCTTCCCGTTCGTCGGCGAGGCGCGCGGCTTGGGCGCCATGCAGGCGCTCGAGCTCGTCCGCGACCGAACGAGCAAGGAGCCGGACAAGGACCGAGCGGCCGCCGTCGTCCGGAGGGCTTACGAGAAAGGCCTGATCCTCCTCTCCGCCGGCACGCACGGCAACGTGCTCCGGACCTTGATGCCTCTCACTATCACCGACGACCAGCTCCAGGAAGGGCTGGAGGTGCTCGAGGATGCGCTCTCGTAAGCGCCGGTACTTCTTCTCGGTGGCCGACTCCTAGTCCGCGGTGTCGACCCGGGAGCGGAAAGGGTCTTCATGAACGGAAGTGGGGTCGCCATGGACACCAAGGAAATCCTGACGGAGTCTCAGCGCTGGCTCGACATCATCTCGGCGCCGACGCTCTCGGAAGAGCAGAAGACGAAGATCGTCGCCGACACGGTCGACAACTTCTCCTTCTATTACAACCGCGGCTATCTCGATTACCGCAAGTCGGTCGTCGAGATGCGCGAGAGCCCCGCTCTGGAGTGGGAGGGGCAGGGCTCGATGTTCCGCGACATCCTCGGACGGGAGTTCATCGACTGCCTCGGCGGATACGGGATTTACAGCGCCGGCATCCGGCACCCGAAGGTGGTCAAGGCGGTCGCGGACCAGCTCGCCCGGATGCCGCTCTCCTCCCAGGAGCTGCTCGATCCGCTGCGCGGGGCGCTCGCGGAGCTGCTGGGAGAGATCGCGCCGGGAGATCTCCAGTATTCCTTCTTCATCAACAACGGCACGGACGCGGTCGAAGGCGCGATCAAGCTCGCGCGCCTCTACACGGGCAAGCCCAACTTCATCTCCTCCCTCCGCGGGTTCCACGGGAAGAGTTGCGGCTCGCTCTCGCTCCTCGGCAAGTGGCAGTACCGCGAGCCGTTTCTGCCGCTCCTTCCCGGCATCCAGTTCGTCGAGTTCGGGGACGCCGACGCGGTGATCGACGAGCTGTACAAGGCCGACGCGACGGGAGCGGGCGTCGCCGCGGTCATCATGGAGCCGGTTCAGGGAGAGGCCGGAGCCATCGTTCCGCCCGACGACTTCTGGCCTCGGATCCGGAAGGCCTGCGACGAATACGGTGCGTTGCTGATCGCCGACGAGGTCCAGACCGGCCTCGGGCGGACCGGCAAGATGTTCGGCGTCGAGCACTGGAACACGATTCCGGACATCATGTGTCTCGGCAAGGCGCTCGGCGGCGGCGTCATGCCTCTCTCGGCCTTCATCTCGACGCCGAAGATCTGGAACGTGCTCGAGTCGAACCCCTTCATCCACACGTCGACCTTCGGAGGCAACCCGCTCGCCTGCGCCGCCGGAATCGCGGCGGTGAACGTGACGATCGAAGAGGATCTGCCCGGCCAGGCGGCGCGGAAGGGGAAGTATTTTCTGGGACAGCTGATCGCGCTCCAGCTCTCTTATGACCGGATCATCCGGAAAGCCCGAGGCAAGGGGCTCCTGCTCGGGCTCGAGTTCGCGAATTCCGAAGTCGGCTACAAGGTCGTCGCAGGCCTCTTCAACCGCGGCGTCCTCGTCGCCGGGACTCTGACGAACTCGAAGGTCGTCCGCTTCGAGCCGGCGCTGAACATCTCGAACGCGCTGATCGACAAGGTCCTCGACGCCCTCGAAGACACGCTGAAGGAGGTCGACCAGTCCACGCCCGACATCGTCCCGGACGAAGAGGACTGAGCCGGGCGTCTCCGGAGTCGCTGCGATGCGCGTGCTCGTTCTCGGCGCCGCCGGCGCCATGGCTTCGGTCGTCGTGCGCGACCTCCTCGAGTTCGCGCCGGACGTCTCGATCACCGCGGCGGACCGCAGACCGGTCGAGTTCGGCGACCCGCGCGTCGCGTCGGCGGTCGTGGACGTCCGCGACGAGGAGGCGACATCGAGGCTGCTCGAGGGGCACGACGCGGTCGCCAACTGCGTCACCTACTACTTCAACGTACCCGTGATGCGGGCCGCCCTCGCCGCCCGCGTTCCGTACACCGACCTGGGCGGCCTTTACCACGGCTCGGTGAAGCAGTTCGAACTGCACGAGGAGTTCCGCCGGCGCGGGGTGACCGCGCTTCTCGGCATGGGCTCGACCCCGGGGATCACCAACGTCATGGCAGGCGCGCTCGCCCGCCGCTTCGACGCCGTCGAGGAGCTGCACGTCCGGGTGGGATGCATCGACCGGCAGGCGTCGGGCCCTCTCCCGGTCCCCTACGCGCTCGACACCGTCATCGACGAGTTCTCGCTCGAGCCGATGGTGTTTTGCGACGGCCAGGCCAGAGCCGTCCCGCCCTGCAGCGGTGAAGAGACGATCGAGTTCCCGCCTCCGGTCGGGAGGGTCAGCGCCATCTACACGCTTCATTCCGAAGTCGCGATGTTCCCGCGGTCCTACCCGGGCCTCCGCGCGGCGAGCTTCAAAGTCGCCTTCGAACCGGATTTCACGCGCAAGATGCGGTTCTTGGTCGAGCTCGGATTCGCATCCCGCGACCCGGTCGTTCGCGACGCCACGCCACGGGAGATGCTCCTGTCGCTCGCCGCCCGGCAGCCTGCGCCGCCCGGAGGGAGCGATCCCGACGACTGCGACGTGCTGCGGGTGGACGCCGTCGGCCGGCGTGCCGGGCGGAGCGTCACGTCGCGCGCCGAAATGACCGTGCTCCCGCACCCCGCCTGGAAGATCGCGGCCGGGTCGCTCGACACCGGCGTGCCCCTCTCGATCGCCGCGCAGATGCTCGCCGCTCGAACGATCACGGAGCCGGGGGTGCTCTGCCCGGAGACGGCCGTCGCTCCCGATCCGTTCTTCGCGGAGCTCGCGCGGCGAGGCATGCAGGCTCGCTTCGAACTCGAAGGAGGAGAGTCGTGAGCATCGATTCGATCAATCCCGCGACGGGTGCGGTTCTCAAGCACTTCGAGCCGGCCACGCCCGAGGAGGTCGAGCGCAAGCTCGAGGCGGCCTCCGCCACCTTTCGGAGCTGGCGGGCGACCCCCTTTTCCGAAAGGGCCTCGCGGATGACGCGCGCCGCCGAGGTGCTCGAGTCGCACAAGGCGCGGTGGGGCGAGCTCATGACGCTCGAGATGGGAAAGCCGATCGGCGCCGCGGTGGCGGAAGCGGAGAAGTGCGCCTGGGTCTGCCGCTACTACGCCGAGAACGCCGAGGCTTTTCTCGCCGACGAGCCGGCGGAAAGCGACGGATCGTCCGCGTTCGTGCGCTATCAGCCGCTCGGTCCGGTGCTCGCGATCATGCCGTGGAACTTCCCGTTCTGGCAGGTCTTCCGGTTCGCGGCGCCGGCGCTCATGGCCGGCAACGTCGGGCTCCTGAAGCACGCTTCCAACGTGCCGCAGTGCGCCCTCGCGATCGAAGAGATCTTCCGGACCGCCGGATTCCCGGACGGAGCCTTCCAGACGCTCCTCGTCGCCTCGACTCGCGTCGCGTCGCTCCTCGAGGATCCCCGCATCGCCGCCGCCACGCTGACCGGAAGCGAAGCCGCGGGCTCTTCCGTTGGGCGCGCCGCCGGCGGCCAGATCAAGAAAGTGGTCCTCGAGCTCGGCGGAAGCGATCCCTTCCTCGTGATGCCCTCCGCCGACCTCGAAGCCGCCGCGTCCACGGCGGTCAAGGCCCGGACGATCAACAACGGACAGTCGTGCATCGCGGCCAAGCGCTTTCTCGTACACGAGGCGATCGCGCCCGAGTTCGAGAAGCGTTTCGTCGAGAAGATGGCGGCTTTGAAGATCGGCGACCCGATCGACCCCGAGACCGAGATCGGCCCTCTCGCGACGCCCGCCATCCGCGCCGAAGTGGACGAGCAGGTGAAGGCGACCGTAGCGGCGGGAGCGAGGCTCCTCCTCGGCGGGAAGGCGATCGACCGGCCCGGCAACTTCTACGCGCCGACCGTGCTCGGCGAGGTTCCGCTCGGCAGCCCGGGCGCCGACGAGGAGATCTTCGGGCCCGTGGCGAGCCTCTTCCGGTTCCCGAACCTGGAAGAGGGCATCGCGCTCGCCAACCGCACCCGCTTCGGCCTCGGGGCCTCCGCCTGGACGAAGGACCCCGCCGAGCGCGAGCGGCTGGTGTCGGGCATCGAGGCGGGCGCCGTCTTCATTAACGGCATGGTCAAGAGCGATCCGCGCCTCCCCTTCGGCGGCGTCAAACACTCGGGCTTCGGGCGCGAGCTGTCGGCCCACGGCATCCGCGAGTTCGTGAACGTCAAGACCGTGTGGGTGGCGTAGAGCCGGCCAACGGCGATTCCGGGCAAAAAGCTCACGCCCCTGGTTCCTGGGAAATCCGCGCCATAGGCGGCCCTGAGCGCGCCGGTGTCCTCCATCCGATTCCGAGTTCCGTGTGGCACTTTTGTGCTACGCTCCAAGTCCAAGTAGCCGAAAACCAGTGTCTTCCACGTCCGTGCTCGCGAGGTGAGGCGCGTGCTCTGCTGTCCGAGTCCGTCAAGGCGGAGGACTCCGGTCCGCCGGCGCAAGCCGTCGCGAGCAAGGTTCCTCCGCGCTCTGGCGGCCCCCGGGTTGGGAGACGCCTCAGTCCCTGAGTTCCTTCACCGACGGCCTTCGGTACTCTCGCACCGCGCGCCTTCGCGGACGATCGCGCTCCGCGAAGCGACATGTCCATGAGATCCGGCGGAAAGCCTCTCAACGGGGTTCTCGCGGTTTCGGGCGCGGTCGCCATCGTCGTCTCGCTCTGCGGGACGGCGCTCCGCAGCGCGATGGAGCCGCTCGCGGTCAACTCCGCGGTTTCCGGGGGCGGATTGACGCTCGGGTTCGACGACTCGGGGTCGATCACCTCGATCTCGGCCAACGGATCGCCGATTCCGTTGAGCTCGAACGCGTCCGGTCTCTTTTATCGCGAAGCGACGAGCTCCACGGTCAACCGGGTGCCGTTGACCGTGTCCGGAACGACCCAGACCGGAACGGTGAATGCCCTGAAGTTCGATCTCGCTTTTTCCCCGACGTCTTCGGCCATCGCGGTCGACCTGACGGTGACGGATCTTTCGGGCGCGGACCGGGCGATCGATGTCGCCTACCGGCTCCCGGTGAACGCGAACGGCTGGACCTGGAGCGACTCTCTGAACGATACGCGGACGATCTCCGGGACGACGCGCTACGAGACGCTCGTCACGACGACCACGACGGTCCGCCGGTCCGTATACCCGCTCGGAACGATCAGCGGTCCGGCGGCGGCGCTCACGATCGCCGTACCGATCGCTCCTCTGATGCAGCGAACCTCGTATCTCTCGACCGAAGGATTGGCGTCGACCTGGGAAATCGGCCTCTCTCCGTACGCTGCGAAGTGGCCTTCCACCGCGAGCTTTCGCTTCTGGATATACGCGACAGACCCGGCGTGGCGGATGCGAGGAGCGGCCGAGCGCTACTACCAGGTCGATCCGGGAGACTTCGCGAGCGCCGCCGGACCACAACACGCCGGAGCGTGGTTCATCACATCGACGGAATCGGTCTATCGCGCGATCCCGAACGTCGAGGACTTCGGGCCGAATTTCTGGGTGGAGGGCTGTAGCTTCGCCATTTCGAAGTGGGCCAAGGAACACAACTTCATCAACACCTGTTACCTCGACCCGCAGGGCTGGTACCACGC
>JBKPSZ010000158.1:0-6558 GCA_046735265.1 Acidobacteriota bacterium | reverse complement strand
GTGTAGGCGATCAAGGCGACGGCGAGGATGTCGACCGCGTCCCGCCACGTGAAGGTGGCGCGGGAGAGAACGCCCAGCGGACCGCTCAGCCGCTCGATCATCGGGACACCGCCGGCGTCCCCTCGAGGACCGGCCGATCGATCGCGCACGCCATCCGCAGGAATCGGACCGTCGGCGAGACGTCGTGCACGCGGACGATCGCGGCGCCGGCGGCCGCCGCGGCGGCGACCGCGGCGAGAGAGCCGGGCAGGCGATCCTCCACGGTCGAGTCCTCGGCGACGCCGGAAAAGCGGCGGACGAACCCCTTTCGAGACGCGCCCGCCGCGACGGGGAAGCCCAGGGTACGGAAAGCCGAGAGGTGCCGCAGGAGAAGGAGGTTCCCTTCGGGACTCTTTCCGAAGCCCAGGCCCGGATCGACTGCGATCCGGTCGGGCTCGACGCCCGCCTCGAGAGCGCGCGTCGCGGCTGCCGCGAGCAGCTCCGCGACGTCGGCGACCGGGTGGACGTAGCGGGTGTCGTCCTGCATTCGGCGGGGATCGTCCCCTTTCATATGCATGAGGAGGAGGCCGGCGCCCGCGCCGGCGACCGTCTCCGCCATCGCGGGGTCATGGCCAAGCGCGGAGACGTCGTTGACGGCGTCGGCGCCGGCGTCGAGGGCGGCCCGGGCGACCGCCGCCCGCCGCGTGTCCACGGAGATCGGGGCGTCGCTCGAGCGGCGGATCCCTGAGACGACCGGAACCACGCGGGAGAGCTCCTCTTCGAGCGAAACCGCCGGGGCCTCGCCGTACGTGGACGGCCGGGTGGACTCGCCGCCGACGTCCACGATCGCGGCACCCTCCGCGAACAGGGCGAGCGCCCGTTCCACCGCGCGACCGCGGTCGAAGTAGACGCCGCCGTCCGAAAACGAGTCGGGGGTCACGTTCACGATTCCCATCACGGCCGGCCCTGGCTCGAAGTCGATCCTCCGGCCGCGGGGGAGCGCCAGGTGTCCCCCGGGACGCTCCGCGCGCTCGAAAGCGAGTCGGGCCCGTTCCCGCAGCGTGCCGGGGAGCGCCTTCAGGCTCTCGGCGCGGCGGGCGCGGGAAAGGACGACCGGCGGCGACGGGGAGCCGGCGAAACGGACGACGTCGACCGGGAACTCCGCGGCGGAGAAGGTAGCCGTCCGGAGGCCGTCCCACCCGGCGATTTCCGCCAGGACCGCGCGGCTGCCCGCCGGAAACACGAGGTCCGCCGACACGCTCACGCGCGCGAGTCTAGCGGAGGGGGTGGCGCTACTGGAGGGGCTTGTCGGCCGTGGGTCCGTAGACCGACGGGAGCGGCACGTCGTTTAACCGGAGGTACACGGTGAACTGACCGCGGTGGTGGATGATGTGGTTGAGAAGGAAAAGGCGGAGGACCTTCCGCCGCGGAAGGCGGAAGAAGACCTGGCCGTCGGGCCGGATCACGGTGAACTCTCCGGCCATGGCGTCGTCGGCGGTCGCGGCGATGGTGGCGCGGCTGCCGGAGACGTTCTCGTCGAATCGGGCGAGGAATTCGGCGGCGCTCTTCATGACCGGCGGTTTCTCGCTGCCGATCTGCCAGGTCTCCTTCCCGAATCGCATGCCCCAGCGCGGCAGCTCCGAGAGGTGCGTCGCGAGTTCTCCGAGGCTTCGCGACTTCGCGTGGGGCTTCCAGTCGAGGCGGTCGGCGGGCACGAGCTCGAGGAGGCGGCGCAGCGTCGCCATCTCGTCGTGGAACTCGGGGAGGAATTCGTCGGCGAAGCTCATGGAGAGCGAGGTTATCAGGAGCGGGCACAACCGTGGTCCCGAGTCCGCAGTCGGTATCGACTACGGACCAAGGACTCGGGACGACGGACTCCGGGTTTGCTACGCCGGCTCGGGAACGAGCGGCCCGACCTCGTCGCCGGCCACGACCGGAGCGCCCGGGGGCGTGACGATCGGCGGCTTCGGAGGTCCGGCCTTGCGGAGCTTCGCGACGTCGACGCCGGTCTCCTCGGCGAGGATCTGAAGGACTTCCTCGCCGTCCAGGACTTCCTTCTCGAGAAGGGTCCGGGCCAGGCGGTGCATCGCCTTCTCGTGGTCGGCGATGATCCTGCTCGCGCGCTCGTAGGCGGCGGTCACGATGCGCCTGACCTCGGCGTCGATCTGGTTGGCGGTCGCCTCCGAGTAGTCCTGGGTGCGGCCGAAGTCGCGCCCGAGGAAGATCTCGCCGTCCACTTTCCCGAAGGTCAGGGGGCCGAGCTCGCTCATTCCCCATTCGCAGACCATCTTGCGGGCCACGTCGGTCGCCTTCTCGATGTCGTTGCCCGCGCCGGTCGTCATGTGGCCGAGGAACCGCTCCTCGGCGATGCGACCGCCCATCATGACGGTGATCGTCGACTCGAGGTATTCCTTCGTGTGCGAGTACTTGTCTTCGGCCGGCAGTTGCATGGTGACGCCGAGCGCGCGCCCGCGCGGAATGATCGTGACCTTGTGGAGGGGATCGGCGTCCGGGAGAAGCGCCGCGACGAGCGCGTGCCCCCCTTCGTGATACGCCGTGTTCCGCTTCTCCTCCTCGGTCATGATCATGGACTTGCGCTCGGGTCCCATCATGACCTTGTCCTTGGCGTATTCGAAGTCGATCATCTCGACTTTCTTCTTGTTGAACCGCGCCGCGTTCAGCGCCGCCTCGTTCACGAGGTTCGCGAGGTCGGCTCCGGAGAAGCCGGGCGTTCCGCGCGCGATGACCGAGAGGTCGACCGAGTCCGAGAGAGGCGTCTGTCGCGTGTGCACGCGGAGGATCTGCTCGCGGCCCCGCAGGTCGGGACGATCCACGACGACGCGCCGGTCGAACCGTCCCGGCCGCAGCAGCGCCGGGTCGAGCACATCCGGCCGGTTGGTCGCGGCCACCAGGATCACGCCCTCGTTGGTGTCGAATCCGTCCATCTCGACGAGAAGGGCGTTCAACGTCTGCTCGCGCTCGTCGTGCCCGCCGCCGAGTCCGGCGCCGCGGTGCCGGCCGACCGCGTCGATCTCGTCGATGAAGACGATGCACGGGGCGTTCTTCTTCCCCTGCTCGAAGAGGTCGCGCACGCGCGAAGCGCCAACTCCGACGAACATCTCGACGAAGTCCGAGCCCGAGATCGTGAAGAACGGGACGTTCGCCTCGCCCGCGACCGCGCGCGCGAGGAGCGTCTTGCCGGTCCCCGGAGGCCCGATCAGGAGCACTCCCTTCGGGATCTTGCCGCCGAGCTTCTGGAACTTCTGCGGGTCCTTCAGGAACTCGATGATTTCCTGGAGCTCGACCTTGGCTTCCTCGACCCCCGCGACGTCCTTGAACGTCACTTTCTTCTGCGTCGGCGTCAGGAGCTTGGCTCGCGACTTACCGAACGAGAGCGCCTTGTTCCCGCCCGCCTGCATCTGACGCATGATCACGAACCAGATTGCGACCAGCAGGATCAGGGGGCCGTACATCACGAGGGCCGAAACGAAGGAGGAGTCCTTCGTCGGGGCGACTTCGATGCCGACCCCTTTTTCGCGGAGATCCTCCACGAGCTTGGGATAGTTGGGGGCGTACGTCTTGAACGTCGTCTCCCGCTTGCCGGCCGACGGGGCGTAAGCCCCGCGAATCTCGTCGCCGCGAATGGTCACTTTCTGGACATGCCCCTGGGCGACCTGGTCCATGAACTGCGAGAAGGTGATCTCCTCGATCGCCGTCGCGCCGGTCTTGAAGACGTTCCAGGCGAGGATGATCAAGACGAGGATGACCATCCACACGAGCAGGTTCTTGATGGTGGCGTTCAAATGGTTAACTCCTCAGGTTCCTGGCACCGACCTTGAGTTTAACGGACGAAAGTCGGAATTTATTGCCCGGCCGGGATTTCTCCCACGTACGGCAGGTTTCCCCAGCGCCCGCGGTGCTCCATGCCGTAGCCCACGAAGGTCCCTCCCTCGGAGGTGAAGAGCGCGTAGTCCACGGCGAGGTCGGTCTTGCGCTCATGAGGCTTGTCCACGATCGCCGCGATCCGGACGCTCTCGGCGCCGCCTCCCCGAAGCTGATCCGAAAGATAGGTTTCGATGACCCCGGTGTTCACGACGTCTTTTAAGAGCACGACGGGCCGGCCCGTGATCTCGAAGCCGGTCGCGAAATCGATCTGCAGGATCTCGGAGCCCTCCGCCCGGCGAACGCTGATGTATTCGAGCGTCAGGGGAACAGTCAGTCGCCGCGAGAGGTCCGCGGCGAAGAGGGCGGCGCCTTTCAGGATCGCGAGGAGCACGAGAGGCCGGTCGCGGAAGTCTTCGTCCAGGCGCCGGGCGACTTCCCCGATGCGGGCCGCGATCCGGTCCGCCTCGAAGCGTCTCTCGAAGTTCGTCGCGTCCATTTTCGGATCCGAAACTGAAGAAAATCCTACACCTTCGGGCCGGCCGCCGCGACTTCCGGGCGGGGCGCGATCCGCAGAATTCCGCCCCGTCGCTCGAATCGGATCCGCCGGCCCGCCTCGAAACGGAAGTCGGCGCCGCCTGCCAGAAGCTCCAGGATGCGCTCCCGCTCGCGTCCCGTGAGCGGAGGACGCCCCGGAAGTGCGAAGCGGACGGCCGCCTCGGAGAGCCCGCGCCGTGCGAGCTCCCGAGGGCAGGAGGCGAGGAACCCGGCGTCCACGAGCACGGAACCGGGTCCGGCGTGGAGCCGGGGAGGGAACCGGCGCTCGATCTCGCGCTCGACGGCGTCCCGTTCCCCCGCGCTTGCCTTCGCGGCGTCGGCGAGCTCCTCGATGCGTCCGCGTCCCGCGTGGGCGAGCTCCCGCCGCGCCCGGTTCCGGCTCAATCGGAGGTCGCCGTTGGACGAGTCGCGCCGGTAGGGAATGCCGCGGGATTCGAGGTAATCCAGGATGTCCTGCCGCGTCACTTCGAGGAGCGGCCGGACGACGCCGTCCGCCCGCCGCTCTCGAGGGCCCGCGAGCGCGAAGACGCCGCCCCGCCGCGCGCGCGCAACCAGGTGCGTTTCGGCGACGTCGTTCCTCTGATGGGCCACGGCGATCCGCGTGGCGCCGGCCTCCCGGGCCATCCCGGCGAGCGCCTCGTATCGCCCGTGCCTCGCTCCCGCCTCGGGAGAGATGCCGAGCTCGCGCGCGACGGCGCGGGCGTCGATCCGCCGAGAGAGAAGCGGCAGACCGAGGCGGCGCGCGTTCTCGCGGACGAACGCGAGGTCGCGGTCGGCTTCGCGTCCGCGCAGCCCGTGGTGCACGTGCCCGACCGCGAGCGACCAGCCGGTCTCCGGGACGACCTCGGCGCATCCGCGAAGGAGAGCCATCGAGTCGGCGCCGCCGGACACCGCCAGAAGCACGGATGCGCCGCGCGGGAGGAGGCCCGTCTCGGCGGCCCGCCGAAGGGCTTCGGGAACGGTCACGCGTTCATCGTAACGCCGGAGACGCTTCGCGATCTCGAGCCCGCTCCGTCGCGTGAGATCCCGATCCGGTTCGCGGACGGAGCCGCGTCGTCGCGAGGAGTTGGTGGCGGTGGAGGGATTTGAACCCCCGACACAGCGGATATGAGCCGCTTGCTCTGACCAACTGAGCTACACCGCCGGCGAACGGCGGATTATAGAGGGTTCCGAGCCTATACTGGTTTCGTGCCGGGCCTCGGCGATCTCTGCGCCATCTGTCGACAGGATCTCGGCTACACGCTCCCGAATTGCCGCCTGTGCCGCAAATCGGTGTGCGGCTCGTGTCAGGTTCGCAGGGGCGGGAGCATCTTCTGCAGCCGCGACTGCGCCCACGCCTTTTTCTTCGGCGGGGAGGACGAAGGCGGCGGCCGGAGCGGCGAGGAGGAATGAGCTCGGCCGAGGGCGCGCCGGCGCCGGAGCCCTCCCGCCGGAGCTTCCCGTGGTTCGGCCGGTTCTTCGCACGCGACCCGAACACCCAGTTCTTCCTGCTGTCGGCGGTCGCCGGCGCGCTCGGGGCGCTCGGCGCCATCCTGTTTCGCGCCGCGACGACCCGGCTGACGAGCGTGCTGATCGACGCGCGCGACGTGGTGGCCGGGGCCGAATCGCTGCCGGTCCTCCTCCGTCTCTTTCTTCCCGCCGCGGGGGGCCTCGCCGGCGGATTCATCGTGTCGCGCTTCTATCGGGAATCGGGGACGCACGGGATCTCTCAGATGATCGAAGTCGTGACCCTGGGCCGCAGCCGGGTCCGCCTGCGGCAGTCGCTCGGTCGCGCGGTCTCCTCGCTCGCGGTGATCTCGACGGGCGGGTCGGAGGGGCGGGAGGGTCCGATCATCCAGGTCGGCGCCGCGCTCGCATCGACCGTGGGCCGGCGGCTGAACGTCTCTCCCGAGCGGCTGCGCATCCTGACGGCCTGCGGGATGGCCGCGGGCGTTGCGGGCGCCTACAACACGCCGATCGCGGCGACGCTCTTCGTGCTCGAGGTCGTCGTCGGCTCCTTCTCGATGACGATCTTCGGGCCGGCGGTGGTCTCGGCGGTCACTTCGACGCTCCTCGTCCGATTCGTCCTCGGGGACGAGCCGGTCTACAGCGTGGCCGCGTTTCGGCTCGAGTCTCCGGCGGAGTTCATCCCGTTCGCAC
>JBKPSZ010000157.1:0-4880 GCA_046735265.1 Acidobacteriota bacterium | reverse complement strand
GACTGGATCTTTCCGGTGATCTGGTTCAGGTTGTCGGTCGTCGTTTCCAGCTTGGAGGTGATGTCGCGGATGTTGGTGATCCCGGCCGTCACGTTCTCGGAGTTCGCCGCGACGAGGCGGTCAACCCGATCGACCAGCTTCGTCATCATGGCCGAGAACTCCTTGAAGTTGGAGATGGTCGCATCGACGTTGCCGTGATTCGAAGCGATCATGACCCGCAGATCGTCAGTGATCAGCTTGACGTTCTCGACGATCGTGCGGAGGCGCTCCTCCCCTTCCGGGCCTCCGAGCGACCGATTCAGGTTCGTCGAGATGTCCTTGATCTGCACTTCGATGTCGCGGGCGAGCTTCGTGATCTCGTCGAAGGAGACGGGGGTTCCACCGCGGAGCACCGAGCCCTCGGGCAACGGAGGTGCGCCCGCCGGGCCGGGATAGAGCTCGACGTACTTCTCCCCGAGGAGCCCCAGGTTGGCGATCTCCGGGGCGGCGCCCTGACGCAGCTCGACGCCCGGGTCGATCTCGAGCTCGACGACCGCTTTACCCGTCGCGGGGTTGACTCGGATGCGGCCGACCTTGCCCACTCGCACGCCAGCGACGCGCACCGTGGACTTCTCGTCGAGACCCGCGACGTCCTTGAACTCCGCCAGCACCATGTGAGGCTTCCCGCGGCCGATCCGGATCCCTTCGATCTTCCAGATCAGGAGTCCCGCGATGACGAGAACGACGAGAAAGAACGCTCCGACCTTGGCCGCGGTATTCATGGCGCCTCCGAAATCCTCTTCCCGACCGGTTCCGTCATCGCGTCCGTCAGCGGACCCTGCGCGTGCCCCTCGACGAACTGTCGCACCGCAGGGTCGGTCGATCGAAGAAATTCCGCCGGAGGCGCCTGGAAGAGAAGGCGCCCCCCGAAGAGGAGCGCGATCCGGTCGCCGATCTTCTCCGCGCTCGGCATGTGATGCGTGATCGTCACGATCGTCGCCTTCGTCTTCTCGCGCATCTCCAGGATCACCTCGTCGATGATATCGGTCATGATCGGGTCGAGTCCCGTGTTCGGCTCGTCGAACAGGAGGATCTCGGGCTCGTGGGCGATCGCTCGGGCGAAGCCGACGCGGCGGCGCATGCCCCCCGAGAGCTCCCCCGGCATCTTCTCGTCGACCCCCTCGAGATGCACGATTTCGAGGCACTCTTTGACGCGCTTCCGGACCTCGTTCGGGCGCCGGCCGAAGCGGCGCAGCGGGAAGGCCACGTTGTCGAAGACGCTCATCGAGTCGAAGAGGGCTCCCTCCTGAAAGGACATCCCGAACTTTCGACGGAGCCGGTTACGCTCGATGTGCGACAGGCTCCAGACGTCGGTTCCCCCCACGATCACCCGACCGGAGTCGGGCCGGATCAGGCCGATCAGATGCTTCAAGAGCACGCTCTTGCCCGTCCCGGACGGGCCGACGATCGCGAGCGACTCGCCGTCGGCCACTTCGAAGCTGACGCCGTCCAGGACGACCTTCGGCCCGAAGGACTTGTGGAGGTCCTCGGCAACGAGCTTGGCGGCGGCGCGGGCGGGTTCGGCCATGGTCAGAAGAGCAGCTTGGTCAGGAAGAAGTCGGCGAGGAGGATCGAAAGACTGCCCGAAACCACGGCGGCCGTCGTCGAGCGCCCGACGCCTTCGGCCCCGCCGCGGGTGTCGTAGCCCCGCACGCAGGCGATCAGCGAGAAGAGAAGCCCGAAGACGGCGGCCTTGACGAGCCCGGAAACGACGTCGTCCGCGACCGTCAGGTACTTGAACGAGTTGTCCACGTACGTCACCGGATTGGCGCCCAGGAGCTGCACGGCGACGAGGTAGCCGCCGTACATGCCGACCGCATCCCCCATGAGGGTGAGCAGAGGCATCATGGCGACCGAGGCGGCCACTCGCGGCACGACCAGATATTGCACCGGCTCGGTCGCGAGCGAGGTCAGGGCGTCGATCTGCTCGGTCACGCGCATCGTCCCGAGCTCGGCCGCCATCGCGCTGCCGACCCGTCCCGTCACCATCAGCGCCGTCAGGACCGGGGAGAGCTCCCGGGTCAGGGAGAGCGCGACGACGCTGCCGACCCAGCCCTCGGCGTGAAAGCGCGCGAAACCGTTGTAGGTCTGCAGCGCCATGACCATGCCGGTGAAGAGGGTCGTCAGGAACACGACCGGGATCGAGTCGAAGCCGACGCGGACCATCTGACGCAGCCACTCCGCCAGATCGAACGGGGGACGCACCGCCCAGAACGCGGTTCGCCCGAGCATCTGGAAGAACCGGCCGATCTGCTCGAGCAGGCGCAGAACGACACGGCCGATGGCCTCGAGAAGCCGCATTCAGTCGGAGGCGCCGGACGGTTCGTACACGCGCTGCACACGGGCCCCGATCGCCGAAAGAATCTCGTACGGGTTCGTGTCGGCCAGACGCGCCAGCTCCCAGGCCGTGATCGTGTCGGAGCCCAAGGTGCCGAGGAGGACGGACCGGTCGCCCGGCTCGGCTCCCGTCGCCGTCGCGTCGACGAGCGTCAGATCCATGCTCACCCACCCCACGACGGGAGCCCTCGCTCCGCGCAAAAGGACCGCGGCACGACCCGTGAACGAACGCCGGTAACCGTCATGATATCCGATGGGAAGGACAGCGATCCGCGACGGGCGCGTGGTCACGTAGGCGCCGCCGTAGCCGAGCGGCGTGCCGGCCGGAACGTCCTTTACCGCGAGCACCTCCGTTTCGAGCGACAACGCGGGAGTGAGCCCCGAATCGGCGAGATCCTCGGAGGGAAGCACTCCGTAGAGCGCCAGCCCGGGCCGCACCGCGTCGAGCAGCGACTCCTCCTTCGTGAGGATCGCTCCGGAGCTCGCCGCGTGGACCGCCCCGGGGGCGATGCCGGCGCTGCGCAGCATCTCGACCCCTTTGTGCAGCGCTTCCAGCTGCCGCCGCGTCGGGCCGGGATCCGGATCCTTGTCGGAGGCGAGCTGCGTGAAGACGCCTCGCACCTCCAGGCCCGGACTGCGGCGGAGCAGCTTGGCCAGAGCGGGTACCGCCTCGGGGCGAAAGCCGAGCCGTCCCATTCCGCTGTCGAGCTTCAACTGCACGGGGAAGCGGGCCCTTCCGTTGCGACACCGCTCCGCGAATCCCCGCGCTTGATCCAGATCCCCGAGGGCGGGGACGAGGCCGTAGCCGCGGAGCATCGGGAAATCCGAAGCGTACGAGGCCCCGAGAATGAGGATTTCGCCCGCGATCCCCGCGCGGCGCAATCCGATCCCCTCCTCCGCGATGGCGACGGCATAACGGTCGGCGCCTTCCGACTGCAGGCGGCGTGCCACGGAAACGGCCCCGTGCCCGTAGGCGTCCGCTTTGAGAACCGGATACACGGCTCGGCCCGCCACGCGTTCCGAGAGAAGCCGGTAGTTTCGAGCGATCGCATCCAGATCGACGATCGCGCGGGTCGGACGGGAGGGAGATCGGAGACCCGAGAGCCCGCTCGTGGGATTCAAGCCCGGGAAGGTTAACAGCTATCGGCAGGCCCGACCGAACGCGGCCTCAGAACGGCTGCTCGGAGCCGCCCGGCACCGGAGCCGGGCCTGCGTAGTTGGCGAAGGTCATGTGATCGGCGAGGAAGACGAGCGGAAAATCGCCGGTTGGTCCGTTGCGCTGCTTCGCGACGAGAACGTCCGCGATCCCCTTCCTATCGGTCTCGCGGTCGTACAGCTCCTCGCGGTAGAGAAAGAGAACGACGTCCGCGTCCTGCTCGAGGGAGCCCGAGTCGCGCAGGTCCGCGAGCTGCGGTCGCCGCAGCTCTCCCTTCCGCTGCTCGGGTTGCCGCGAAAGCTGGGAGAGCGCCAGGATCGGGACGCGCAGCTCCTTGGCAAGCAGCTTCAAGCCGCGCGAGATCTGAGAGACCTCCTGAGTGCGATTGTCGAAACGCCCGTGTCCGGCCATGAGCTGAAGGTAGTCCACGATGATCAGGTCGAGGCCCTTCTCGCGCTTCAAGCGCTGAGCCTTGGCCCGCATTTCCGGCACCGACAGCGCCGCGCCGTCGTCCAGGTAGAAGTTGGCACCCGAGATCTTGGTCTGCGCGGTGACCAGACGCACGGTCGCCTCGCGCGAGGCGAAGCCGTCTCGCACCTTCTTGGCGTCGACGTCCGCCTCGGAGCAGAGGACCCGGAAACCGATCTGCTCCTTCGACATTTCGAGCGAGAAGAAGCCGACGGACCGACCCTCGCGGAACGCCACATGCTGCGCGATGTTCAAGGCAAGGGAGGTTTTCCCGACGGAGGGCCTCGCGGCGAGCAGGATCAGGTCGGTCGCCTGGAGCCCGGAGGTCATCCGGTCGAGCTCGGTGAATCCCGTCGGAAGCCCCGAGAGCATTCCCTGGCGGTTGCGCGCGTCCTCGATGATCTCGAGGTTGTGCTTGACGATCTGACCGATCGGCGTGAAACCGCCGCGGATGGCGTCCTCTGCGATGTCGAAGATCTCCCCGGTGGCGGTTCCGAGCAGCTGCTCCGCGTCCTGTTCCTGCGCGAGGCCCTGGCGCACGAGCCTCTGGCCGGCCTGGATCAGACGCCGAAGGGTCGACTTCTCCTTGACGATCCGGGCGTAGTGCTCGACGTTGGCGACGTCGGGGACGGCGTCCACGAGGGAGGCGAGGTAGGCGGCGCCTCCTGCTTTCTCGACACCGCCCGTCCGATCGAGCTCCTCCTTCAACGTGAGGGTGTCGATTTCCGCCGAACGCTCGAAGAGCTCGAGCATCGCGCGGTAGATCCGGCGATGGGTATCCGGGAAGAAGTCCTCCTGCCCGAGGACCGGCACGACGAAGGAGAGCGCGGAAGAGTCGAGGCTGTCTCTTATACACATCTCCGAGCCCACGAGACCATTC
>JBKPSZ010000156.1:0-7579 GCA_046735265.1 Acidobacteriota bacterium | reverse complement strand
CCCTACGCCCGAGCGCTCACCTCGGCTCGGCGGCGGTGAGCGCCTTCTTTCGCGCAGCCTCGAAGGCTGGCCGGCTGAACGGTCACTCCGCGACCGGCCGGCAGAGTTTTCAAACCGGGGCTCTCACTTCGTCTGAAGCTCGGCCAAGGCTTTCTGACGGGCCGCTCGAAGGCTGGCCGGCAGGCGGTCGCTGCGCGACCGGCCGGCAGAGTTTCTAAACCGGAGCCTTCACCTCGACACAGGCTCCGCTAGCGCTTTCTTTCGCGCCGACTCGAAGGCTGGCCGGCAGGCGGTCGCTGCGCGACCGGCCGGCAGAGTTTTCAAACCGGGGCTCTCACTTCGTCTGAAGCTCGGCCAGGGCTTTCTTACGGGCAGCTTCGAACTCGTCCCCCGGTTTCCAACCCGGGAGCGCGTCCTGGTTCGCGACGTTCACGCCCAGAAAGAAGTCGAGCCGGACGTCCTCGACCGCGCCGGAAAGATCCCAGTCGGCGTGGAACTCGTCGGAAGGCTGGTGGTAGTGCGTCGCCTCCCACTTCTCGATCTGCTCCTTGCCCCAGCCGGTCGGACGGCCGACGAAATCGGTTCCTTCGGCGAAGTACGCGGCCGGCACCCCCGCCCGAGCCAGGTTGAACTGGTCGGAACGGTAGAAGGACCCGCGGTCGGGGAACTGATCGGGTTTGACGACGCGTCCCTGCACCGCGGCGAGCGCGACGATCGTGTCGTCCAGATTCGACTTGCCGAAGCCGATCATCGTCAGGTCCTTCGTACGCCCGAAGATGTTGATCCCGTCGATGTTGACGTTGGCGGCGATGCGGCCCGTCGGGATCGGAGGGTGCTTCGAGAGATACTCCGACCCGAGCAGTCCCTGCTCCTCCGCCGTGACGGAAGCGAAGTAGATCGAGCGGCGCGGCGCCTTCGGCAGCGCCGCGAACGCCTTCGCGATCGCGAGCATCGCGGCGACTCCCGAAGCGTTGTCCACGGCGCCGTTGCAGATCGCATCCGCGCCCGACGGGAGCCCCTGCTTGATTCCGAGATGGTCGTGGTGGGCCGTGTAGAGAACCGCCTGATTCGCCAGAGCCGGATCCGAGCCGGGGAGCTTGCCGATGACGTTGCCGCTTTCGACCTGTCGGATTTCGCTCGTCATCGCGTAGGAGAGCCGCACTCCGAGCGGCACGGGACGGAAGTCGCGCCGCTCCGCGGATGCCCGGAGCCGGTCGAGGTCCTGACCTCCCAGGGCGACCACCTTGCGCGACGCGTCCTCCGTCATCCAACCCTTGACCTGGACCCGCGGCTCTCCTTCGTAGGGCAGCCCGAACTTCGAGCCGGACCAGGACGTCTGGACGACCTGCCACGGATATCCGGCGGAGTGCGTCGTGTGGATCAGGAGCGCGCCGGCGGCTCCCCTCTTCCCGGCCATTTCGTACTTGTAGTCCCATCGCCCGTACCGCAGGCGCGTCGTGCCGGCGAAAAGCTTCGGATCGTTCTCCGGGTCGTTGTTCATCATGACGAGAACCTTGCCCCGGAGGTCCGCGTCCTTGTAGTCGTCCCACTGGAACTCGGTCGCGACGATCCCGTAGCCGACGAACACGAGCTCGGCGTCCTCGAACTTGACGTCGGGCTTCGCGATGCCCGGAAACGCGACGAAGTCCGCCCTGCCCTGGAGCTCCACCTTTTTCCCGCCGGAGGCGAAAACCATCGGATCCGGCGTCTTCGGCGTGATCGACACCAGCGGCACCTTCTGGATCCAGCTCCCTTCCGGCGCGGCCGGCTGAAAGCCCATCGATGCGAGCTCGGTCGCGACGTATTCGAGAGCGAGCCGGTCACCTCGCGTCGCCGGGCCGCGGCCTTCGAGCAGGTCCGAAGCCAGGAACTGGATGTGCGCCGAGAGGAGCGGCGCGCGGATGGCGTCGGCCGCCTTCTGCTCGTCCGCGGATACGAGACCGGAGGAGGGGGCGGGTGCGCCAGCGGCGGAGACGGCCGAGGCCAGGATCGACAGGGCGAGGCCGACGGTCGAAGCGATCACGAGGTCCTCCTGCGGCGCGCGGACACGGCCGTCGCGAATGCGAGCGATTTCATCGCGAACCCGTCAGTGGGGCGGCTCGCTCTCGGCCGGCGGCTCCGTCGGCATCGGCTTGCGCGGGAGCATCTCGGGCCGGACCGCCGCCTGCCAGGCGAAGCAGGCCAGGACGATGGCCGCCTGCTTCAAGTCGTCCTTCTGGAGACGTTCATAGGTGTCGAGGTTCGTGTGGTGGGTGCGCGTCCCGTACTCGACTTCGTCCTGGATGAACTGAAAAGCGGGCAGGCCCACGCCGTCGAAGGACTCGTGGTCGGTGCCGCTCGTG
Organism: Acidobacteriota bacterium; assembly: GCA_046735265.1. Classification (GTDB taxonomy): domain Bacteria; phylum Acidobacteriota; class Thermoanaerobaculia; order UBA5066; family Gp7-AA6; genus DATBFU01. The sequence continues at coordinate 5,237 of JBKPSZ010000156.1, read as the reverse complement.
TCGTTCATGGTGACCGTCGTCACCCCCAGGTCCTTCAGCGGAGCGATCCAGCTCTCGAAGATCGGGACGACGCCCGCGTTCTCCTCCGTGTAGATGCCGCGGATCTTCCCGGTCCCGTTGTCCACGTTGAAGTAGGCCGCGAACCGGGCGTGTTCGGGCTTCGGCGTGATCGGCCAGGTCTTCTTTTGGAGGTAATCCGGGAGCTTCAACTGCTCCGGATCCGTGACCGCGGGACGCGAGGCGAGGTGCTCGGCGACGTAACCCTCCGAGCCGTAGAGACCCTGCTCCTCCCCGCTCCACAACGCGACGCGGATCGTTCGCCGGGGCGGCGTCGCAAGCGACTTCAAGATGCGCGCCGCCTCCATGACGACGACCGAGCCCGCGCCGTTGTCGGTGGCTCCGGTCGCGGCATGCCACGAGTCGAGGTGGGCGCCCATCATCACGACCTCACCCTTGCGGTCGGTCCCCGGGATCTCCGCCACGACGTTCGCCTGCATCGGGTCCGCGTCCAGGAAGCGGGTCTGGACGTCGAGCTCGAGCTCGACCGGAACGGTGCGCTGAAGCAGCCGCGCGACCCGCCCGAAGTGCTCGACCGTCATCACGAGCGCCGGCAGAGGCGCCGGGTCCTCCTTCTTCCACCCGGAGTGCGTCGCCTGGAGGGCGAGCGCGTTCTCGCGGCGACTCGCCGTGACGATCGCCACCGCCTTCTCTTCGGCGAAGAACTTGTCCGCCGCGCGGCGCAGCTCCCGACGCTTCCGGTAGGCCTCGCGGTCGAATCGCGGCGCACCGCCCGGCGGCTCGTACCGGAAGACCTCGTCCAGGGCCTTCTCGTCGTAACGCTCCGCCTCCGCCTTCTCGTGCAGCTTGATCTCGGGGATCTCGCCGAAAAAGACGATGCGGCCGGCGAGCTTGCCGCGGAACTTGTCGAGCTCCTCGCGCGAGGAGACTTCGACCCGCACCGCCGGCGCCCGAACGGCGCCCGAGGTTCCGGGCGTCCAGGCCTCGGGCAACGCCAGGAGCTCCGCGCGATCGGGCGAGACGAGCCGGACGGCGGACCGCTCGTACTCCCACCCCCGGCCGAACGGACCCCAGCTCTCGAGGTGGACGTTGGTCAGCCCCCAGCCCGCGAATCTCTGTCGAGCCCAGTCGTTGGCGAGCTTCATGTTGGTCGAACCGGTCAGGCGCGGCCCGACCCCGTCCATCAGCTCGCTCGCGAGCCGCATCACCTGCGAGTTTCGAAATCCCTCGTGTCGGATGCGGGTGACCGCGTCGAGATCTACTCGTTCCTGCGCGACCGCCGGCAGCGGCGAGAGAGACAGCGACAGAACGAGCAGGGCGGCAATCGGCTTCAAGGTTTCTGACCTCCTTCTGCGCAAACCCGCGCACGCTACCATGCGGAAAGGCGGCGGGCCAAGGCACGCCGGGGGCGGGCGGCTATCTACTCGGCGTGGAAGAGGGTCAGCGCGAAGCGGGCGTCGGGTTCAATCCACTGCCCGGCGGGGCGAAAGCCCGCGGCCGAGCCGATCCGGAAGACTTCGTCCGGCTCGTACTTATAGGAGCTCTCCGTCCAGATCGTCTCGCCCTCCGCGAGCGAAACGACCAGGTCGGCGCGCGGGATGACGACCTCCTGATCGCGCCGCGACACGAGGTGCATCTCGACCCGCCGCTCGAAGCGGTTCCAGACCGCCCGGTGGCCAAAGGCTTCGAGGTCGAAGTTTCCGAAGAGCTCCGTGTTGATCCTCCGGAGCACGTTCTTGTTGAACGCCGCCGTCACGCCGAGCGGATCGTCGTAGGCGAGAAGGAGCTCCGCTTCCGGCTTGACCAGATCCGCGCCGAGAAGGAGCGCGTCCCCCGGGCGCAGCGCGCGGCGGATCTCCGCGAGAAAGAGCTCGGAAAATGGCGGATCGAAGTTGCCGATGTTGGAGCCCAGAAAGAGCACGAGCAGCGCCGAGTCGGACGGGCGCTCGCGCGCCGCCCGGCGCAGCCCTTCTTCGTAGGTCGCGCGATGGCCGACGACGGTGACGTGCTCGATTCGGCCGAGGTTCTTCTCCGACAGCTCGAGCGCCGCCGGCGAAATGTCGATCAGGTGAACGGCGATGGGATGCTGGAGCTTTCGAAGCTCCCGCGCGATCAGGGAGACCTTTTCGCCGCTGCCGCTCCCGAGCTCGACGAGCGTCACCGGACCTGCGACGCCCGAGACCATCTCGAGTCCCCAGCGGGAGAGGAGCCGCCCTTCCGCGCGCGTGATCCGGTACCACGGAAGCAGGCAGATCGCCTCGAAGAGCGCCGATCCGAGCGCGTCGTAGAGGTACTTCGACTGGAGCTGTTTCGGCGAGAGCTGCAGGTCGCGCCGGACGTCTTCGGCGAACTCCCGCACGACCTCTTCGGGAGGGGCCGCGACGCGGCGAGGGAGGCTCATGGGAGTCGCCTCATTGCACGCACCGGAACGTCGCGTACACGTACGGATAGTTGCCGCGGAACCAGTTCCGGAAGCTCGGGCGAAGCAGCTCGCGGGCGGTCGCGGGCGAGGCGCCCTTCATGACGTAGTGCTTCCCGTCGAAAAAGTCGGAGGAGTACACGGGGTAGGACGGCATGGGCTCGAAGCCCGGAAATCCGGAGAAGACCGTCGACGTCCACTCCCAGCCATTTCCGACGAGTTCCTGGATTCCCCACGCGCTCGCGCCCGCGGGACGCGATCCGACCGGGACCGGGTCCCAGCGCTCGAAGTCGAAGTTGCCGCGCGTCGCGTCCGGCTCCGCCTCACCCCAGGGAAACGGACGCTCGGAACCATCCGGCGCGCCGTAGGCCGCGCGGTGGAATTCGGCCTCGGTCGGAAGGCGCTTCCCCTTCCAGCGCGCATAGGCCGAGGCTTCCGCATGCGACACGTACACGGGCCACGCCTCCGGAAGCGGCAGCCTCTCCCACATTCCGCGCCAGTACCAGCGCTCTCCCTCCCGCTCCCAGAACGTCGGATGCTCGATCCCCTCCTGGCGAAGCCACTTCCAGTCCTCGGGGGACCAGAGCTCCTCGCGCCGGTATCCGCCCGCGTCCAGGAACTCCGCGAAGTCGCGGTTGGTGACGTCGAAGACGTCCATCTCGAAGGCCGGGACTTCGACCACCTGGCCGGGGAACTCGTTGTCCCATCCGAAAGGGATCTCTCCGCGCCGGGCGCCGAGCGTCGCCCGGCCCGCCGGGACCCGCGTGGTCGAGCGGCCGGGAGGGACGCCATCGACGACGAGGGCCGGCGCGCCGGACGGAGCGATCTTCCGGTCGTACGGCAGCCGATGCCACATGTAGCCCAGGGTTTCCTGATGCATCGGCTCGTGCTCGAGGACCGTGTACAGGGCGAGGCCCCCGGCGAGCACCGGGTTTTCGGGCGCATCGATCGGTCCGCTCGCAATCGCTTCGGCGACGAGCCGGTCTGCGGAATCGGCGTAGCGAAGGATTTCCTTCCGCGGCGGCCAACCGTTTCCCGAAGTCGGCACGTGCGCGTCATCCTCCGGATCGATCCCGCGCTCGAAGAGCACCTCGAGGTCCGAATCGACACCCGAGCGCCCGAGGCCTCTCTTGACCAACGTGTTGACGCCGAAGGCGGGCAGGTGCCCTTCGTAGAAGCAGATCGGATTGCGAAGGGGAATCGGCCGGTCGTAGTAGGCCTCCGGTCGCACGGACGCGAAGATTCCCGCCGAGCGCTCGCGGTTGCGCCCGTACCAATCGAGGCAGGCCTTCCGATCCACGGTCACGGCAGGGAAAACATGCTAATGCCGTGCCTCCTTCCTCCGGAAAGCAATGGCGCCGGCGCGCTGGTTTTCGGCGGCCGCCGGCCAGCACGTTTTCCCCGGCCGGAGGCGCGTTCGTGATTGAATGCAATGCACGCGCCCGTAGCCGCCCGATCCGGGACGAGCCGGCGCGCCCGATCATCAATCCGGAGGTGTTCTCATGACCGAATCCGAAGTCCACGGCGAGCGGGGAGGGGAACCGTCCCCGGCCGCCGCCACCCGGGCGCGGCGCGCCCAGACGCGCCGGCGCAAGGCTTCCGGGACGCCCGCCGCCACCCGAAAGGGCTCCCCCGCCGCGCGAAAGAAGACCGCGCCTCCCCGCACCGCCTCGCGCGGGAAGCGAGAGCTCGAAGGGCTCATGGCGACGCTTGCGAAAAGAGCCTCGAGCGCGCGCAATCGTCTCGCCGCCGCATCGGGCGACGGCGCCGCGGCCACGCGTCGAGCCTGGAAGAAGATCTCCGGAACCTCCCGCAAGGCGATCGGGCGGCTCGCCGAGGAGTGGAAGGAGATGGACTCGTCGACGAAGGCGCAGGTCCTGGCCGCGCTCCTGACGACGCTCGCCGCGGCTTCGGCTCCGCTCGTCCGGAGAGGCCTCAAGAAGCGCTGACGTCTTCGGGCGCGCCCTGACGCGACGGCGCACCCGCCGCGAGCGCGATCCCCACGGCGCCGATCGGCAGGAGCGCCGCGAGCAGTCGAAAGAGGGAAGCCCGGATGTGCGCGGCCGGATCGAGGTAGGTCGCGAAGTACACCGGCAGATAGAGCGCGGCCTGGCCCAGAACGACTCCGAACGCGGCAAGGGCTTCGCTCCGCCGGCGTCGGAGGGCGAGGGCCAGGCCGGCCGCCAGAAAGAGCCAGAATCCGAGCCACGCCGGGACGAGGAGCTCCCTGCCGGCCGGCGCCAGCACCGCGATCGGATGGCGGATCCGCGCGCCGAGCCGCCCCGACCAGTCCCCCGCGAAGAACGAAGTGAGACCGCGAGGCAGGAGGCGCCGCTCGAGAAGGACGGCGGCAACCCCGATCGCGGCCGCGATCCCGGCGGCCGGCCGCGCCCGCCGCAGACGCGCGGGCAGACCTCGCGCGCTTCCGAGGAGAACGGGCGCGGCGAGAAGCAGCACGGCGAGGGAGGTACCCTCCTTCTTGACCCACGGGAGGAACCCGAGCGCCGCGCCGGCGGCGAGTCCGAGACCCGGCTCGCTCCGCGCGAGGCGCAAGGCGAGCCCGAGCGCCGTCAGCGCGAACCAGGCGAGCGGCATCTCGGCGATTCCGAGGCTCTCGGTGTCCCAGAACAGGGGCGAGACCGCGACGAAGCTCGCGGCCGCGTCGGCCCAGATTCCGAGGGCGCCGCTCTCCTTGACGATCTGGCGGACCGCGAGCACCACGCCGATGCCGAAGAGGACGTGGCAGATCTTGAAGTCGAGCGCGACCGGCTCGGCGCCGAGAGTGAGGACCCGCCAGGCC
>JBKPSZ010000155.1:0-15278 GCA_046735265.1 Acidobacteriota bacterium | reverse complement strand
CTCCGGCCCCGCCACCTCGGCTGCCGGCTCCGGCGCTGCGGCTGCTGGCGCTGGCTCCGCCACCGCGGCTGCCGGCCCCGCCTTGCCCGCGAGCCTCGCCTCGCGCCGATCCGCCGTATTTTCCGGCCGTCGCCTTGTTCGAGTAGGGGGCGCCGCCGCGATGCTGGGAGTTGTGCTGCCAGTTGCCGCTCCCGCGGTTGCCGCCACCCTGGCCGCGGTTGACGTTCGTGTTCGAGTTCCGGTTGAAGTTGTTGTTGTTGTTGATGTTGACCGTGTTGTTCCCGCCCCAGCCGCAACCGCAGCAGGAGCCGCCCCAGATCGCCGCGCCCATCGCCATACCCACACCAAAAGTGACCAACCCGGCGCCCGGGTAGTAGGGGGGGTAATAGACCGGCGGGTATGGGTAGACCGGCGGCGGGTAGACGACCGTCGGATTGTAGGAAGGAACGTAGACGACCTCGGGATTCGTGGGTTGCACGACGATGACCGTCTTCTCTTCGATGACCTTCGTTTCGACCGTCTGCTGCTCGTTGGACTTCAGGGCGCCTTTCTCATCGGCTTTCTTGCGCATCCGCTGGACGGCGTCCATGACCTCGCTCTGCTGGTCGAGGAAGGCGTCCCCGAGCTGCGTCGTCCACTGGATGTCGTCCGCGAGCCGCTTCACGGCCTCGGGAACCGCCGCCATCGACTGGATGGACGGGTCCCAGGGCTGCTTGGCGACCGCATCGGCCAACGCCTTGTCCTTGAGGTTCTTGTTCTTCTCGAGCCACTGCTGCAGCTGGATCAGCTCGAGGGGGTAGGTGGACGCGGCGAGCACCTGGGCCAGGAGCGGATCGGGATACAGAGCGATCGGAGCCACGAGCGAATCGAGCTGGTCCGCGGAAAGCTTCTCGGCCGCCGGTTCGGCCGGCGTCCCCTGCTGAGCTTCCTGCGGTTGAGCTTCCTGCGCCAGAAGGGCGCCTTCGCCGTGGGCGAGGAGCGCGACGCAGGCGAGAGCCACCAGCCTACGGAGTCGAGACGAAATCGGTTCCATGGCTTCTCCTTCAGCAGCGCGTCGTGCCAGATCCACGACCCGGGCCGAGCATATACCTCGCCGCACAGTTGATGAGGAGTTCGTCGGCCGGTGAACGACGTCCGCGGGACGGCGGCAAGAAGGCGATCGCGAGAGAAGAGACTCCCAGCCAACCCATCCGTTGGGCACACGCTCAACTCGTCGAGCTTCGTCGATTCCGCTCGGACGGTCGTCCATTGCCGGCGTCGGAACGAGGCCCCCGAAAGCCGGCAAACTAGAACACACTGATCGCGCTCCTAGCCTAGGCACGGCCGGCCACAGGAAGGCCTTGGTGGTATCGCCGGGCGCCGCGCTGCACGCCGCCGTGGCCCTCTTGCTGCTTTGGACGGGGCGCCGCGGGGCGCCCGTCTCGCTTCAAGAATGAGAGGGAGGCCGGTTCCTCTCAGATCGCCAGCGGTTCGAAAGGCGTCCCGGTTGGCCAGCCAATTCGCTTCGGAAACCTTCCCCGGTGTCCTCGACAGAAAGATCCATTTCACCGCGACTGTCGGCCAAATTGGTTCTACACGGAGGTTGTGGTCGGCTCGAATGCATTGAGGAGCCTGACTCGGCAGGCGCGCAGCTTGCGCGCCGCGGATCGCTTGGCGGGGTCCGAATCGTGGTCGCACGCGCTTGCCAGGTTCGCGAGCGCGTCGCCGATTGCCAACCGGTTCTCCCTTTCGCTCAGCAGTTGGAGGGCGCTCGGGTGCCGGTCCTCCATGATGTAGTAGTGCAGGTCGGGAAACCCGCCGTACTCTTCCAGCGCGGCGGATCTGGTGAAAACCAGCGCCGCCCGGACCTCGGCCACCAGCCGTTTCTTGGCAAGGGAGTTCATTTCGACGTCGCCTCGCAGGGCCACGCACTTTCGGAGGGATTCACGAGAGACGCGCCGCGAGAGTCAGGTTGCTCGCGTGACCACGATCCAAGGAGCGCCACTCCTGAAAGCCGCCGCACTCGCAGCGTAGACCCTGGCCGCACCAACCCGCGCCATCTGTCCCGACGATGTGCTTCGCCTTCCTGTGGCCGCACATCACGCAGGGAAACGGCTCCGGGCCGAGGGCTCGGGTGAGAATCCGCTGGGAGACCACGGTGTCCGGCAACCGAAGCTTCGTCCCCCGGCTGTTGGACCTGGCGACCGGCGGTGCGGGCAGCTCCTCGCGCGTCGGTACAGCCGAATGGAGGTATGCGGCGACGAAGTCCTTTGTGGCGTGCCGGAGACCCTGCGCGAGGGATCGGCGGACCCGATAGGCCGACAGCGCGCTTTCAGCGATCTCGCCTGTCATCTCCTGGGGAAAAAGGCGGTCGATCTCGGTGGCGAGATCCTCCAAACAGAGGGCGACCAACTCGACGGTTCGATCGGCCCAGGATGACGCAGTCTGATCCGGGTTTTGCATCGCCGCGAGAACCGACTCGAGGCTCGAGTAAGGTTTTGCCGAGGAGACGAGCTGTCGCGCCTCCCGATACCGGTCGCTCAATTGGGCGAGAATCTCCTGCTTCGTCGCGGCGTCGCCCGTCGTGCTCGGAACCGCGCAAGACCTGCACGTGCCGCTGGCGTCCCACTCGGCCTTGACAGCGACGGACCCACCACAACTGACGCACTTCCAGCTTTTCAGACTTTCCATGACGTGCCCGCTTTCTCGCCGGAAACCGGGCGGCGGTCACTCAGTTACTTGCTGGGTTCAGTCCGTCGGAGGGAATCGGCAGAGTCACCATATCACGGGAGGCGCGTCCCGGGCCGGATCGGCAATGGGGATGCGATCTTCGGGTCACGGTCTCCGAGTGTGCTGGCGAAAAGGGTCCCGACGAGGACGGCATACGACAGGAAGAGTGGCAGGCGAACCGTTGGCAACCTCTGGGTCGTGTAAAGAACGAGAGGGTGGGTCGGCGAGAAGCGGCCCAGGAGATAACCGCCGAGAGTGGCCCGGAAGGCGTACTCGATCAAGTAAGTCGCCACCGCCGTCGCCGCGAACAGAATGGTGACTTCCCGGACGTTCCGGGTCCCTGTCGCGAAAGCCGCGAGGACGAGCGGCCAGAACCAGTAGATGTACTGCGGTCCGTATCCCGGGCCCGCGAAGGGTATGAACGCCAGCAGGAGAAGAGCGCCGTAGATCAGGTTTCTGTCCGGAACCGTGACGCGGCGCACGGCGCCCATTCCGACGATCGCCATGCAGGCGAGAAGCGCCCCGACGAAAAGAACCGAATAGGCTCCGATCCATCGCTCGAGATGGAAAGCGCGGAGGAGGTATGTGAACCCGAACCTCCACGGCAGGGATCGATAACCGATCACTTTCTCCCTGATCGCGGTCGGACTCAGGACGTAGAGGACGCTGACGCCGTACGCCGCCGGACCCAAGACGACCGCAGCGCCCAGAAACCGCGCCGCGTGCGAGAGCCTTCGGACACCGACGAGAAGGAGCGGTGCGAGCACGATGGGCACGACCTTGACCGCGGTGCCCAGACCGAGCCAGAAGCAGGCGAGAAGCCAGTCTTCGACCGGTCCACCTCGGTTCCATCGGAGGAGCGCGGACAGGAAGAGGAGCACCAGGAACCCCACCAGAACGTCGAAGTTGCCGTGTTGGCACACGAGCAGGATGCAGATCGGGTTCAGAGCGATTCCAATCAAGAGCAACCACCGCACCTTCCGGTGCGAGCATCCGACCGCGAGCAACAGATCGTAGGTCGCGACGATCACGCCGACCTCCACCGCGATCAGGAAGAGCTGAATGGCAAGAACGGTCGAGATCCCGACCACCTTCGCGATCCGGTCGAGCCCGAAGATCAACTGCATCCAGACGGGAGGCCAGTTCAGAAAGTCCGTGCTGACGTACGGGTTCTCGCCGGCCGCGAGCCGGCGCGCGACGTCGCTCCAGGCACGAAGGTCCCAGGAGATCGCGTCGGGATCCTTCAACCTCAAGAACGCGAGCCGTGCGAAGAGCGACACACCCGTCACCAGTCCGAGGTCGCGAGTGCGCGCCGACGAGAGGAACTTCGAGGTGTGGAGTCTCGTCAAGGTCTCACGATTTCTTCAGGACGGTCTCGAGCGCTTGGCCGGAAACCGCCGATCGCCGCATATGTATAAGAATGCCGTGAGGGAGGCCCGGCGCGCACGCGGGAATTCCCCTCGGCGCCTCCTGCGATGCCGTACGGACCGGGGAAGGCCCGGATCTCCTTCGCAGCGAAGGAGCCGGGGCGATCGCCCGTTCTGGCAAGCGATTTGCCGGACCGCGACGGGCGGCCGCCGGCTGAGATTCGGCGCGCGTGAGCGTAAACTCGTCCGCGGCCATGATTCCGGAAGTCTTCGAGTGCCCGCGTTGCGAGCGGCAGTTCGTGATCGACGGCATCCCCGACACGGGGAGCGAAGAGGTCCACTGCCCGCAGTGCAGCCGGTTCCTCGGCGTGCGCGACATCGCCTTCGTGCTGCGCACGGAGCTCGACGAGTTGATCGAGCGGCTCTCCTACGAGAAGGACCGTCTCGAGAAGGACGAGGCCGTCTACGGGCTGACGGACTGCGATCCGGAGATGAAGTACTACGGCCGGGAGGTCTCGCGCGTCATCCGCGTCCTCCGGACGGCCTTGAAAGAGCTCGACCACCTGAAGAACGACTACCGGCTGAAGAGCTGATCGGCGCGCGAATGCGCGGCGATCATCCCGAGCGAAGCGAGGGATCCCGAACTCGGCATCCCCCCTAGACCGGCGTCGCTGCCTTCGCCGCCTCCACGAACTTCCCCAGCCGGCGCAGGCCCGTTTCCTTCCCGAGGAGCGCGGCGACGTCGAAGAGGGGCGCCCCGACGGTCGTACCGGTCAGCGCGAGGCGTACAGGATGGATCAGCTTGCCGGCCGATACGCCGAGCGATCCGGCCGTCTCGCGCAGCGACTCTTCCAGAGCCGCCACGGACCAGTCCGGGAGCGTCTGCCAGCGCGCGATCAACTGCTCGAGTTGCGCCGGCGTCTCGGGCCTGACCTGCTTCTTCCAGCCGTCGGCGTCGTAGGTCTCCGGATCCTGCGCGTAGGAGGAGAGCGCTCGTCCGAGCTCGATCGTCGTGCGGGCTCGGGTGCGGTGGAGCTCGATGGCCCGCATCGCCGCGTCGCGAGGCGGCACTCCCTGCGGAGCGTGTGGCGCGGCGCGCGCGAGTAGCTCCTCGGCCGGCATGCGCGCCATGTACTGGGCGTTCATCCAGAGGAGCTTCTCGGGATCGAAGACCGACGGAGAGGCGCCGACCCGATCGAGTGAGAACTCGCGTTCCATCTCCTCACGCGACAGGATCTCGCGGTCCTCGCCGGGGGACCAGCCGAGAAGCGCCAGGAAGTTGAAGAGAGCCTCGGGAAGGATGCCCTGGTCGCGCCACTCCTCGACGGACGCGGCGCCGTGGCGCTTCGAGAGCTTCTTGCGGTCCGTGCCGAGGATCATCCCGAGATGCGCGAACCGGGGCAGTGGCGCGCCGAGAGCTCGGAAGAGCGCCACGTGCTTCGGCGTGTTCGCCAGGTGGTCGTCGCCGCGGATGACGTGCGTGATCCGCATGTCCGCGTCGTCGACGCAGACGCAGAAGTGGTAGAGCGGGTGGCCGTCCGACCGCACGAGGACGAAGTCGTCGATCGCGTCGGCGGGGAACTCGACGGGGCCCCGGATCAAGTCGTGGACGACGATCGCTTCAGAGGGAACCCGGAGCCGCACGACGTGGCGCTCGCCGGCGTGTGCGCGGCGCTCGCTCTCCTCGGGCGGGATCGCGCGACCGGCGCCGGAGTACCGGTAAGCGCGGCCTGCGGCTTCCGCTTTCTTCCTCTCGGCGTCGAGCTCCTCCGGTGTCTCGAACGCCCGGTACGCCTTTCCTTCGGCGATCAGGCGGTCGGCGGCCGCGCGGTAGAGGTCGTATCGATTCGACTGGTAGAAGGGGCCTTCGTCGTAGTCGAGGCCGATCCAGTCCATGGCCGACAGGATCTCCGCCGACAGCTCCTCGCGCGAGCGCTCGACGTCCGTGTCCTCGATCCGGAGGATGAACGTGCCTTTTTCCCGACGCGCGAAGAGGAGGTTGTCGAGTGCCGTTCGGACGCTGCCGACGTGAAGCGAACCGGTCGGCGAGGGAGCGAAACGGACGCGCGGAGGGGAGGATGCCGGATCGTTCAAGGCGCCCGATGCTAGCCTATTCGCCGCCGCAGCCAAACGAGCACGAGGAACGCGTTGCGCCGCGAAAAGGACACGAGCGCCCTCCGGGCCGACGCCGTGCTCATCGCCGTCACGGTGGTCTGGGGCTCCGCGTTCGTCGTGATGCGCTACGCGCTCGACACGGCGCCGCCGTTCCTCCTCGTGGCCTGCCGCTTCGGTCTGGGCGCGCTTCTGCTCGCTCCGGCGCTGCCGCGGCGCCCCCGCTCGGAAGGCATCGCCCGGGACGGCGCGATCCTGGGCGGTCTCCTCGCCCTCGGCATGTCGCTCCAGGTCTCGGGACAGGCGGGGACCACCGCGATCAACGCCGGATTCCTCACCGGACTCGCGAGCGTCCTCACTCCGTTCGTGGCGGTCGCGCGCACGCGACGTCTTCCGACGATCGGAAACGCGGTCGGGATCCTGCTCGCCTCGGCGGGCTTCTTCTTCCTCACGCTTCCGCCGGCGGCCTCCTCCTTCCGGAGAGGCGATCTGCTCGTGGCCGCGAGCAGCGCCGTCTTCGCGGTTTACGCGGTCGAGCTCGCCGAGCGCGCCGCACGGCACGACGCGCTCCGGCTGACCGCCATCCAGCTCGCCGCCGTGGCGGCGTGGACGGGCTCTCTCTCGGCGGTCGTCCGGACCTCGGTTTTCGCCGGAACCGTGGCGGCGAATCTCGAGACGCGGCCGGCCGACGTCGGATCGTTCGCGGCGAGCGTGGCGTATCTCGGCGTCGCGTGCACGGCCGGCGCCTTCCTCGGGTGGACGTGGGCGCAGGCGCGCATGTCCGCGATCCACGGCGCGATCCTGCTGGCGCTCGAGCCGGTCGTCACCTACCTGCTGGCTGCCTGGCTTCTCGACGAGCGGCTCGGTCCCCGCGGGATCGCGGGCGGAGTCTTCGTGCTCGCGGGAATCGCGGTCGCCGAGCTGCGATGGGGAGGAGGTCGGAGACCAGCCCCGGACTCGAACCCCGGAGAAGACGCCGTCAGTTGAGGGGAAACGTCAGCGTGTACTGCCAGGCGCCGCGTCCGACGACCATGAAGATCGTGGTGCGGCTGTGCTCGCGGGCGAGCACCCGGTTGACGTCCTCGATCCGGTTCACCTGGGTGCCGTTCAAGGCCAGGAGCGCGTCGCCCGATTCGAGGCCGGCGCGAGCGGCCGCGCTCCGTTCGTCCACGACATTGATCCGGAGGCCGCGCCCCTCTCGCAGTGTGATCCCGAGCTCCTCCCGAAGGAGCCGCACGCCGTAGTCGGCCGGCGGCGTCTGGCCGGAGACCGTCACCGTCCGCTGTCCCGACTCCCCCTTCAGAACCATCTTCATCGGTCGCCCCGGCCCGCGCGTCGAGAGCGCCGTCTCGAACGCCTCCTGAGAATCGAGCGGCTTGTCGTCGATCGAGACGATCTGGTCGCCGGGCCGCACCCCCGCCTTCTCGGCGGGAGAGCCGGGATCGACGCTCCGCACCCGGAACCCGCGCGGGCGCTCCTCGTCTCGTCCGGAGATGGTCCGCCCGTGCACGCCAATCCACACCGCCTGGACGGTGCCGAAACGGACGAGATCCGAAACGATGCGCCTGGCGCGGTCGGCCGGGATGGCGAACCCGATTCCTTGCGCACCTCCGATGATCGCCGTCGCGACGCCGATCATCTCCCCCTGGATGTTCACGACCGGCCCCCCCGAGTTGCCCGGGTTGATCGGCGCGTCGATCTGGATGAAGTCGTTGTAGACGCGCTGATTCTCGCCGGGGACGCTGCGCCCGAGCGCCGAGAGAACGCCCGCCGTGACGGTGTTCGAGAGGCCGAAGGGATTCCCGATCGCGACGACCGTCTCCCCGATCATGAGATCGGCGGAGCTGCCGACCTTGAGCGTCGGGAGGTTCGAGACCGCTCCGCGCGCCTTCAATACCGCGAGGTCGTTGTCCGCGTCGGAGCCGATCACGTCGCACTCGAGCTCCCGGCCGTCGCGCGTCGTCGCGATGATCTTCGAAGCGCCGGAGATGACGTGGTCGTTCGTCACGAGGATCCCGCGCGGATCGATGATGACGCCGGAGCCCAGGGACTTGGCCGGTCGGGGGTCCTGCCCGAAGAAGAAGTCGTCGAAGACGGAGCGGTTGCGCCGAACCGTCTGCTGGGCCGCGATGTTCACGACGGCGGGCGAGACCTTTTCGACCACTTCGACGATCTCCGTCCGGCGGGTCGGCAGGGGAGCGCCCGCGACGCTGGCCGCGGCCAGAAGGACAGGGGCGACCACGGCTGGCGATTTCACGCGACGGAGAACCCTACCGCGTACGGGGCCATTCCGGTAAGGGGTCGGAAGACGCCCTCGAGCTTTCTGACTCTCTCGCTCGCGTCCCTGGGGAAGGGTTGGGGTGAGGGCAAAAAAAGCCCCGCCGAAGCGGGGCTTTTCGGTCTACCGGCGTCGAAGCTTAGCGGGCTTTGACGTCCACCGTCTTCGGCTCGGAGACCGCGGAGATCTGGATCTGTCGCGGCTTCGCCTCTTCCCGCTTTGGAATCGCGACCTCGAGCAGGCCGTTGGTGAACGTCGCCTTCACGTTGTCGCGATCCACATCGTTCGGAAGCGTGAAGGAACGCACGAACTGCCCGTATGAGCGCTCCACGCGGTGATAGTTGCGCCCGTTCTTCTCTTCCTCGAACTTGCGCTCGCCGCGCAGGGTCAGAACTCCGCCCTCCAGCTGGACCTGGATCTGGTCCTTCTGAAAGCCGGGCAACTCGGCCGTGAGGACCAACCGATCCTTGTCTTCGGCGATATCCACGGGCGGCAGCCACGAGCCGAGGTTCATTTCCTCGTCGCGGCGAGTGGGCACGCCCGAAAACGCCCGGTTGAAGCGGTCGGCCAGACTTCGAAACTCGCGATACGGATCCCAGGTAACAAGGTCAACCATCGAGACACCTCCTAGAAGGGCTCGAAGTGTATAAGATGAGTGAATCGCTGTCAAGTAATATTATCGTATATCTTTAGCGTAAGTAGCTAAACTATGCCACTTTTTCGAGGGTCAGCGACTCCTTGTCCCTGGTCGTATCGATGTAGACCTCGTCGCCCGTAACTACCTCATTCTTGAGGATCTTCGAAGCGAGAAGGTCGGAGACCTCCTTCTGGATGAGCCGCTTGAGCGGCCGAGCTCCGTACGTCGGGTCGTATCCCCGGCCGGCGAGATACCGGAGGGCGGCCGGGCTCCAGTTGAGCTCGAGGCCGCGGTCGGAGACGGTGCGCGCGAGAGTCTTCAGCTGGATCTCGACGATCTTCTCGATCTCCTCCCGCGAGAGCCGGTGGAAGACGATGATGTCGTCGATCCGGTTCAGGAACTCCGGACGGAAGTGACGCCTGAGCTCCTCCTCGATCTTCGTCTGCACTTCCTTTTCCCCGAGGCCGCTCGACTCGGCGATCCAGTGGGAGCCCAGGTTCGACGTCATGATGATGACCGTGTTCTTGAAGGACACGACGCGGCCCTTGCCGTCCGTCAACCTGCCGTCGTCCAAGACCTGGAGCAGGACGTTGAAGACGTCCGGGTGCGCCTTCTCGATCTCGTCGAAGAGCACGACCGAATAGGGCCGGCGGCGGATTGCCTCCGTCAGGCGGCCGCCCTCGTCGTAGCCGACGTAGCCGGGCGGCGCGCCGATCAAACGCGCGACCGAGTGCTTCTCCATGTACTCGGACATGTCGACGCGCACCATCGCGTGCTCGTCGTCGAAAAGGAACTCGGCGAGCGCGCGGGCGAGCTCGGTCTTGCCCACGCCGGTCGGGCCGACGAAGATGAAGGACCCGATCGGCCTCCGCGGATCGGAGAGCCCCGCGCGTGCCCGCCGCACCGCCTCCGCGACCGCTTCGACCGCCTCGCGCTGCCCGACGACGCGACGGGCGAGGCGGTCTTCCATCTCGAGGAGCTTCTGCGACTCCGCCTCGATCAGCTTGGTGACCGGCACGCCCGTCCACTTCGAGACGACCCGGGCGATGTCCTCTTCCGTGACCTCCTCCTTCAGCATCGGCTGGCCCTTCTGGAGGTCCGCGAGACGCGCGTTCTGATCGGCGAGCTCCTTTTCGAGAGCGGGGAGGCGTCCGTACTGCAGTTCCGCCGCCTTCTGCAGGTCTCCCTGGCGCTCGGCTTCCGTGGCGTCCTGACGGACTCGCTCGATCGCCTCCTTCGTCTGCCGGTTCTTCGTGATTGCGTCTTTCTCGGCCTGCCATTTGGCGCGCAGGCGGCTCGAGCTCTCGCGCTCCTCGCCCAAGAGCTTCTCAATCTCCGCGAGCCGCTCCTTCGCCTCCTTCGTCTTCTCCTTCGTCAGCGCGCGCTTTTCGATCTCGAGCGAGACGATCCGGCGCTCGACTTCGTCGATCTCCGCGGGCAGGGAATCGATCTCCGTGCGGAGGCGGGCGGCCGCCTCGTCCACGAGGTCGATCGCCTTGTCGGGGAGGAAACGGTCGGTGATGTAGCGGGCCGAGAGCCGGGCCGCGGCGACGAGGGCGCCGTCCGTGATCCGGACGCCGTGGTGGATCTCGTAGCGCTCCTGCAACCCCCGGAGGATCGCGATCGTGTCTTCGACCGAAGGCTCCTCGACGTAGACCGGCTGAAAGCGGCGCTCGAGGGCCGCGTCCTTTTCGATGTGCTTCTGATACTCGTTCAGAGTCGTTGCGCCGATTGCGCGCAGCTCTCCGCGCGCGAGGGCCGGCTTCAACATGTTGGAGGCATCCATCGCCCCCTCCGCCGCGCCGGCACCCACGAGCGTGTGGAGCTCGTCGATGAAGAGCACGATCGTGCCCTGGGCCTCTTCGATCTCCTTCAGCACCGCCTTCAGCCGATCCTCGAACTCGCCGCGATACTTGGCCCCGGCGATCATGGCGCCGAGGTCGAGCGACACGACGCGCTTGTTCTTCAGACCTTCGGGCACGTCTCCCATGTGGATCCGGCGGGCGAGCCCTTCGACGATCGCGGTCTTCCCGACTCCCGGCTCGCCGATCAGGACGGGGTTGTTCTTGGTGCGGCGGGACAGGACCTGGATGACGCGGCGGATCTCCTCGTCGCGCCCGATGACCGGGTCGATCTTGCCGCGGCGTGCGAGATCGGTCAGATCCCGCGTGTACCGCTTGAGCGCCTGGTACTTATCCTCCGGATTCGGGTCGGTGACGCGCGAGGAGCCGCGGACTTCCTTCAAGGCCCGGAGGAGCGTGTCCTTCTTCGCGCCGACCGCGGAGAGCCGCCGGGCCACGTCGCCCGCCGCCGGCTCCGCGAGCGCCAGGAGGAGGTGCTCGGTCGAGACGTACTCGTCGCCGAACTCCTTCGCGATCTCGAAGGCGCGGTCGAGCGTCTTCGTGAGCTCGCGCGATGGCGACGAGTCGGCCGATGCGCCCGAGACCTTTGAGCGCTTGTCGAGGTCCGCCTCGAGATCGCGCGCGAGCCCTTCCGGATCCACGCCGAGCTTCTGAAGGATCGGCACGACGACGCCTTCGCTCTGCCGCAGGAGGGCCGCGAGCAGGTGTTCGGGGGTCAGTTCGGCGTTGCCGCGGGCGCGGGCGTCCCGCTGCGCGTCCTGGATCGCCTCCTGGGACTTGATCGTGAGCTGGTCGAATCGCATCAACGCCTCCGCCCGCCGACTTCTATCACCGGCTGACGCAAAACCTATGCTCGGCTTCGGCCGGGCGGCGAATACCGATTCGGGCCGGAAATCGCGACGCGGCGGCGCGTCTTCGCGCCGGATCGGGCGCTGCGACGCAGCGGATCGGCGAGTCGGGCTTCCCGGAATCCCTTCTCCCGAAGCCGGCACGAGTCGCAGGACCCGCAGGGTCTGCCGGCGCGCGAGGGGTCGTAGCAAGACGAGGTCAGCGAGAAGTCGAGCCCGAGCTTCGCCGCCTTCCGGACGATCTCTCCCTTCGTCATCCGCAAGAGGGGCGCCCGGATCCGAGTGCGGATCGTCCCCTCGACTCCCGCCTTCGTCGCGAGGTTCGCCATGCGCTCGAAGGCGTTCAAGAACGCCGGCCGGCAGTCGGGATAGCCCGAGTAGTCGATGGCGTTCGCGCCCAGGAAGATGTCGGATGCGCCGAGGGGCTCGGCCCACGCGAGGGCGTGCGCGAGGAAAAGCGTGTTGCGCGCCGGGACATACGTCGAAGGAATCGAGGCGTTCCCGCGGCGCCGCCGCGGCACGGGACGCGAGGCGTCCGTGAGCGACGAAGAGGACGGGCTCGCGAGATCGATTCGGGCGATCCGGTGATCGGCCGCCCCATAGCGGGCCGCGAGCGCCCGAGCGCGCTCGAGCTCGATCGAATGACGTTGGCCGTAGTCGAAGGAGAGCGCGTGCACGGCGAACCCCTCCCGTCGCGCGATCAGGAGGCAGGTCGCGGAGTCGAGACCTCCGGACAAGAGGACGATGGCTCGAGGATTCATGGCCCCGATTCCCTCATCTTCCGGGCACGTCTCCCCACAGCAGCTTGTGGAGCTGCAGCCCGAGCCGGACGTTCCGCCCGCTGTCGCGGATCCACAGGGCGAGCTCCGACGCCGGCAGGTTTTCCCAGACCGGCGAGAAGGTGACGACGTGGCGCGCGTCGAGGCCGCCCCGACGGACCTGGTCGAGCGCCCAGTCGAAGTCCTTCCGGTCGGCGAGGACGAACTTCAGCTCGTCGCGCGGCCCCAGGCGCTCGAGGTTCTCCGGAAGATTCGCCGACTGCATCCCGCTGCCCGGAGCCTTGACGTCCACGATCTTGACGACACGCGGGTCCACCCGGTCGAGAGGGACGTGTCCGCCGGTTTCGACCATCACGGTCTTGCCGAGGTCCAGGAGCCGCGCGAAGAGGGGATATACCCCTTCCTGCTCGAGCGGCTCGCCTCCAGTGACTTCGACGAGCTCTGTGCCGAGCGCCGCGACGCGTTCCGCCGCCTCGGAGACCGGCATCTCCGAGCCGCCATGAAAAGCGTAGGCCGAGTCGCACCAGACGCAGCGAAGCGAGCAGCCCGTGAGACGGATGAAGGCGCAGGGAAAACCCGCTCGGGTCGACTCGCCCTGGAGGGACCGGAAGATCTCCGTGACGCGGAGGGTCGGCTCCACGCGGATTCCTAGGTGGCGGCCGGGTACGGAGAGCGTCCGCCGGCCGCCCGGTCGCTCGTCGAGCCGTTCGATGCGCGCTTCGGGCGACGGCGCCATCGCGACGAGAGGGAGAGCGCGGCCGTGTAGGCGAAGCCGTTGAAGAAGATCAGGAGAAACGGGATCCCGGTCCAGTAGTTCTCCCGGGCGGCGAAGAGGAGCGCGCCGAAGAAGTAGACCGCGAGGAGGATCTCGGCGGCGAGCGAGAAATTTCCGGTGGCCCGGTATTTCTTGCTGCGCCACTCGCCGCGACCCCCTTCGATCCGGTACTTCGGCGTGCGCGAAAAGTCCCCGGCCCGTCCGAAGATCCCCTCGAGTACGGCGTGCGCGTTGTTCAGCGAAAGCCCGATCCCGATCGACATCAGGGAGGGCATCGAGCGCAGGGTCGGCCTCCATTCCTTCCCGATCTCGATCTGGGACAGGAGGTAGAAGGCGATGAAAGAAAAGGTCGCGCCGAAGAAGAGGGGAAAGTCGAGAGCCGCCACCTTCTGCCAGCCGATCCGCTCGCGGATGACGATCGCCGGGAGAATCAGAAGGGCGAGCAGGACCACGAGGAGGTGGGAGAAGTTGTTCGTCAGGTGGACGAGGGCTTCGAGCTTGATCCGTTTCGGGAAGGAGCTCCGCACGATCGCCGGCAGGAGCTTGCGTCCCGTCTGGATGGATCCCTGCGTCCAGCGATGCTGCTGCGTCTTGAATCCGTTCATGTCCACCGGCAGCTCGCCGGGCACGACGAGGTCCTTGAGATAAACGAACTTCCAGCCCTGGAGCTGCGCGCGGTAGGAGGCGTCGAGGTCTTCGGTGAGCGTGTCCGACTGCCAGCCGCCCGCGTCCTCGAGACATCGGCGGCGCCACACCCCCGCCGTCCCGTTGAAGTTGAAGAATCGACCGGAGCGATGGCGGGCGGTGTGCTCGACGACGAAGTGCCCGTCGAGGAAGATCGACTGGACGCGCGTCAGGCGCGAGAACTCGCGGTTCAGGTGCTCCCAGCGCGCCTGGACCATTCCGACACGCGGGTCGGCGAAATGCGGCAGGGCATCGCGGAGGAAGCGCGCGCCCGGCACGAAGTCGGCGTCGAAGATCGCGAGGTACTCGCCGCGAGAGGATTCGAGGCCCGCCTGCAGCGCGCCCGCCTTGAAGCCGGCGCGATGCGCGCGCGTCCGGTGCGTGATGTCGAACCCCGCGGCGCGCAGACGGTCGGCGACCCGGCCGGCGATCGCGCGGGTCTCGTCGGTGGAATCGTCCAGGATCTGGATCTCGAGCCGGTCGCGCGGGTAGTCCATCGCGGCGACGGCCTCGATCAGCCGTTCGGCGACGTAGACTTCGTTGAAGATCGGGAGTTGCACCGTGACGCAAGGGAGCGGGTCGAGAGTCCCGGCCGGGGCCGGCGTATCCGCCCGATGGCGGAAGTAGAGCCACACCATCCAGGCGCGATGCAGACCGTAGGCGGCCAGGAGCGCGAGGACCGCGTAGTAGACCGCGAGCGTCGAGAGCTCCCCGGCGTGGCCCGTCACCCCGCCGCCTCCGGCGTCGTCATGAAGTGGCTTCTTCTCGTTTCCGCCGAGATCGTCTACCTGGCCGTTCTGTTTCTTCCGGACGCTCGCGCGCGCCTGCCCGCGTACCTGGCGCTCGTCGCCGTCGCGAGCCTGCTCGCGATCGCCGCCGCGGCCATTCTATCGGGCGCCCGGCCGGCCTTCGTTCTGCTCGCGGCGATCCTGTTCCGCGCCACGCTGCTCCCGCGAGCGCCCGACCTGTCCGACGACATGAAGCGATACCTCTGGGACGCCCGGGTCGCGGCGGCCGGGATCTCGCCGTGGGCCTACGCGCCGCAGGACCGGAGGGTGGCTCGGCTCTCTCCGGCGGAGAGCGCGCGCCTGCCGCATCGCGACGTGAAGAGCGTCTATCCGCCGGTCGCCGAAGCGGCATTCCGCGTCGGCAGCCTCGGCGGCCGCTCGAGCGTCGTTCTGAAGACGCTCTTCGCCGCGGCCGACGTGGCGGTCGTCTGGCTCCTCC
>JBKPSZ010000154.1:0-42860 GCA_046735265.1 Acidobacteriota bacterium | reverse complement strand
CACGAGCTCCAGGACCAGAGCTTCCGTGGCGCCGGACTCCTCCACTCCGTGAATCGCCGCGATGTGCGGATGGTTCAGCGCCGCCAGGACCTGCGCTTCGCGCCGAAAGCGCGCGAGGCGGTCCGCGTCCGCCGCGAACGCCGCCGGAAGGACCTTGATCGCGACGTCCCGACCGAGCCTCGCGTCGCGCGCGCGCCACACTTCTCCCATCCCGCCGGCGCCGAGCGGCGACAAGATCTCGTAGGGACCGAGGCGGGAGCCCGCCGTGATCGTCATGGAGTGCCCGAAATCTTAACGGAGTGGACGCAGCGCCGGCGGCGACTCCGACGGGGATATAACCACCGCTCGGCCCGATGGAGGCGAAGCGTTGCGATCCGATGACCGCCGCGCGACCGGCGCTCTGATCGCCGCGGGGGCGCTCCTGCGCGTCTGGCAGTACGCGGGTGGCACCTCGTTGTGGGTGGACGAAATCTCGCTGGTCGAGAACGTCCTCCGGCGGCCCCTCGGCCGGCTTCTCTTCGAGCCTCTCGATTTCGATCAGGTCGCCCCTCCCGGTTTTCTCTTCCTCGTCAAGTCGGCGGTCGCGCTGCTCGGTTCGAGCGAGTACGCGCTTCGTCTCTTCCCCCTGCTCTGCTCTCTGGCGTCGCTCGGGTTGTTCGCCGCGCTCACGCGCCGCATTCTCGTCGGCTGGTCCCGGCTCTTCGCAACGGGTCTCTTCGCCATCGGCGTTCCCCTGTTCCTCTACGCCGCCGAGGTCAAGCCGTATTCGAGCGACGTCGCGGCGTCCCTCGGGATGACTCTCCTCGCCTTCCGGCTGATCGACGGCGTCGACGCGAGATTCCTTCGCGCCGGCCTGATCGGGTTCGCAGTCGTCTGGTTCTCGCAGGGCGCGGTCCTCGTCCTCGCGGGACTGGCGCTCGCCCTCGGCCTCATCGTCGGAACGGCCCGACAACATGGGCTGTGGCGGCGCCTGCCCGCGACCCTCGCTCCGTGGGGAGTCGGAGCGGTTGCCGCCGCAGCGCTCGGGATCCGTTCGATGACTCCGCCCGTGCGGGTTTACATGGATCGGTTCTGGAGCGAGGCCTTCTGGCCCATCTGGCCGCGGAGCGCGGAAGATGTGCTCTGGCTTCCGCGGACACTGCGCGGTTTCTGGGGTCAATCCCTGTTCCAGTACCCCCTGTCGCCGCTCTATCTCGCGCTGATGCTGGTGGGATTCTGGGCGATGTGGCGCCGCCGGCGGGACGCGGCGCTTCTCCTCCTGGGCCCCGTCGCGGTGTCTCTCGCCGCGTCGGCGGCGCGCGCCTATCCCTTCTCCGCGCGGCTCCTGCTCCCCCTCGCCCCCGCCTTTCTCATCGCCGCCTCCGAGGGTCTGGCGTCCGTTGCGGCGCGTCTGCGCCTGCCGGCGTCGGCCGCGGCCGGTGTGGCGGCGCTGCCTTCCCTGCTCGCGCTCGCGTCGAACTTCCCGGTGCACCTCCACGAAGAGGCGAAGCCGGTCCTCGCCTACGTCGCGGCGCGGCGCCGACCGCACGATTCGATCTACGTCTACTTCGGCGGCGAACGGGCCTTTCGCTACTACGGCCCCCGCTTCGGACTGGAACCCGATTCGGCGTTCCTCGGCGCCTGCCACCGAGACCAGCCCCGCGGATACCTGCGGGAGATCGATCGCTTTCGCGGCCGGCCGCGCGTCTGGACGATCTTCGCGCACGACGTTCCGCGCCTCCAGGAGCAGGCGTTGATCCTCGGATACCTGAGCCGAATCGGCGTTCGCAGGGAAGGAATCGCGGTGCCTCCGGGCGATCCGTACGCGGTGACGGCGCAGCTCTACGACCTCGCGATTCCCGACCGCTTGACCGGCGCCACCGCCGAGACGTACCCCGTTCCACCGCTCGACGAAGAGCTCGCCCGGCGTCTCGGCTGCGGATCGGGTTCTCGGCCGCCCTCCGATGAAGGCGAGCCGGATCAGGGTCCGGCGGCGGCCCGTCCCGACAGGTCGTCCCGGTAGACGACACCGCCTTTCATCACGAAGCGCACGCGCTCCATCTCGGTGATGTCGCGGAGCGGATCGCCGGTGACCGCGATCAGGTCGGCGAATTTCCCTTTCTCGACGGACCCGACGCGATCCGACCATCCGAGGATCTCTGCGTTGAGGCTCGTGGCCGACGTGAGCGCCGCCATCGGCTTCTCGCCGAATCCGACGCGGATCGTCAGCTCGTGGGCGTTCTTGCCGTGCGGGATCACGGCGGCGTCGGTGCCGAATCCGATCGGGATCCCCGCCGCGAGCGCGCGCCGGAAGCCGGCATACTGGATGTCCCGGATCTGTCGCTCGCGCTCGACCTCCGAGGCCGGAATCGAGGAGACCTCGCCGGACAGAATAGACTCGCTCGTATAGAGCGTCGGCACGTAGAAGGTGCGCCGGCCGCTCTTCTCGAGAAGCGCGATCGCCTCGTCATCGAGATACGAGCCGTGATCGACCGTGCGGACGCCGGCCCGGATGGCGGCCTTGATTCCCCCCGCGCCGTGCGCGTGCGCCGCGACGGGACGTCCCCAGCGGTTCGCCTCCTCGACCGCCGCCCGGATCTCGGCATCGGAGTACTGCTGCGAGCCGGGGGAAATGCCCTTCGAGAGCACCGCTCCCGTCGCGAGGATTTTGATGAAGTCCGCGCCGTTCTTGAAATTGGTTCGAACGGCCTTCGTGATCTCCTCGGGTCCGTCGGCGAGGTTCTTCACGATCGGCACGTCCACGTAGATCGAGAACTGGCGGGCATCGCCGGCACCTCCGGTCGAGGAGACGTAGTTGCCGGCAACGAGGAGGCGCGGCCCGGGAACGGCGCCCTGTTCGATCGCGTTCCGGAGCGCCACGTCGACGTACGGCCAGGACGGACCCATGTCGCGGCACGTGGTGAACCCCGCGAGCAGCGTGTCTCTCGCGTTCTTCGCGCCCCAGAGGGCGGCCTCCGGAGGCGTCGTCGTGGTGAGCGCCTCCTCCCAGTGCACGCCGAAGCGGTCCGTCAGGTGCGTGTGCAAGTCGATCAAGCCCGGCAAGAGGGTCGCGCCGCCGAGATCGATGACGCGGGCGGCGGCGGGAACCGGAAGGCTCGTCCCGACCTCGGTGATGCGGTCCCCCTCGATGCGGACCATCGCCGGCTCGACCGGGGCGCCGCCGCGCCCATCGATGAGCCGCGCGGCCTTGAGCACGATCGGCGGAGCGGGCCCGGTCCCGGCGAGGGCGAGGAGCGCCGCGGCCAGGAACGCGAGAGGCGTCATCCCTCGGACACCCGGCGGCGGACGAAGTCCTCGGCGAGCACGCGGTCGAAGGCGGCGACGACGCGC
The DNA here is from genome assembly GCA_046735265.1 of Acidobacteriota bacterium. Classification (GTDB taxonomy): domain Bacteria; phylum Acidobacteriota; class Thermoanaerobaculia; order UBA5066; family Gp7-AA6; genus DATBFU01. The sequence continues at coordinate 39,530 of JBKPSZ010000154.1, read as the reverse complement.
TCGGCATTCGCCTCGGAGAACACCATCGGAGGCTTCATCTTGACGACGTTGTGCAAGGGGCCGTCGGTCGAGAGCAGGATCCCGTGGTTCTTCATCCGCTCGACGACGTAGGCCGCCTCTTCCGCGGCGGGCTCGAGCGTTCCTCGGTCGCGCACGAGCTCGATGCCGAGAAAGAGCCCGAGTCCCCGGGCGTCACCGACGACAGCATGGCGCTTCGCCAGCCCCTCGAGCCCCGCGAGGAAGCGCTCGCCGACGCGAAGCGCGCGCTCCGGGAGGCGCTCCTCTTCGATCACGTCGAGCACGGCGTTTCCGATCTCGGCCGAGACCGGGTTGCCTCCGAAGGTGTTGAAGTACTCCATGCCGTTGGCGAACGACACCGCGATCTCGGGCGTCGTCACGACCGCCGCGAGCGGATGTCCGTTGCCGATCGGCTTTCCCATGGTGACGATGTCGGGCACGACGCCCTGCGTCTCGAATCCCCAGAAGCGCGAGCCGACCCGGCCGAAGCCGACCTGCACTTCGTCGGCGATGCAGACCGCCCCCGCTGCGCGGGCATGGCGATACGCCGACTCGAGGAACCCGGGGGGCAGGACGATCTGCCCGCCGCACGAGAGGAGGCTCTCGCAGAGAAACGCCGCCGGTCCGAAGCCGTCCTCTCGGAGGCTCTCGAAGGCCTGACCGACGTGCGCGGCGAACCGGCTCCCCCGCGCCGCGTCGTCCCGGCGGTAGAGACCGCGATAGTCGTCCGGCATCGGAACCGCCCGGACGTGCGGGGATCGACCTGCGCCGCCGGGCCCGTCGTACTTGTAAGGCGAGACCTCGATCAACGCGGCGGTGTTGCCGTGGTAGGCCCCCTCGACGACCACGATGCCGCGCCCCTTCGTGTGCGCCCGCGCCATCCGGAGCGCGAGCTCGTTCGCCTCGCTGCCGGAGCAGACCAGGAAGCAGACCGAGAGCGGGGCGGGAAGCGTCGCGGCGAGGCGTTCCGCGTAGCGCAGGATCGACTCGTGGAGATATCGCGTGTTCGTGTTCAGGACCGACATCTGACGCGCGCCGGCGGCGACGACGCGCGGATGCGCATGCCCGACGTGCGCAACGTTGTTGACGACGTCCAGGTAGGCGCGCCCCGCGGCGTCGTACAGGAACGAACCGGAGCCGCGCACGATCTCGAGCGGTTCGCGGTAGGAGAGCGAGAGCGACGGGCCGAGGCGTCGGGACCGCCGATCCGCGAGCGCGGCCGGCTTCGGCTCACGCCGCCGCACCTCCACGCCGAGGACCGCGCTCGGGTCGGGAGAGAGCGAGAGCCAGACGGAGCGGCTCGAGGGCGCCGCGACCCCGGGAAACTCTCCCTCGCGGCCGAGCAGATCCACGACGATCTGGAAGTGGACGTGCGGCGGCCAGTCGCCGTTGCCGGGAGGCGCCCCGATCGATCCCAGGCGCTGCCCCCGGGCGACCGGCTGGCCGACCGCGAGGCCCTCGAGCGAATCCGGGGTCAAGTGACCGTAGAGAGTATGGAAGGCCGGGCCGCCTTCCGGCGTGTGCTCGAGGATCACGGTCGGCCCGTAGTCGAGGCGGGCCGCGTTGTCGAGAAAGCTGTGGACTCGACCGGGGAGAGGCGCGTACACGTGCGAGCCCGCCTCCTGGAAGAGGTCCACGGCGAGGTGGACCGTGCGCCACTCGGGATGCTCCCCCTGCGGGCCCCGGAAGGCTTCGCTCTGGTACACCAGTCGCGGTTCGTCGTATCTCCCGATCGCGGTCCGCGCCCCCGACGCGCGCATCTTCGAGAAGATCCTCTCGGTCAGGCTCGCCGTGTCGGCCGCCGCGGTTGGCGACTCGAGCTCCGGGCTTCCCACGGACAGGTCGAAGACGATCGCCTGCGAGAGATCTCCCTCGACGACCGGCCCGATCTCCCCGCGGTGCTCGCGCAGCCAGGACTCCACGGCCGGCTGCGCGGGACAGGGGACCAACCCGCACGCGTCGCGGAAGACGTACTCCGCGAGTCTCGCCGGAATCTCCAAGAGCTTTTCCAGCGCCTCCCAGGCGGGCGCCTCGGTGATCTGAAGATATTCGTTGTCGGGCTCAGCGGTTCGCCGGTGAGCGGAAAGGCACACGCTGACGCAGAGACGGATCGCGGCCAGGGGAAAGAGAACGGAGAGTTCTTCGGAGGAGAGAGGACGGCCCTCGTGGTATCCGGCCGCGAGCGAAGCCGCGGCGGCGATCGGGTCGCCTTCCCCGAGCACGGCATAGGCGATCGCGACGGCGGGCTCGCAGACGACCCAGCTCTCGAGCATGTCCCCGAAGTCGAGCAGTCCCGCGACCGCGCGCTCCCCGGGAGCCGCCGTCGGCTCTCCAACGAGAACGTTCCAGTCGTTCGCGTCGTGATGGATGACGCCGCGCGGAAGCCGGGAAGACCGGGGCGCCACGATCTCCTCCCAGAGGCGAACGAAGCGATCGAGGATCTCGCCGCGTCGGGAGCCGTCGACCGCGCCGCGATGGCGCGCGATGACGTCGAGCGCGCGTTCCGGATTCCACACGAGATCCCGGTCGCGCGCGGCCGGATGTGAGAATCCTTCGAGCGAGCGATCGAGACGCGCGAGGAACCGGCCGACGTTTTCGAGCAGTCCCGGCGCGTGCGGCCGCGCGCCGGCGAGCGTCGAGCCGGGAAGGTACGTCAGCATCCGCGCGAACCTCGGCGCGCCGTCCGGGTCCGGGACCGTCGCGACGGCGGCGCCGGAGCGGGATGGGAGGACGCGGGAAACGGGCAAATCGAGGGCGTGCGTCGACAGCCAGTCGAGCGCCGCGTTCTGCATGTCGAGGACGTCCCGGCGCTCGGCGGGTCCGGCGAGCTTCAGGACCCATCGCTCCGATCCCCGGGCGATCAGGAAATTCTGGTCCCGCTCGCTCGGGAGCTCGCGTGCTTCTCCGTCCCGGCCCCAGATCTCCCGCGCGATCCCGAGCGCGTCCTCCTCGGAAAAGCGCGTCCGCCGCGTCGTCACCGTGGACATCGTGCGCGGGGTCGCGGCGGTCGAGCGACTCGCCTCAGCCGGAGCGCGTCCGGACGTAGGAGAAGAACGCCGAGAGCGCGACGCCGATGCAGATTCCGGACGCGAGCAGCCTCAGGATGTCGACCGAGCGCACGCGGTCGAAGAGGGAGTTTCCCATCCCCAGGAGACCGGACATCGCGACGAAAAGAAGAGCGACCGCCGTCACCAGGGAGCGGCTCCGTCGGTTCGGGCTCATGCGCCTCCTTGCCGGTTTCGCCGACCGCTTCTCTGCGGGTGGGAGCGGCGAAAATCATATCTCCGCCACGAACGTGGCGACCTCGAAGGGCTCGAGCGTGATCTCGACCGACCGGCCGGCCTCGAGCCGAACGGCCGGCCGGTCCCGATCCGACTTCCAGGGACGGCGCGCTCGAAATCGGCCCGATCGACTCGAAGGCAGCTCGAAGACGCGGGCGGCATCGACCTCGAGGGTCTGGCGCCTCGGAGCGGGGTTCCGCAGAGTCAGGATGCCGCGGCCGGGCGACCACGCCGCCCAGCCGTAGACCTCCCGCCGCGCCGGGTCCCCGCCGACCCAGTGCGTGTCGGCGAGCGTCGGCGCGGACGCACGCGCCCATTGCGCCGCCTCGGCGACGGCGTCCCAGTCCGCCGGCGAGAGGAGCGCCGGCGTCACGTAGAGCTCCTGGAGTTGCGTGCCGCTCCCGAAGTAGGAGCGGATCTCGGCGCGGAAGTCGCCACCGGGGTCCGCGTCGAGATCGCGCGCGTGCCTCGCGAAGATCAGGCCGTGGAGCATCAGGGAGTTCAAGGGAAAGAGCGGTCCGCGCTGGACGACGCCCGCGAACGTATCGGCATCGCGGTAAGTGATCCAGCGCTGGCGCGCGGAGCCGACTCCCGCGAAATCGTGGTCTTCCCCGCCTCGCCAGATCGAGTCGGCGTGGCGGAGCCAGAACGGGGACGGATACGTTCCCGTCGTCAGGTTCACATAGAGAGCCGGCTTCTCGGCGCGCAGGTCCCGGATCAACGCGATCGCCGCTTCGAAGTCGCTTCCGAACGCGCTGCCGGGAACGACCGTCGTCGAGCTTCCGGTCCCGTCGAGCTTGAACTGGTTGACGCGGTACTTCCGCAGGAATTCGAGGCAGACCTCCCGGAATCGCCGGTAGTACACGGGACCCGAGAGCGCGAGACCGTTCTCGTTGGTCTCGAACCCCTGCTCCCGCGCGAACGCGAGACGCTCCTGGCGCGGCTTTCCATATCCGCCCCACGGCGAGAGCCACACTCCGGGGGCCGCGCCGTAGCGTGCCGTCGCATCCGCGAGCGGCGCGAAGCCGCGGGGAAACCCGGCGTGGAACCCCCAGAAGCGGTGGTCGTCCCATCCGTCGTCGAAAAGGAAGGAGTCGAGGACGACGCCGCGCTTCTCGTGCAGCTCGCGGCCGAAAGCTTCGATCACGGCGAGCGCCGCGGACTCGTCGAAGGAGGTGAAGTAGCCGAGGTCGTACCAGGAGTTGTAGTGGAGAAACGGCGCGTACGGACGGGCCCGCTCCCGCTCGACGTACGCGAGGAAGTCGCGCCGGAGCTGCCCGTCCCGCGCGGCGCCGACGACGCTCGAGTACTCGATGGTCTGACCCGATCGGAGCGGGAGCTCGCGCGCGAGAGCCGAGCGCGCCCGCCGGCCGGCGGTCGAGACGGCCAGCGGATGCTCGAATCCGAAAAACCACGAGCCGGCCGTGAGCGGCGATCCGGGGACCGTTCCGCAGACCGCGGCGGCCGGCACCTCGAGGTCCACGAGCGTGACCTCTCGAAGCGGCAGGTCCGCTTTCGCCGTCAGGGCGATCTCCTGCCGGAGGTATCCGGAGTCCGCGCGCAGGACCGCACGCCAGACGGCGCGAAAGCGCCCCGTATCGTCGGTCAGCTCGAGAGAGATCCGGCGTCCGGTCCGACCACCCGGCGCGGCCGCCGCGGGACCGGCGGGCAGCTCGGACAGCTCTTCTACCGTCGCCGGCCCCGTCGCGCGCAGGTCGGACGCGTCGAGGAGCTCTCCCCCGTCGAGACGCAGCGCGAAGGCGCCGCGGGAGCTCGTGAGAGTCCGGCCGTTGCGGCGGTCTTCGATCCGAAGGAGGCGCGGGCCCGACGAGCTCGCCGACCACTCCGACCGGATCGCTCCGTTGTCCAGAACGAGTCGGTCGCCTTCGACGGAGGCGCGCACCGCTTCCGCGGCGGGGGCGGCCGCCGGACGGAAAGAGACGCCGGCGGCGGAGATCCCGGCGAGCGCGGAGGCCTGCCGGACGAAGTCGCGGCGCGTCGGCCCGCCCGTGTCTCGCACGCGGCGATCCTAACTGTAAGATCCGCCGCGACCGAGGAGGTGCCATGAAGGGCTTCCGGCGCTGCGCGCCTCTGCTCCTGGCCGCGATCGCGTTTCCGGGCGCGGCGGCCGCGCTCGATGCGGGAAGCTGGGTCCCGCCGCTCTGGCCCCTCGAACATCCCTCGCCGTCGGAGCTCTCCGACGTCGTGGCGCGCTTCAGTTCCGATCACGACGCGCTCTCGCGGAGGTACGACGCGTCGTTCTCTCCCGACCGGCGCGCGGCGCTCCGCGGTTTCACGGGAGCGTGGAAGGACCGGATCGAGACGATCGACTTCGAAGCGCTCTCCGCCGAGGGACGGATCGACTGGACCCTTCTCGCCCATCGCCTCCGCCACGACCTCCGTCTCCTCGATCGAGAGGATCGGCGCGTTGCGGAGTCGGCCGCCGTCGCTCCGTTTCAGGAATCGCTGCTGCGCCTCGCCGACGCCCGTCGAAGAATGGAGTCCGTGGACTCGAAGGGAGCAGCGAAGACGCTCGCCGACGCGGCCGATCAGATCGAGAAGACGCGCAAGGCCGTCTCCGCCGGTCTGCCGCCGGAGGCGGATGCGGCGGCGAAGAAAGAACCGACGCCCGCGGCGCCCGCCATCGCTCCGATCCGGCCGAGTCGCATCGTCGCCTACCGCACCGCTTCGATGCTCCAGTCGACGCGTACGGCGCTCTCGAAGTGGTATCGCTTCTACGACGGCTACGACCCCCTCTTCCACTGGTGGTGCGAGGCCCCCTACAAGAAGGTCGACGCCGCCCTGGAGAAATACATCCAGTTCCTCCGGGAGAAGGTCGTCGGATGGAAGGAAGGCCAGGACGAGCCGATCGTCGGCGATCCGATCGGCCGGGCCGCCATCGTCGAGGACCTCGCCGACGAGTTCGTCGCCTACACCCCCGAGGAGCTCATGGCGATCGCGGAGCGCGAGTTTGCGTGGTGCGAGTCGGAGATGAAGCGAGCCTCCCGCGAGATGGGTTTCGGCGAAGACTGGAAGAAGGCGCTCGAGAAGGTGAAAACCGAGCACGTCGAGCCGGGCCGGCAGGCCGATCTCGTCCGCGATCTCCACCGCGAAGCGGTCGACTACGTGACGAAGCGCGAGCTCGTCACCGTGCCTCCGCTCTCCGACGTCGTCTGGCGCATGGAAATGATGACGCCCGAGCGCCAGAAGGTGAACCCGTTCTTCCTCGGGGGCGAGGAGATGTTCGTGTCCTTCCCGACCGAATCGATGTCCGAAGAGGACAAGTTGATGAGCCTGCGCGGGAACAACGTTCACTTCGCCCGCGCGACGGTCTTTCACGAGGAGATCCCGGGACATCACCTGCAGGCGTTCATGGCCGAGCGCTACAACCCGCACCGCAACGCGTTCGACACCCCGTTCTACGTCGAGGGCTGGGCCCTCCACTGGGAGATGCTTTTCTGGGACCTCGGATTCACCGCCACGCCGGAGGACCGCGTCGGCGCCCTCTTCTGGCGCATGCACCGCTGCGCGCGAATCCTCTTCTCGCTCGGATTTCACCTCGGGAAGATGACGCCGGCCCAGTGCATCGACTTCCTGGTCGAGCGGGTCGGTCACGAGCGCGCCAACGCGACCGCGGAGGTCCGCCGTTCGTTCAACGGGGACTACTCCCCTCTCTATCAGCTCGCCTACATGATGGGCGCCCTCCAGCTGCGCGCGCTGCAGGAGGAGCTGGTCGGGCCGGGGAAGATGTCGCTTCGCGAGTTCCACGACGGGATCCTCCGCGCCGGCAACATGCCGATCGAGATGGTGCGCGCGAGCCTCACGAAGACGAAGCTGCCGAAGAACGCCGAGGCCTCGTGGCGGTTCGCGGGCGAGCCCGGGCCCGGGCCCGCGCCGGCGCGCTGAAGGTCAGGGAACGGCGGTGCGCCCCGGCCCCGCGCCGGTGACGAAGAACTCGCTCCGCTCGCCCGCCGCCGGGAACCGGCGCCGGTAGTCGGCTCTCCAGTCGGCGCGGAAAACATCGGCTCGCGCGGAGGGCACGAGCGCCCAGACGCTTCCTCCGAATCCGCCGCCGAAAGCCGACGCGGCGATCGCCCCGAGATGGCGCGCCGCACGGGCGAGCGTGATCGTCTCGGGAATCTGGTTGCCGAGCAGGTTTTCGGCCCTCTCCTGGGAGCGATCGGCGATCCGCGAGAGCGACTCGGCGTCCTCCCGGCCGAAGGCCTCCGCCGCCGCGGGCACGAGCCGCTCGCTCTCCTCGAAGAATTGATCGAACCGCTCGAGGAGGCGCTCGGTCGGGAAGTCCGGATGCCGGACATAGCGGACGACGTCCCGAATCCGGTCGGGCGCGTCCTCGGCACGCGTGGCCGCGGCGCCGAGAGTCGGATCCGATCGACCGGTCGCGCGGTTCCAAAGCTCGAGAATCGCCCGCGAGGAGAGCGAGGCGCGGTTGTAGCGCTCCCGCACGGCACCGGTCTTGTCCGAGGCGACGCCGGACGACGCGACGACGAACGTCCAATCGGCTGGCACCGGGACGGTCCCCTCCGAACGAACGGGACAGTAGGAGTAGACCGAGAGGCGGCCTGCCTGCCCGCAGAGGATCGCCGTGTGATCCTCGCTGCCGCCGAAGGTGCCGACGCCTTCCTCGCCGGCGAGCGTGCCGAACGCATAGCCGTTCTCGACGCAGCCGAGGTAGCCGGCGAGATCCTCCGGGGCGCGGATGTTCGCAACGTACTCGGGAAGCTTCTCCAGCCGGTTGGCATCCGCGAGCGCGGTGAAGAGCGAAACGACGAGCGCGCTCGAGCTCGACAGCCCCGCGGCGCGGGGCAGGTCCGAGACGAGCGCGATGTCGGCGCCGCGTCGCGCCGACGGGAAATTGCGCGCGATCCGCCGGACGACCGTCTCGGCATACAGCGCCCAGCCGGATCCCCCCGCCGACGTCCGATCGGGGGAGAGCGGACGCTCAAAGTCGAGGCCCCGCCCGGCGTCGCGGATCCGAACGAGACCGTCGCCTCTCGGCGCGACGACGACGGCGAAGCCGCGCTCGACCGCGCAGATGAGGCTCCGGCCCCCCGCGTAGTCCGTGTGCTTTCCGAGCACCTCGATCCGTCCGGGGACGAACCAGCGACGCCGGTCGCGGACCCCCGGGCCGCCGAGGTCGGCGAGCGCCCGTTCCGCCTTCTCGAAGAGAGAAGGCTTCATCAGGGCGAGGCCTCCACGCCTCGGAGCCTTTCGGCCACGGAGGCGACGTCGGCGCGGCGCGAGAGGTCGAGAACGCCGGCGCGCGCGAAGAGAACGCGGATTCGGATCGCGCCGGAGGTGACCGCTTCGTTAACCGCGCGAGGGAGCTCCTTTTCTCCGCGCGGCGACGGCGGCGTCTCGCGGCAGGGCTCGAAGATCGCCGGCGAGAACCGCCAGCAGTTCATGCTGATCCACGGATCCGGCCCCGCCGCCGCCAGAGCCGCCTCGTCCGGCTTCTCCCGCACAGCGGTCAGGTAGCCGTCCGGCGAGACCTCGCCGACCGCGTACGCGCGCAGGCGCTCCGGCTCGATGTTGCCGTGCTCGAGGAGACCCGAGCGCGAGAAGAGCGCCGTTCCCGGCTCCGACAGAAGCCTCAGATCCCGCAGAACTTCGACCGGATAGTAGTTGTCGGAATTCATCACGAGAAAGTCTTCGCCGGCGGAGAAACCTTCCGCCGCGAGCACGGCGTCGGCGGTGCCGAGTGGGCGCTCCTGGATCGCGAAGGAGACCCGGATCCGGCGCGCCGGGCTCTCGAGCTCGTAGCGGCGCCGCACCACGTCGTGCTCGGGGCCGATGACGAGGCACGCCTCCGGGAAGCCGGCGTCGGCGAGACCGGAGAGCAGGTAGTCGAGGAACGGCCGCCCGATCGGGATCATCGCCTTGATCCCCGACGCCGCGGCCGCCGCCTGATCCGGTTCGAGCGAGGCGCCGGCATCGGCGTGGCGCATCCGGGACCCCAAGCCGCGCGCGAGGATGACCGCCTTTCGCGCCGCGGTCATTCGGTCTCGGTGCGCCAGAGGCGCGGCAGGAGACGCGCGAGGACCGCGCCGCTTCCGATGAAGAGCGCGATCCAGACGACGGCCGACCCCGTCCGCCCGTAGAGCGCGCTGCCCGCGCCGAACAGGGCCGCGTACACGAAGAGACAGCCGGCCACCCACCCGAGGAGGCACTGCGGGAGCGAATCGGGAGACGGCCCGACGCCGGCCGCTTCGCGGATGCCGCGCCACCCCGGACCGGCCGGCCGGACGAGGCGATAGAAGAAAAGAAGCCTCTCGCGGTCGGTCGGGCGCGTCGCGTACGTCACCGCGATCCAGACCACGGTCGTCGCGGCGACCGTCGTGAGCAGGGCCACATGCGGGGGGACCGGATGTCCCGCCTTGCGCGCCGCGAAGAAGCCCAACGCGACGAGGAAGGAGCTCGCCATCGCCGCGACTTCGCTCCAGGCGTTGATCCGCCACCAGAACCAGCGCAGCAGGTAAATCAACCCGGTTCCCGCGCCGATCGAGAGGATCAGATCGAAGCTCTCGCGCGCCGTTTCGAGCGCGAACGTCAGAAGCGCGGCGCAGACCATCAAGAGTCCCGTCACGAGGCGTCCCGCGAACACGTAGTGGCGCTCGGCGGCGCCGGGCCGGAGGAAACGCCGGTAGAAGTCGTGCACGAGGTAGGAGGTTCCCCAATTCAGATGGGTCTCGATCGTCGAACGGTACGCCGCCAGCATTCCGGCGAGCATGAGGCCGAGGAAGCCGGCCGGCAGAAATCGAAGCATCGCGGGGTAAGCCATGTCGTGGCCGATCAGATGCGCCTCGACGTGCGGGAAGGCGCGCCGGATGTCGGCGAGGTCGGGATAGACGATCGACGACGCCAGCGCGACGAGGATCCACGGCCAGGGGCGGAGCGCGTAGTGCATGGCGTTGAAGAAGAGCGTCCCGGTCAGGGCGTCCCGTTCGCTGCGCGAGGCGAGCATCCGTTGCGCCACGTAGCTGCCGCCGCCCGGCTCCGCGCCCGGATACCAGACCGACCACCACTGGATCGTCAGCGGGATGACGAAAACGGAGAGAAAGAGGCTCCGGTCTCCGAAGTCGGGGAGCAGATTCAACCGGCTCGCCTCGGTCTTCTGCAGCAGTCCCGAGAGGCCCCCGACCGCCGGATGGCGGAGCGCGAAGAAGGCCATGGCGATCGTTCCCGTCATCGTGATCCCGAACTGGATCGAGTCGGTCACGAGGACGCCCCAGAGACCCGACACCGAGGCGAAGAAGATCGTGATCACCGAGCAGACGAGCAGTGTGCGGCCCATCGACCAGCCGAGCGCGATGTTCGCGATCTTGACGGCCGCCAGGTTGACCGTCGCCATGATCACGCAGTTGAAGAAGAGGCCGAGGTACACCGCGCGGAAGCCGCGGACGAAGCCGGCGGGCCGGCCCGAGTACCGGATCTCGTAGAACTCGAGGTCGGTCAGCACGCTCGATCGCCGCCACAGGCGCGCGTAGAAGAAGACCGTGAGCATTCCGGTCAGGAGGAAGGACCACCAGAGCCAGTTGTCCGCGACGCCGTTCTCCCGCACCATGTTCGTGACGAGGTTCGGCGTGTCGGTCGAGAAGGTCGTCGCGACCATCGAGATGCCGACCAGCCACCAGGGGGCGGCGCGGCCCGACGTGAAGAACTCGGCCGTGCTCGACCCGGCCCGTTTCGCGAAGAAGATCGCCGGCAGAAACGAAATGACGATCGATGCGGCGATGATGGTCCAATCGATCGGCGCCAGATGCATTCCCGAGGGCCCCTCCTCCGCGGACGGCCGCGGCAATATACGCGATTCGTCTTGAGGGGACGCGGGCGAAGTGAAAGCATCGGCGCCATGCGATGCGCCCGACTCGCCGCCGCCGCCCTGGGTCTCGCGCTCCTCGCCCAGCGCTCGCCCGCCGAGGAGCCCGGGCGCCGGACCGAGAACGTCGTCCTGATCGTGTCGGACGGTCTCCGCTGGCAGGAGGTCTTCCGCGGCGCGGAAGATGCGCTCACGCGCGAGGACTGCGGCGGAGTGGAGGATCGCGACGCGCTCCGGCGCGAGTACTGGCGCGGAACGGCCGAAGAGCGCCGGCGCGCTCTGCTCCCCTTCTTCTGGACCGTGATCGCCGAGCGCGGTCAGCTCTTCGGCAACCAGACCGAGGGAAGCCTCGCCCACGACACGAACGGGCAGGACTTTTCCTATCCCGGCTACAACGAGATGCTGACCGGCGCTCCCGATCCCCGGATCGATTCGAACGACCCGGTGCCCAATCCGAACACGACCGTCTTCGAGTGGTTGAATCGCCAGCCGCCGCTCGCGGGGCGCGTCGCGGCGTTCGGAACCTGGAGCGTCTTCGACGCCATTTTCAACGCGAAGCGGAGCGGCCTGAAGACGTGCTCGGGCTGGCGGCCCGCGGACGTCTGCCTCGCGCCTCCCGCGCCGGACATGCTCCGCCGCCTCTACGGCACGACGACGCGCTACTGGGCGGACAACGCCTGGGATTCGTTTCTCCAGGCGTCGGTGCTCGACGAGATCCGCCGCAATCAACCGCGCGTGCTGTTCGTGGGTTACGGCGAGACGGACGAATGGGCGCATCTCGGCCGCTACGACCTCCTCCTCGAATCGGCGCGCAACACCGACCGCTTCATCGCGGAGCTCTGGGACACGATGCAGTCCCTGCCGCAGTACAAGGGAAAGACGACGTTTCTGATCACGGCCGACCACGGGCGGGGCCAGGGGCTCGAGGACTGGAAGGAGCACGGAAACGACACGCCGGGCTCGTCCGAGATCTGGATTGCCGCGCTCGGACCGGACACGCCCGCATGGGGAGAGCGCAAACAGACGGCGGCGGTGACCCAGGCGCAGATCGCCGCAACGGTGGCGGCCCTCCTCGGATACGACTACCGGAAGGCCTTTCCGCCGGCGGCGGCGCCTCTCGAGGACGTGCTCGGCGCGGCGCGCGCTGCGGTGTCCCGCCGGTCTCCGTGAAGCGAGGATCTCGATCGGCAGTTCTCGCGGCGGCCGCGGCGCTCGCTCTCTTCGCGCGCGATGCGCGTCCGCAAGCTCCCTCCATTCCGTCCGAGGATCGCGTCGTCGAAGCTCTCCGCGAGCGACTCGAGCAGCTCGAGACGGCCGGGCGCCTTTCCGTCGCGGACACCGATCTCGCTCTGGTTCGCGCTCTTCCCCGGATCTACGAAGCGAACGGTTACCGCCCGTTCTGGACGCCCGAGCGGCTGGAAGCGGAGCGGAAGATCCTCGCCGACTCGGCGAGCGACGGACTGACGCCCGAGGACTACCACCTGGCCGCGCTCGTGCGGCTTCCACCCGCGGCCGCCGCCCCGGGCTCCGACCCGCGGGCGCGAGCCGACGTCGACCTGGTCGCGACGGACGGCTTCGTCCTCCTCCTGCGCCATCTCTATCTCGGCAAGGTGGACCCGCGATCACTCGATCCGCAGTGGAACTTCGAGCTTCGCTCGATCGTCGAAGGCGACGCCGTCGCGTTCGTGTCGCAGGCGCTCTCGCGCGGGCTTCTCGACGACGCGGTCGCGGCCGCGCGCCCGAAACACCCGTGGTACGACGACGCCCGCGCCTCGCTCGCCGAGTATCGCGGGATCGCGTCGCGCGGAGGCTGGCCCGCGGTTCCGGCGGGCCCGGGCTTGAAGACCGGAGTCACCGACTCCCGGGTCCCGATCCTGCGGCGCCGCCTCGCGGCCACGGGCGATCTCGCCGGCCAGCCCCTGGACGATCGGACCTTCGACGAGCCGCTCGCCGACGCCGTGGGCGCCTTCCAGACGAGGCACCGCCTGACCGCGGACGGAGGCGTCGGGCCAGGGACGCTCGCGCAATTGAACGTCCCGGTCGAATCCCGAATCCGCCAGATCCGCGTCAACCTCGAGAGGGCGCGGTGGGCGCTGCACGAAGTCGACGCCGACAACTTCGTCCTCGTGGACATCGCGGGGTTCGAGGCTTCTTACTACCGCAACCGCGACGTCCTCTGGAGGGGTCGCATCCAGGTCGGGAAGCCGTACCGGCAGACGCCGGTCTTCAAGTCGACGATCGACCACGTGGTCTTCAATCCGACGTGGACGGTTCCGCCGACGATTCTCTCCAAGGACATCCTGCCGGCGGTGCGGCGCGATCCGGGATACCTCGCGAAGAAGAAGCTCGAAGTCCTCGATCGCAACGGCAAGCCGGTGGATCCGTCCTCGATCGACTGGGCCCGGGCGACCGGGAAGAACTTCCGTTACATGCTCCGGCAGGGTCCCGGCCCCGACAACGCGCTCGGGCGGGTCAAGATCCTGTTCCCCAATCCGTACTTCGTCTATCTCCACGACACGCCGAGCCGGGACCTCTTTGAGAAGGAGCAGCGCGCATTCAGCTCCGGCTGCATTCGCGTCGAGCGGCCGCTCGAGCTCGCGGAGCTCCTCCTGGACGACCCGAAGAACTGGGACCCTGCGGCGATCGCCCGCGTCGTCGCGGACGGGGAGACGCGAACGGTCCGTTTGTCGCGTCCGGCAACCGTGCTCCTGATGTACTGGACGATCGTCCCGAGTCGCGAGGGACGGACGGTCTTCAAGCACGATCCGTACGGACGCGACCCGAAGCTCGCGGCCGCGCTCGACGCTCCGTTCCGCCCCGCGCCGCCGCCCTGAGGCCGGCGCCTTCCCTCTCCGGCGTCTTCTCTCGGGGAAGGTCCGCGGCCCGTGCTACCATCCGCGGCCGCGATGGCGCTCGAAGGCGTCTATTCGGTCCTGCCCACCCCGTTCGATTCGGGGGACGAGGTCGATCACGAAAGCCTCCGGCGCGTCGTGGACCTCTATCTCGCGGCCGGCGTGGACGGCGTGACCGCGCTCGGCGTCACGAGCGAAGTCGCTCGCCTCTCGGATCGCGAGCGCGACGCCGTCCTCGACACGATCCTCTCGCACGTGGCGGGCCGGGTGCCGGTCGTGGCGGGCACGACCGCGGAGGGCACGACGCTCTGTCTCGAGCGCTCCCGGCAGGCGCGGTCGGCGGGAGCCGCGGCCGTGATGGTCAGCCCGCCGCGGATGCCCAAGATCAACTCCGACGCCGTGGCGAAGCACTTCACGGCGCTCGCGCAGGCCGTCGATCTGCCGATCGTCGTTCAGGACTATCCGCCGATCTCCGGATACGCGATGGAGCCGGATCTGCTCGTGCGCGTCGCGCGCGAGATCCCCCAGGCCCGGACGATCAAGCTCGAGGACGCCCCGACGCCTTACAAGACGGCGCGGATCCTGGAACGTGCGCAGGGTCTCGAGCTCCGGATCTTCGGCGGACTCGGCGGCATGTACCTGCTCGAGGAGCTCGCCGCCGGCGCGACGGGAGCCATGACGGGCTTCGCGTATCCCGAGATCCTCGTCGAGATCGTGCGCCAGTTCCGAGCCGGCCGGATCGCGGAAGCGTCGGAGATCTTCTATCGCACGGTCGCGCTGATGCGCTTCGAATTCCAGGAGGGAGTCGGGATGGCGATCCGCAAAGAGATGCTGCGACGCCGCGGCGCGATCGCGCACGCCGCGGTCCGGCCGCCAGCCGCGTCGCTCGACGCCTCGACGCGAGCCGCCCTCGACCGGCTCCTCGCCTGGATCGAGAGGGCCCGGGAGACTTCGTGGACCTCGGCCTGAAAGGCAAGGTCGCCCTCGTCGCGGGCGCCTCGCGCGGCTTGGGCTTCGCCGTCGCCCGCGAGCTCGCGGCGGAGGGCGCCTCCGTTTCGATCAGCTCGCGCGACGCGGAGTCCCTCCGGAAGGCGACCGATCGGATCCGCTCGGAAACCGGCGCGGAAGCGCTGGCGGTCCCCGCGGACGTCCGCTCGGCGGCCGCACTCGAGGCGTGGCGGGACCGGACGCTCGAAAAGTTCGGTCGCATCGACCTTCTGTTCGCCAACTCCGGAGGGCCGCCCGCCGGAAAGTTCCCGGACTTCGACGACGCTGCGTGGCAGAACGCCTTCGAGCTCCTGCTCCTCTCGGTGATCCGGATGGCGCGCCTGGCGATCCCCCCCATCCGATCGGCCGGCGGCGGCGCGATCCTCTTTTCGACGTCCTCCTCGGTCAAGGAGCCGATCGGCAATCTGACGCTCTCGACGGTGCTGCGCGCCGGCGTCTCGGCGCTCGCCAAGACCCTCTCGCAGGAGCTCGCCGCCGACCGCATTCGCGTCAACCAGATCATCCCGGGCCGGATCGACACGGACCGCGTTCGCGAGCTCGACGAGATCAACGCGAAGAAAGCGGGCATCCCCATCGAGGAGGCGAAGAAGCGGGCCTCTTCCTCGATCCCCTTCGGCCGCTACGGCGAGGCCGCCGACTTCGGCCGCGCCGCGGCGTTCCTCCTGTCCGGCGCCGCGTCGTACATCACGGGCGCGACGCTTCAGGTGGACGGCGGCATGATCCGGAGCGTCGTCTGAAGCGGGGAGCGCGATGAGCGTGATGCGGAACGTCCTGTTGGCGGCGTCCGAGAGCCGCTTTCTGCGCGAGAAGGCGACGAAGGTCGGCTTCATCCGCGCAGCGGTCAAGCGGTTCATGCCCGGCGAGGATGCCAGCGCGGCAATCGACGCCGCGCGGGCCCTGGGCGAAGGCGCGGTACTGACCCGTCTCGGCGAGAACCTCGCGAGCGCGAAAGAAGCCGAAGACGTCACCCGTCACTACCTGGGCGTCCTCGACAAGGTGTACGTCGACAAGCTCGACGTCGAGATCTCGGTCAAGCCGACGCAGCTCGGCCTCGACTTCTCGAAAGAGGACTGCGAGCGCCATCTCCAGACCCTGATCGAGCGCGCCCGGGGACAGAACAACTGGGTCTGGATCGACATGGAGGCGACCCCGTACACGGACGTGACTCTGGAGATCTACAAGAACGCCCGGCGGAAGTTTCCGAACACGGGGCTCTGCGTGCAGGCGTATCTGTACCGGACCGAGAAGGATCTCCAGGAGCTCATCGCTCTCGGCTCCGGCGTGCGCCTCGTCAAGGGCGCGTACAAGGAGCCGCCCGACAAGGCGTTCCCGAAGAAGTCCGACGTGGACGAGAACTTTTTCAAGCTCGCGACGATGCTCCTGTCACCGGAAGCGCAGGCGAAAGGGGTCCGGGCGATCTTCGCGACCCACGATCCGGCCCTGATCCGGCGACTCGAGGAACACACGCGGGCGCTCAAGCTCCCGCCCGAGGCGCTCGAGTTCCAGATGCTCTACGGCATCCGCCGGCAGGAGCAGGAGCGCGTCGCGAAGGCCGGCTACAAGTTCCGCGTGCTGATCAGCTATGGCGAGGCGTGGTGGGCCTGGTACATGCGGCGCCTGGCCGAGCGGCCCGCGAACGTCCTCTTCGTCATCAAGACGATGTTCGCGAAGTAAGCGCCCCTAGCGCCAAGCCGATGTAGGGGCGGCCCTTGTGGCCGCCCGCCCGCCGGTGCCAGCGCACGTCATGTCGCTTCACCGATCACCGCGGGCGGGGCCCGCCCCTACCTACCGGGACGTCTCACTTTCCAGTACACGGCGTACCGCTCCCCGAAGAGACGATTCAGGGGGACGAGCTCCAGCTGCTTCGCCTGCCCGCGCGTCCCGAAGGCGAGACGCCGGCGGGCGGCCGGCTCGATCCAGCTCGAAACGTCGCGCGGATCGCCTGCGATCGCGTCCACAGCAACCGGCTCGCCTTTCAACTCGCAGTCGTACTCGCCGTAGGTCATGTTCCGGGTGAGCTTCTCCGATCCGAGGCGCCCGGCGAGGACGAGCGGCCCGTACATCGCGGCGAGGACGGTCGGGTCGTCGGGCGTCGGTTCCGCGGAGAGGCTCATCGGAAGATCGAGATCCACGCGGTCGCCGCTCTTCCACGTCCGCGTGAGCGCCAGGTAGCTCGACGGACTCGAGAACGCGGGCAGCGCTTCGCCGTTGACGCGGACGCGGCCGCCGCGGGTCGCCCACCAGGGCACGCGCAGACGCAGCGTCCACGAGGAGGGCCTCTCCGTCTCAATCCGGAACGCGGCGCCCTCCTGCTCGGGAAACGCCGTCTCCTGGACGAGGCGCACGCCCTTCTCGGGCCACTTCACTTCCGAAGCGATGAAGAGGTTGACGAAGATCCCGGCGTCGTCGTGGAAGTAGATGGAGTCGCCCGCCTTCGCGAACTCTTCGACGCCGGTCCCCGTGCAGCACCAGAAGGCGGTGAGCGGCGCGCCGTAGAACTTCCAGTACCCGGAGGCGAGCGGGTAGTAATACATGAGCGTCCCGTCCTCCGGGTTCTGAGTGCCGAGGCGATGGTTCCAGAGAGTGCGCTCGTAGTAGTCGGCGGCGCGCGGGTCGGCCGTCCACGCGAAGATGTGGCGCGTCAGCTTCAGCATGTTGTAGGCGCAGCAGCACTCGGCGGAGGATGACGAGAGCGCCGTCGAGAGGACGCCGGGCGGCGTCTCCCAGCGTTCGCCGTCGCTCGTGCCTCCGGTCGCGTAGGCCCGCAGCCCCGTGACCTGGCGCCAGAAGTACTCGGCGATGTCGCGGTAGCGCGTCTCGCCCGTCAGCTCGTAACGCCGCGCCGCGCCGATCACCTTCGGGAACTGCGTGTTGGCGTGGAGGCCCGTCAGCTCGTCTTTCCGCGCCGCGAGCGGATCGAAGAAGGCCCTCTGATCGAACCAGGGCGCGAGGTCGCGGTACTCCTCCTTCTTCGTGACGTCCGCGAGGTCGTAGAGGACGGCGTTCATCCCTCCGTACTCGATCGTGAGGATCCGCTCGCGATGCGCGTCGGAGAGCCCCTTCGTCCAGTTGCGAACCCAGGCCGCCATCCGCTCGGCGGTCGCGAGCGCCTCCGCGTTGCCGCAGAGCCGGTGGACGTCGAGGTGGCCGCGAAGGATCTTGTCGTAGGTATAGAACGGCGCCCAGACCTTGACGCCTGCGCGCAGGCGGTCGAACTGCTCCTCGGGAAAGGCGGAGAGGTAGCCGCTGCCGAGCGCCTTCTGGCACTTCGCGAGCTCCGCGACCATCGCGTTCGCGCGCGCGCGGAACTCCTCTTCTCCCGTCGCCGCGTAAGTCAGCGCGCAGGCGGACAGGTAGTGGCCGCCCGTGAAATGTCCGCGAAGCTCGCAGTCCGGCTTCTCCCACCCTCCGAGGGGCTCGGCCGAAGCGGTCAGCCCGGCGTTGACCCGGAAGCTCCGGAGCAGACGATCCTGCGGCAGCGAGAGGAGGTAGCGCGAATTGCGGTCGCGCGCCTCGAGAAAGGGACCCGGCGTGAGCCGGACCCGGTCGAGAGGAAAGGGGCGGAGCGGGCCTGCGATCAGAGAGGCCGTCGCGGCCGGAGCCGGGACCGCCGCCCGGAGACGGGAAAGGGGCCCGGCGGCGGCGGCGCCGGCCGAGGCGGCGAGAAAGCCACGGCGTGTCCACCGTTTCGCCATCCCTTCACGCTATGACCGCACCCGAGCCGCGGTCAAGCAGGCGAATCGATAACATCGGTCGTGGCGTAGATTGCGTCGGAGGCTCCATGATCGAGATTCGACGCTCCGGAGAACGCGGCCACTTCGACCACGGGTGGCTCGACACGCGGCACACGTTCGCGTTCGCCGACTACCACGACCCGCGCCACATGGGATTCCGCTCGCTGCGGGTCATCAACGAGGACCGGGTGGCGCCCGGCCAGGGCTTCGGAACGCACGGCCACCGCGACATGGAGATCGTTTCCTACGTGCTCGAGGGAGCGCTCGCCCACAAAGACAGCATGGGCAACGGCTCGACGATCGTCCCGGGTGACGTCCAGTACATGTCGGCCGGCACCGGGGTCCGCCACAGCGAATTCAACGCGTCGGACCGGGACCGCACGCACTTCTACCAGATCTGGATCTTTCCCGACCGCGAAGGCTATGCCCCGCGATACGGCCAGAAACGATTCGAGGAGGCGGACAAACTCGGGAGGCTGCGCCTCGTGGCGTCTCCCGACGGCGCCGACGGCTCGATCGCGATCCGCCAGGACGCGCGGCTCTACGCCTCCGTGCTCGAGCCCGGTCAATCCGTGAGCCTCGATCTGCCGAAGGGGCGCCACGCCTGGGCGCAGATCCTGCGCGGAAGCGTTTCCGTCAACGGACAGAAGCTCACCGCGGGAGACGGCCTCGCGGCGTCGAACGAACCGCGGCTCGAGCTCGCGGCCGCGGACGGCGAGAAGGCGGAGCTCCTGCTCTTCGATCTCTCCTGACGACGCGACTCGGCCCCGGCTTAGGATGGCGGGCCATGAGACCGAGCCTGCTCGGCGCGCTCCTCGCCGGGCTCGCACTCACCGGCGCGAGTCCGGCTTCCGCCGCCGACATCGCGCGCATCCAGAGTCGCCTCGCCGAGGCGATCGCGAAGTTCCGCGGCGAGATGGGGATCGCGGTCAAGAACCTCGACACCGGCGAGTCGTTCGCCGTCGCCGGCGACAAGCGCTTTCCGACCGCGAGCCTGATCAAGGTCGCGGTGATGGTCGAGGTCTACCACCAGATGGCGGAGGGGAAGTTCCGGCCCGACACGACGGTGACACTCCGAAAAGAGGACAAGGCCGGCGACGAGACGATCCCCTTGAACGTGATGACCACGCCGGCGACGCTGACCGTCGCCGACCTCCTGCGCTTCATGATCGCCTGGAGCGACAACACGGCAACGAACCTGCTCATCAACATGGTCGGCACGGCCAACGTGGACAAGCGCCTCGAATCCTACGGCATCACGGAGATGAAGCTCTTCCGGCCGACGTTCCGGGACGGGAGGGCGGACGTCTTCCCCGAACTCGAGAAGGAGTACGGCCTCGGAATGACGACGCCGAACGCCGCCGCGCGCCTCTTCGAGCTCATCGCGCAGGGCAAAGTCGTGAGCCGGGCCGCGTGCGACGAGATGATCTCGATCCTCGCGATGCAGCAGGACCGGGCGATGATTCCGCGCTCGCTGCCGGTGGACGACGGGAAGGTTCTCGTCGCCGACAAGACCGGCTGGGACGAGGAGAAGCTCCCGGACGCGTCGGGCTTCAAGGGCGACGTCCGCAACGACGCCGCCTACGTGAAGTCGCCCGGCGCTCGCTACGTGATCGCGATCTGCGCGCGGAGGATCCAGGACAAGCGCTCGAGCGTGGACAACGAGACGTTCATCACCGGGGCCGCGCTGTCGCAGCTCGTCTACGACGCCTTCAACCCCGCGCGAAATCCCTCCCACTGAGTTCGCGTGCGGGCCAGGAAGGCCTGGAAGCGCGGATCTCCGCGAAGTGTGTCGAGATACGGATCTTCCGCAAAGAGCGGGTAGCAGGGCATCCCTTCCCGGGCGGCTTTCTCCAGCCAGGCGATCGCTTCCGAACGCTTCCCCATCCGGGCGTGCGCCGTGGCGATGTTGTAGGCGGCGTGGTGGAAGTGGGAATTTCCCTCGCCGTTCTTCATCGCCGTCGCGACCAGCTCCGGAACCGCACGCGACTCCGGCGTCGCCGCCAGGATGACGGCGAGTGAGCTCGCAACGTCGGCCTTCTCGACGGCTTTCGAATGCGCGGGGCTCGTCAGCTCGGTTCTCGCGAGAGTCAGGGCTTCCGCGTCTCTGCCGAGATGCGCGAGAGCGATCGGCTTCAGGAAGTCGCGTCGGAACTCGGGGGTGGCATCGAAACCGGCGAGCGCCTCGCCGTACTTCTGCTGGTAGAGATGGATCCTCGGGATGCGGTAGATCGCGTCCAGGTCCCGCGGGTCGATCCGGGCGGCCTGGCGGTACTCGCCGATCGCCTCCTCCAGCAGTCCGACGTGGTAGTACACGCCCGCGAGCGCCTTGTGCGCCGGCTGCAGGCTCGGCTGGATCTCGAGCGCGCGGCGGAAGCTCGCGATTGCCTCGGCGTGCGGGAAGCCGTTCTGGAGAGTCCACGCGAGGTTCCCGCGCGCCAGGTGCGCCTCGGCGAGCGCCGGGTCGAGGGAGAGCGCCCGATCGACCTCGGCGCTCGCCTTCGTCCGCCAGATGCCTTCGGGGTCTCCCTCGAACGATTTCCGCGCGTAGGCGGTCGCGAGATCGGCGTGCGCGCGGGCGAAGGAAGGGTCGAGCGCAATGGCCTGCTCGAGAAGGGAGATGCCCTTCTCCTTCTCTTGCCACTCCAGACGATTCAACTGGGAAGTACCGCGCAGATAGAGGTCCCAGGCCTGCAGGTTCTCCGTCGGGCCTCGCGAAGCGGAGGCGGCGAGCGACGGCCGGAGCGTCATCCGGAGAGACTCGGTCACGTTGCGTGAAATGTCGTCCTGCAGCGTGAAGAGGTCCTTCATCGGGCGGTCGTACTTGTCGCTCCAGACGTGGTATCCCGTATGCGCGTCCACGAGTTGCGCGCTGACGCGCACCGAATCCGCCGTCCGCTGGACGCCGCCTTCGAGGACGTAGCGGGCGCCGAGCTCCCGCCCCACGTCGCGGACGTCGACGGCCTTCCCCTTGTACTGGAAGACGCTGTTTCGGGCGATCACGAGAAGCCCCGGCACCCGCGCGAGGTCCGTCATCAGCGACTCGGTCATTCCGTCCGAGAAATATTCTTCGTCGGCGCGTCCGCCGATGTTCTTGAAGGGCAGGATCGCGATGGAGGACTCCGATTCGCCGGCGGAGACTCTCCGCGCCCGGTCGCGCAGGAGAAGAATCCCGATCGCGAGCCCGGCCAGGATCGCTCCCGCCAGAACCAAACGCCGAAGGGCGGAGGCCTTCGGGGACGCACGCGGCAGCGCTCCTCCCGCGGCCGCCATGGAATCGCGCAGCCGCGCGAGGTCGCGGGCCAGGTCGCGGGTCGAAAGGTACCGATCCTCCGGGTCCTTGGCGAGGCAGCGCTCGGCGACCCACCGTAGCGGCTCGGGGACCTCCGGGCGCAATTGTCCGAGGGGCGGGAGCTCCTGCCGGAGAATCGCCGAGAGCGTCTCGACGGCCGTCTCACCGCGAAAGGCCTGACGTCCCGTCGCCATCTCGTAGAGGATCGACCCGAGCGAGAACTGGTCCGATCGGAAATCCGCCGGACGACCCGCGGCCTGCTCCGGCGACATGTAGGCGACCGTCCCGAGCAGGACGCCCGGCTCCGTGAGTCCCGAGAGCGTCTCGGCGCGGCTCCCGGGGCTTTCCGAAACCGGAGGCGCGCGCCGTGCGAGGCCGAAGTCCAGGATCTTCACGAAGCCGTCGGAAGAGACCATGACGTTGTCCGGCTTCAGGTCCCGGTGCACGACACTGCCAGCGTGCGCCTTGGCCAACCCTTCGGAGATCTGCGCGGCGATCGCGACGAGTTTCTTCAGCGGCAAGGGCCCGCGCGCAAGAAGGGACCGGAGGGAGTCGCCATCGACGAGCTCCATCGCGAGGTAGGCGACGTCCCCTTCCCGCCCGACGTCGTGGACGGTCACGACGTTGGGATGATTCAGCGCGGAGGCGGCGCGGGCCTCCTGCTCGAATCGGCGCAGCCTTTCGGGATCTGCGGCGACCTCGGCGGGAAGGACCTTGATCGCCACCTCCCGTTCGAGGCGGACGTCGCGCGCGCGATAGACCTCCCCCATGCCGCCCGACCCGAGAGGGCCGAGAATCTCATAGGGGCCGAGGCGGGAGCCTGCGGCGAGGGCCATGGTCTTCGAGAAATTCTACCCGCGCTGGCCTCGCGCCGGTGGGGCGCGCGACCTCGCGCGATCGATCTTCGCAGCGACTGGGCCGTGCTGTGGCGCCTCGTCTACGACGCCTTCAACGCGCCGGTTCGCTCTTCGAAAGCAGCGACGTCCAATTGACGATCAGATCGATCGGCGGCTGGCCGAGCACGGCTGCGTTCGTCGCCACGTTGACGAGAAACCGTTGGCCATCGGCCCTCGCCTCGTAGCCGGAGCCCTGCGCGTTTCCGGGGATCGTGAAGAGAACGGTGGGCGCTCCGGCTTGTAGAGTCGGATCGAATCGGAGGGGCACCGCCATGAGCTTGCCATCGTTGCTCAAGTAATAGAGCTCCCGGCCGTCTCCCCTCCATTCGGGCAAGGCGCCGCCCGAGGACGACACCTTCCATTTGCTCCCCGGGCCCGGGAATGCGCGCACGTAGACCTCCGTGGTACCCGACTCCAGCGAATCGAAGGCGATCCACTTCCCATCCGGCGAAAAACGCGGATTGGCCTGAATCGATGCGGAGGTTTCGAAGGCCGTCTGGTGCTTGGGATCCGCCGCGTCGAGCGTCCAGATCTCTGTGTTGCGGCGGCCCTTCTCCGGGATCTTCTGAATGACGATGGTCCGTCCGTCAGGCGACCAATCGGAAGAAAAGTTGAAGTCGCCGGACAGCACGAAAGGCGTCTCGGTCGACCCGTCGAGACCCTTGATCCAGAGATCGGACGACCGGTTCGCTCCAGTTCGCCGATCGCTGTTGTAGAGGAGGCGAGAGCCGTCCGGCGACCACACGGCAAAGTCGTAGACGGCGGGGGGAGAAAAAACGAACTTCGACCCGCTGCCGGTCGCGACGTCGTAGAGCCAGATTTCCGACGTTCCCTTCACTGGATTCCGACGAGCGACGGCGACCCGGCGCCCGTCCGGCGAGAGACGATGGCCGTCCATGGGCACCGTCTCTCCGAGGGATCCGACCTGCTTTCCGCTTCGATCGAGCCAAAGGAGCGTCGAAGGCGGCTTGAAGGGCGACGCCACGACGACGGCGTCGTCCGAAGCCCCGAAGGTGAAAGACGCGAAATAGCCGCTCCAGCGGTCGACGAGCGGCGCGAGGACGGAGGGCTCTCCGGCGACCTCCAGGCGTCCGACGTCGAATCGCTGCGCGACGAGCGCCCGATCCCGCACGTACAGGAGCCAGCCGGCGACGTACTGGAAGTTCGAAGCGACGTTGACGATCTCCTTGTCGGCGCCTCCCTCGAGAGACCCGGCGCGGATGGTGGACCGATTTCCCTCTCCGACGCCCAGGTCGGTCGCCAGGTAGAGGAAGTGGCGCCCGTCCGGCAGGAATTGGGGATAGCGGTGCGCTCTCTCGTTCCGCCCGGCGTCGAGCTTCGTCAGAGGCGCGGGCTTGCCGCCGGCGGCGGCCACGCGGAAGAGCGGCGAGGTCGCGGAAGCGGCGAAGACGATCGTGCCTTCGCGGCTCCAGCTTCCGCCAACGCCGTCCTCGACGTCGCAGATCGTCTGGACCGAGCCGCCCCGGGGCTCGATTCGCTGCAGCTTCCCCGGGACGAAAAAGGCGATCGAGCGGCCGTCGGGAGACCAGAACGGGAATCGCAGGTCCTCCTCGTCTCCCGTCAATCGCTCGGCCGCCGCCTGGCCGATCTCCCGGATCCAGAGCGCGGGTTGGCCGCCCGGCCTCGCCGCGGTAAACGCGATTCTCCGACCGTCCGGAGAGAGGGCCACGTCGCCGATGTACGTCTTCTCTGGAAGAACGAGAGAGGCGCGGATGAGCGGAGCGGGGCGCGGCGCGCGGCGGACGTATCCGACGGCGAAAAAGGCGGCGAGAATCGCCGCCGCGCCGGCCAGGATCCAGGCGAATCTTTCCCGGCTCCGGCGGCGAGTCGAGACCGCCGCCGGAACTCCGGCCTGCGATCCCTCGGCGATCCACTTGAGCTCTCCCGCGACGTCGTGCGCCGACTGCCAGCGATCTTCCGGATCCTTGGCGAGGCAGGTCTTCACGACCCGGTCGAGCGCGGGCGGCGTCATCGGTTGCAGCGACGAGATCGGCGCCGGGTCCTCCTTCATGATGGAAGAGATGAGCGAGGCCTGGCTCGTTCCCGAGGAGGCCTTCCGTCCGGTGGCCATCTCGTACAGCACGGCGCCGAGGGCGAAGATGTCGGTGCGGCCGTCGGCCTCCTTGCCTTCGAGCTGCTCGGGCGCCATGTACTGGAACGTCCCGAGGATCGTGCCTTCCTGCGTCAGCCCCTGCTGCGTCGGCAGGGCCGTCAGGCTGCCCTGGGCTGGTGGCGGCGCCATCGCCTTGGCGAGACCGAAGTCGAGCAACTTCACTCCCGTCTTCGTCAGCATGACGTTGGCCGGCTTGAGATCCCGGTGCACGATCCCCTGCCGGTGCGCCTTGTCGAGCGCGTCGGCGATCTCCTGTCCGTAGCGGAGCGTCTGATCGAGCGGAAGCGCTCCCTTCGCCAGGCGATCCAGGAGCGTCTCCCCTTCGAGCAGCTCCATCACCAGGTATTCGGTCTCGCCCTCCCGCCCGACGTCGTAGAGCGCGCAGATGTGGGGATGCGCGAGCTGCGAGATCGTCCGCGCTTCCCGCTCGAAGCGCTGCCGCGCGTCGGCCGAGGGTGAGAGTCGGGCCGGCAGAACCTTGACTGCGACCGTCCGCTCGAGCCGGGTGTCCCGCGCTCGGTAGACCTCACCCATTCCGCCGGCGCCGAGCGGAGCGAGGATCTCGTACCGGCCAAGGCGGGAGCCCGCGGCGAGCGTCATGGAGTCTTCCGGAATTCTAGTCCGCGGAGAGACGCCCCTCGCGAATGAGAATCCGACCCTCGGCCTCGAGCGTCGCGTCTCCGAGGAACAGCCACCAGTTGCGGTCGGCCGCGGTCCGGTTCTTCCCTCCCGACTCCCAGTTGTCTCCGAGCGAGACGCGAACGGCGCCCGCGCCGTAGCCGAAGTATGGCAGCTCCCCCGCCGGATCTGAAGCGACGAGGAGTGGATTCGTCCCGATCACGATCTCCCCGACACTGTCCACGTCGCCGCCGATCGAGTCGAAGACCCCGCGGAAGGCGTCCTCGCCCTTCTCGGCGTGCATCCCGGTGACGCGGCCCTCCTCGAAGTCGAGCGCCGCTTTCTCGACGAGGCCGTCGGGGGTCGGAACGCGCGGGACCAAGAGCCGCCCGCGCACCGACGCGGCGTCGGGAATGAAGCGGAGCGCGCCGGCCGGCAGCTCCATCTCGCGGTCGCGGACGCACTGCGCCTGCCGGGCGCGCGCCTTCGACATGTCGCCGTCGTTCTTGTGGAACCAGGCGTCGCGGGGCACTTTGAAAGAGAGATCCGTTCCGTCCGACGACGTCAGACGGATCTCTTTCCCGCGGAGGAGCGGGATCAGGCGCTCCTGCTCGCGCGAGAGCGCGGCGTAGTCGGTCTCGAGGATGACCCGCTCGTACAGCTTCGAGAGCCTCTCGATTTCCTCGGCGCTCCGGTCCTCGAGACCGAGGATCCAGTGGAAGTGGATCCCCCGCGCGCGCGAGCCGTCCAAGAGGTGCTCGAGGCGCGTGTCCGAGTACAGCGCGAGGGCCGGAAGCCAGAGGAAGAGATCGGCCTTCGCGAAGACCGGCGCGAGCCACGAGACGAAGTCGTCCTGCCGCCCCGCGGCGCCCGGGCGCGCGTCGGCCGACTCGACGAGATCCGGCGGGTCGAACGCGACGGCCAGGAGGGGCTCGACGCCGGACTTCGCGAGCTCCCGCTCGATCGCGAGAGCGAGCTCCGGGTAGTAGCCGGGATCGAAGAAGAGGATCGCCCGCTCGCCGACGGACGGTGCCAGGGTCGCGACCACGCGCTGCGCGATCCCGACCGTGTCGATCGGCGGCAGAGCGTCCTCGGCGAATTTCGGCGCCGCCGGCGAGGGCGGTTCGGCCGCCGGCTTTCCCAGCGGACCGAGCCATGGCACCGCGGCCGCGGCGGTGAGCCATCCCCGTCGCGTGAGACCGGACTTCATGGAGCCTCCTGCTGGCGCGAAACGATAATGCTTCCGTGATCCTGTCGGAGACACCGGATTTCGTCGCGCTGGACAAGCCCGCCGGCGTCTCCATGGCCACGTCTTCGAAGCACGGCTCGGGCGGAGAGGCCGTACGGCGGCTGCTCGAAGCGTGCGGGGAGGCGCCACAACCGGAGCTCCGCCTCGTTCACCGTCTGGACGTCGGAACCTCGGGGGTCGTGCTCCTCGCCCGAACCGAAGAGGCGCACCGCCGCCTGACGCTCGCGCTCCAGAATCGGCGCGCGCGGAAGACGTATCGGGCTCTCGTCTGGGGGCGGCTCGTTCCGGCGGAGGGTACCTACGCCGATGCGCTCGGGCGCGACCCGAAGGACGGCCGCCGGATGAAGGTCCGCCGGGACGGAAAACCCGCTTCGACGAGATACCGGACCCTCGCGCGGCTGCCCTCCGTCACCGACCTCGAGCTCCTCCCCGAGACCGGACGCACGCACCAGATCCGAGTCCATCTCTCCGCACACGGACACCCGGTCGTGGGAGACGATCTTTACGGTGGCGCGACACGGTGGCGCGGCGTGCGCGATCCCGCGAACCGGCGGGCCCTGGCGGCCGCCCGCCGTCCCCTCCTCCACGCTTTGCGGATCGAGGTCCCCGAGCTCGGAATCGACGTCGAAGCGCCGCTGCCGGAGGACTATCGCGCGAGTCTGGAGCTTCTTTCGAGGGGCAGCCGACGAGGGTCGAGTCAGAATACGTAACCGATCGGTTACAGGATCACGACCCGTAGAACGCGGACATGAACTTGTAGAAATACCAGACGTCCACCTTGGACGACATCTCGAAAGGCGAATGCATCGAGAGGAGCGGGACGCCGACGTCGATGACCTCCATCTCCTGGGCCGAGAGAAATCCCCCGATCGTGCCGCCGGAGTAGCCCTCCACCCGGGGCGTCTGGGTCTGCCACGGGATGCCGTTGCCGTCGAGCAGCGCGCGGATCCTCGCGACGTATTCGGAGTTCGCGTCGAACCCCGCGCCGTACTTCTTGATCGTCACGCCGAAGCCGAGACGGGCGGCGTTCGAGGGCTCGCTCGTCTGCGGGAAGACCGGGTTGATGCCGTCGTTGACGTCGGCCGAGACGACCGCCGCGCGGCGGAGCGCCGTGCGCAGGTCGAGGTCGTTGTACTCGCGGCCGCGCTGCGCGGCGACGAGACGCGCGTAGACGGAGTTCAAGAGCTGCGACGCGGCCCCGGTGTTGTTGACCGAATCCACCTCTTCGAAATTCGAGAGGTAGGCGAGCGCGGTCCGCCGCGGCGTTCCGGAGAGATCCAGGATCGCCCGCACCGCGCAGTAGGAGGAGAGCCGGTCGTCCTGTCCGAAGGCCCCGACGAGCCCCCGGTCCACGCCGACGTCGGCCGGCGGCGCCGCCGGCACGAGAGCGAGCTCCGCGCTGACGAAATCCTCTTCCCGAATGCCGTAGGCCGACTTCAACGCGGCGACCACCTGCGCGGTGACCGTCGCGTGCTCGCCCGGAACGCTGCCGGCGACGGGATCGAGCTCTTCTCCGCTGAAGACCTTCTCGTACGTCCTCTCGCGCAGGTCCCGATCCGAGTGCGGCGCGTTGTCCGGGATCACGAAGACCGGATCGCCCGGCTTCATGCCCAGCGCGACGTCCACACGCTTTCCGTCGGTCGTGTCGATCCGCCCGACGAGCGCCAGCGGCCGGTTGGCCCACTGGTACTTCTTGATCCCGCCGTAGTAGATCGTCTTGAAGAGCGCGAAGTCCCCGGCGGCGTAGATGGGCCGCGCCTTCAGGTCGATGTGCGGGCTGTCGTGATGCGTCCCGATCGCGCGGGAGCCGGAGAGGATCGGCTCGGAGCCGACGACGACGAGGACGAGCGCCCGATCCCGGGCGTTGACGAAGAGACGCGCGCCCGCCTTCACCTGCCCCGGCTCGGAGAACTCGGCGAAGCCGGCGGCCCGGGCGAGCCGCAAGACCTCCGACGTCGAGCCGGCGGCGGTGCGCGCCACGTCGAGGTACGTCTTGTAGCCCTCGACGAACTTCGTGACGGCGTCGCGGTCCGAGGCCGGCAGGCGCAGCCATGCGGACTTCTGCTCGTCCCAGACGCTCCCCGATTTCTTCTCTTTCTCCTGCGCCGAGACCCGACCCGGCGCCGCGAGCCCGACGGCGAGGAGGAGGATCGCGGCGGCGAGACCCGTGACGAGCCTCCTCACGACGCGCCGCCCGGAGTCGAGACGGTCTCGAGGCCCGCGGTGCCCCAGGCCGTCATGCCTCCAACCACGTTCGTCAGCCGCCGGAAGCCCTCGCGCTCGAGGACGCTCGTCGCGATCGAGGAGCGGTAGCCGCCGGCGCAGACGAGGGCGAGCGGCTCCGCCCTCTCGATCTCCCCCGCCCGCGACGGCAGCTCGTTCAAGGGCAAGTGCCGGGCCTCCGCGATGTGTCCCGCCTGCCACTCCATCGGCCGCCGGACGTCGACGACGTGGAGTCCGCCTTCCTTCAGTCGCCGGTCGAGCTCGTCCACCGTGATCTGCTCGGTGGACGCGAGCGGACGGCCCGACTTCTCCCATGCGGCGACGCCTCCGTCGAGCGATCCCACGAC
Organism: Acidobacteriota bacterium; assembly: GCA_046735265.1. Classification (GTDB taxonomy): domain Bacteria; phylum Acidobacteriota; class Thermoanaerobaculia; order UBA5066; family Gp7-AA6; genus DATBFU01. The sequence continues at coordinate 10,038 of JBKPSZ010000154.1, read as the reverse complement.
GTTCTCGAGGCCGACGCGCGCCAGGCGCGTCCGCGCCTCCCGGGCGCGCTCGGGATCCTCGGCCACGAGCACAATCGGGACCTCGGGAGCGAGGAGCGACCCCGCCCAGGACGCGAACTGGCCGGACAACCCGATCTGGAGCGACCCAGGCAGGTGCGCCGTGCCGTACTCGGCCGCGGTCCTCGTGTCGAGGACGGCGGCGCCTTCCTTCTGGAGGTTTGCCACGGTCTCCGGCGAGAGACGGGGCGGATCGGGAAGCGAAGCCAGCTCCGTCGCGCCCTGACGGTTGATCGAGACGTCCCGCGAAAAGTAAGCGGGCGCCTCGGGCAGATCCGCCGTCACCAGGCGGACGAATTCCTCCCGGCTCATCGGCTGGAGCGCATAGTTGAAGCGCCGCTGCTCTCCGATCGTCGAGGAGGTCTCGCTCGAGATGTTGCGGCCGCAGAGGGAACCGGCGCCGTGCGCCGGATAGACCCGCGTCGAGTCCGGGAGCTTCAGAAGCTTGTCGCGGAGCGAGTCGTAGAGCAGGCTCGCGAGCTCCGCCGCGCTCATGCGGGCTCCGAGGAGGTCCGGCCGGCCCACGTCGCCGATGAAGAGCGTGTCGCCCGTGAGCACCGCCTGCGGCTCCGGCGAGACCGATCGATCGGTCACGACGACCGAGACGGACTCGGGGGTGTGCCCGGGCGTCTCCAAGAACCGCAGGACGACGTTTCCCATCCGGATCTCGTCGCCTTCGCGCACGGGCACGTGATCGAAGCGGGCCCCCGCCTTCGCTCCGAAGTAGATCTTCGCCCCCGTGCGCGCCGCGAGCTCCCGGTGGCCCGAGACGAAATCCGCGTGGAGGTGGGTCTCGATGACGTGGCGGATCGTGAGCCCCTGGCGTTTCGCCTCCTCGATGTACTCGTCCACGTCGCGCCGCGGATCCACGACCGCGGCCTCGCCGCCGTCGCCGATCAGATAGGACGCCTGCGCGAGGCAGCCGAGATAGAACTGCTTGAAATACATCCGGCCTCCCGAGGATCCGAGAAAGCCAAGTCTAATTCGGGCGGAACGAAAGGCTCCTCACGCCTCGATCTCCACGGCAAAGTCCGGCGTGAGCCGAAGGCGCAGAAACACCAGGCGACACGGCCACTTCTCTCGCGCGATTCGATCGGCCACGCGACGCCAGATCCAGGCCGCCACGTTCTCGGCGGTCGGCGGGGTCTTCGCGAACTCCGGGACGTCCCGGTTCAAATTGCGGTGGTCGAGCGGCCGATCGACTTCCTCCTTCAGGATCCGGTCGAGATCCGTCAGATTCACCACCATGGCGGTTTCCGGATCGATCTCCCCTTCGACGGCGACCTCGAGGGCGTAGTTGTGCCCGTACCCGTGCGCGCCCTCTTCACCGTACACGGACCGGTTCTTCTCGGGAGACCAGTCAGGACGCCAGAGGCTTCGCCCGGCGTTGAAGTGCAGGGTGCGGGCGAGGCGGATCACGGCCGGGAAGCCCGCGGTCGGACGCCGCGAAGAGAACGGCTCGAGATCACTGCCCTACGCTAGCAGGTTGCTGAAAATGGGTGTCTGTTGGTGAGGGCTCAGCTCTTCCGGGCCCTGGTCCGGGCCAGAAACTCTCGGCCGCCGTTGCCGAAGCGAACGCCCGCGGCCGACAGCCCTTCCGCTACAATCCCCGGCCGCGGAGCCGCAAGCATGGACCTCTTTCGAACGGTGACGGATCTCGCCGGCGCGCTCAAGACGTGCGAGGGCGTGGTCCCCGGACCGCCGATGCGCGTGACGAACCCGGCCCGGTTCCGATCGGATCTTCTCGAGAGCCTGACGTGGACGGCGGTCTTCGGAAACGCCGAGGTGCGCGACGCGTGTCGGCTCCGTATTCGCGAAGCCGCGGCGTCGCTCGGAATCCTGCCCGCCTCGATCTTCCCGCTCTACGAGGCTCGCGGCCGCGGCGAGGTCTCCGGATTCACGGTCCCGGCCGTGAACCTGCGGATGCTTTCCTACGACACGGCCCGAGCGGTCTTCCGGGCGGCGAAGAAGATCGACGCCGGCGCGCTCATCTTCGAGATCGCCCGCAGCGAGATCGGCTACACCGAGCAGCGCCCGGCCGAGTACGCCGCGGTCGTCCTCGCGGCCGCGATTCGCGAAGAGTGGTCGGGGCCGGTCTTCATCCAGGGGGACCACTTCCAGACGAACCCGAAGAGGATGAAGGACCAACCGGAAAAGGAGATTCGCGCGATCGAGGCCTTGATCGAGGAGGCGATCCCGGCCGGCTTCTTACAGATCGACATCGACACCTCGACGCTGGTCGACCTCTCGAAGCCGACGCTCGAGGCGCAGCAGGACGTGAACGCGACCCTCTGCGCCCGTTTCACGAAGTTCATCCGGGAGCGCCAGCCGCCGGAAATCCCGATTTCCGTCGGCGGCGAGATCGGCGAGGTCGGCAAGGAGAACTCGACGCCGGAAGAGTTCCGCGCCTACATGAGCGTCTACCGCCGGGCGCTCCAGCAAGGCCCCGGCATCGCCAAGGTGTCGGTCCAGACCGGCTCGTCGCACGGCGGCGTCGTCGGCCCCGACGGCACCGTCGAGCGCGTCGCGATCGACTTCGGCGTCCTCCAGTCCATCTCGAAGGTCGCGCGCGAAGAGTACGGCCTGGCCGGCGCCGTGCAGCATGGCGCTTCGACGCTCCCATCCGAGCTCTTCGGGCACTTCCCCGATCACGACTGCGCGGAGATCCACCTCGCGACCGAGTTCCAGAACATGGTGTACGACCACCCGTCGCTCCCGCTCCCGCTGAAGCGCGAGGCGGAACGCTGGCTCTTCGACCACAAGTCCGAGGAGTGGAAGAAGGGAGAAACCGAGAGCCAGTTCCTCTACAAGACGCGCAAGTACGCGATCGGCCCGTTCAAGGAGCAGTTCTGGAACCTGCCCGAAGGGACGCGGGAAGCGATCCGCGACACGCTCGAGAAGCGGTTTGCCTTCCTCTTCGAGAAGCTGCGCATCCGCGACACGCGTGCCGTCGTCGCCAAGTACGTCCGCCCCGTGGATGTCCTGCGCACAGGCGCGCCGGCGGCCGCGCCCGCCGGCGCCGGCTACGTGCGCGACGATCAGGCGGGAGATTGAATTGAGTCCGCGGCCGGCGGCTCGCCGCCGGACGAAGTCTTCTCCGCGACGCCCGGCCGGGTCCCTCCCCGCGACGATGACCGCCGTCGTCAAGACGAAGGCGGCGCCGGGGCGCGACGCGACCGAGGTCAAGACGGTGCCCGTGCCGAAACCGGGACAGGCGGAGGTCCTGATCCGCGTCCTCGCGACCGCGGTCTGCGGATCGGACAAGCACATCTATCAGTGGGATCCCTCGATGGCCGGCATGGTCGAAGTCCCGCGCATCTACGGGCACGAGTTCTGCGGCGAGATCGTCGCCTTCGGCCCGGGCGGGAAACGGCCGCATCTCTCGGAGGGGCAGTACGTCTCGGCCGAGATGCACGTGACCTGCGGCTACTGCCGCCCCTGCCGCACCGGGCAGCGCCACATCTGCGAGCACACGAAAATTCTCGGCGTCCACGGGGACGGCTGTTTCGCCCAGTACGTGGTCGTGCCGGCCTTCAACGTCGTTCCGCTCGAGCGGGACGTCGTTCCGCCCCGCGTCGGCGCGTTCCTGGACGCGCTCGGCAACGCGGTGCACACGACGCAGGTCGCCGACCTCTCCGGGAAGTCCGTGGCCGTTCTCGGGTTCGGCCCGATCGGAGGGATGTGCGCGGAGATCGCGCGGGTCTCGGGCGCGTCGCACATCGCGATCACCGAGGTCAATTCCCAGGCCGCCGCGCACGCGCGGCGCTGGGCGGAATCGCGCGGCGCGCGACACGCGACCGTCATCGATCTCTCGCGCACGAAGGACGCCGCGGGCAGCCTCCGCGAGGCACTCGGCGGCGGCGCCGACGTCGTGCTGGAGCTCTCCGGCGCCGAGGCCTCGATCAACCTCGGTTTCGCGGCGGCCCGCCGGGGAGCGACGATCTCGCTTCTCGGCCTCCCCAAAGGGAAGGCGATCTCGATCCACGACTACACCAACGATTTCGTCTTCAAGGGCCTCACGCTCCACACCATCGTCGGCCGGCGCGTCTTCGACACCTGGATCAAGATGCTCGACCTCCTGCGCGCCGGACTCGAGGTCTCCGACCTGGTGACCGACGAGTTCGAGGGACTCGAGCGTTTTCACGACGCCATGGAGCTCCTGGAAAACCGCAAGGCCATGAAAGTCGTGTTCTATCCGAACGGCCGCCCGGACGGCCGCGGACGTTCCGCCCGGCGTTGACATAAACTCGGAGCCGAGCCATGCCGACGAACAAGCCCAGCGCGTCGACCAATTCGATGACGGATCGGAAGATCGCCGAGTTCGCGCTCGAGGAGTCGAGGCTCTCGAACATCGCGTACCGCTTCAAGCTCGTCCCGCGCGACCGCGTCTGGAAGAACTGGGACCGCACCGAGTTCGAGCCGAACGGCTTTCGGATCCTGGGCCTCGCCGGCGTCTGCCTGCACAAGGACGAGCTGGAGCAGGCTCACCGAAAGGCGGTTCGCGCGCTCGAAGAGGTCGAAGAGGTTCAGTTCAACGTCGGCCAGCCGGCGCAGGCCATCATCGTGCGCGGCGGGACGGGGACTTCGGAGATCATCAACCGGCCGACCATCTGCGCCGAGATCATCGCGCAGAGGCCGGCCGACTTCGATCGCGCCCTCGAGGCGCTCGACGCCGCCTTCCCCGGCGGCCGCGTCGCCGGCAAAATCGTCTCCGAAGAGTAGGGGCGGGGCTTGTCCCCGCCCTGCGACGAAACGACGGAATCGTCCGGGGCCGAACGCATGACCAACCTCGTCGATCACCTCGCCTCCGAAATGGACGGCCTTCGCAAGGCCGGGACTTACAAGGAGGAGCTCGTCCTCGAGTCGCCCCAGGGTGCGCGGGTGCGCGTGGGCGGGCGCGAGGTCGTCATGCTGACCTCGAACAACTATCTCGGCTTCGCCAACCATCCGCGCGTGCGCGAGGCCCAGAAGAAGGCGGTGGACCGCTGGGGCGCGGGGCTCGCCTCGGTGCGTTTCATCTGCGGCACACAGGCGCTCCACCGCGAGCTCGAAGCCGAGATCGCCTCCTTCTTCGGCAAGGACGACGCGATTCTGTACATGTCCTGCTGGAACGCGAACGAGGGTCTTTTCGCGGCCGTGCTCTCCGAGGAGGACGGTCTCTACTCGGACGAGTTGAATCACGCCTCGATCATCGACGGCGTGCGTCTCTGCAAGGCGAAGCGCTACCGCGTTCCTCACGGCGACACGAAGGCCTTCGCGCGGATGCTCGCGGAGGACTCCACCTCGCGTTTCCGGCTCATGATGACCGACGGCGTCTTCTCCATGGAGGGGGAAGAGGCCGACCTGCGCGAGCTCGTCCGCCTGTGCGAGGAGCACCCGACGCTCCTCGTCGTCGACGACTCGCACGCGACCGGTGTCCTGGGCAAGACCGGCCGCGGGACCGCGGAGGAGCAGGGCGTCCTCGACCGAATCCCGGTCTACACCGGCACGCTCGGGAAGGCCATGGGCTCGGCCGCGGGCGGGTTCGTGGCCGGCCCGAAGGCGCTCGTCGAGACGCTTCGCCAGCGGAGCCGGACGTATCTCTTCTCGAACTCGCTGCCGCCGGCCGTCGCGGCCGGATCGCTCGAGGCGTTTCGAATGCTGCGCGAGGACCCGGCGCCCGTCATCCGGCTGCGCGAGAACGCCGCCTACTTCCGCAAGGCGATCTCGGAGGCCGGATTCCGCATCCCGCATGGGACGCACCCGATCGTTCCGGTCATCGTCGGCGACACCGCGAAGGCCCTCGCGATGGGAAAGGCGCTCTTCGACGAAGGCGTCTACGTGTCGGGCTTCGGATTCCCGGTCGTGCCGCAAGGACAGGCGAGACTGCGTTGCCAGGTCTCGGCCGCGCACGAGCGGAGCGACCTCGATCGGGCGATCGACGCCTTCCGCAAGGTTGGAAAGTCCTTCGGAGTTCTGTAGAACCCGAAATTCCGCATCGCGGCGGCCGCGAGTGGCCCTTTCGTGCCATGCGATGCGGCCCTTCGGCCCTACTCCTTCCGCTACAATAGAGACGCTTCGTCGATCGCCACACCATGAAGATCGAGATCCCGCGGGCGCGCGTTGCCGTTCTGCCCGCTCTGCTGTGTCTTGTCGCGCTTCTCCACGGCGCGACGGCGAATGCTCTCGATCCGCGCAAAGCGATTACGCAGTACAGCCATCAGGTCTGGCAGGCGCGCGAAGGCCTCCCGCAGAACTCGATTCACGCCATGCTCCAGACCCGCGACGGCTACCTCTGGCTCGGCACGCAAGAGGGGCTCGTCCGGTTCGACGGCGTCCAGTTCACCGTCTTCGATCGCTCGAACTCCACGTGGATGAAGAGCAACTACGTGCAGGCGCTCCTCGAGGACAAGGACGGCGCCCTGTGGGTGGGGACGAACGGCGGCGGCGTGACGCGCTGGAAGGACGGGACCTCCTCGACGACGACGACGAAGCAGGGGCTCGCCGGCGACCAGGTCACCTGTCTCTACCAGGACGCCGGCGAGGCGATCTGGATCGGGACGACCGCGGGCCTGTCGAGAGCTCCGGGACGCGGGGCTGGCGCCGAAGGAGTCCCTCCGGAGCTGCGTCACGAAGACATCCGGGCGATCGCCGAGGACCGGCACGGCGGTCTCTGGGTCGGCACCGCGGCGGGCGAGCTCTTCCGTCGTTTCGACGGGATCTGGAGTCAAGAAAAGATTCCCGGGCTCTCCGTCTCTCCCGTCCGGGCGCTCACGCGCGACCGCCGCGGCAACCTCTGGATCGGGACGGAGGGAGGCGGCCTCGCGCGCTGGAACGACGGCTCCGTTCAGCTCTTCCCGGTTTCGAGCGGCCCTACCGGAAGCAAGATCCTCTCGATCGTGGAGGACCGTCAGGGCAGCCTCTGGGTCGGCACCGACGGCGCCGGGCTCTCCCGGCTCTCCCACGGCGAGTGGACTTCGTATTCGACGCGGCAAGGACTCTCCAACGCCTTCGTGGCCTCCCTCTGCGAAGACCGCGAAGGAAGCCTGTGGATTGGAACGCACGGCGGGGGGTTGAACCGCTTCTCCGACGGGAGCTTCACGCGCTACGGATCCGCCGAAGGCCTGACCTACGACGACATCTCGACGTTTCTCGAGGGTGACGACGGTTCTCTCTGGATCGGCACGTGGGGAGGCGGGTTGAACCACCTGAAGGACGGGGTGGTCCGAAGCTACTCCTCCAAGAAGGGTCTGAGCTACGACGAAGTCTCCTCCATCGCCGAAGGTCGCGACGGAACGATCTGGGTCGGCACGTGGGGCGGCGGACTGAACCGGATGCGCGGCGGCCGGTTCGTATCGCTCCCGCCGGGGGCGCCGCGGGCGGAGAAGGTCACCTGCCTCGCGGCCGATCGTAGCGGTTCGCTCTGGGTGGGCACGCTCGGCGCCGGCCTCTCCCGCTTCGACGGAAAGCGCTGGGAGACCTTCGGAGTGAAACAGGGTCTGCCGAACGAGAACGTCCGCGCGGTCGTGGAAGCGCTCGACGGTTCGTTCTGGGTCGGCACCGACGGCGGGCTCGCGCACTTTTCCCGCGGCGTTTTCCGCCGCTACGGCGTGGCGGACGGACTGACGAGCGACGCGATCTACTCGCTCCTCCTCGACCGGGAAGGCGTCCTCTGGGTCGCGACTCTCGGCGGAGGCATCAACCGCCTGCAGGACGGACGGTTCGAAGCCTTCACGACGGACAAGGGCCTCTTCGACAGCGTCGTCTTTCAAATCCTCGACGACGACTCGGGACATCTCTGGATGAGCTCGAACCGCGGCATCTACCGCGTCGCCAAGAGCGACATCGAGGCGTCGAGCGGCCCCCGACATCGCGCGATTCCGTGGCGCCTCTTCGGCACCGCCGACGGGATGGAGTCGAGCGAGTGCAACGGCGGAAACCAGCCGGCCGGCCTGCGCACGCACGACGGGCGGCTCTGGTTTCCGACCCTGAAGGGCGCGGTGGTCGTGGATCCCGAGAACCTCTCGAACAACACTGTGCCGCCTCCGGTCCGGATCGAGGAGGTCATCGCGGACAAACAGAGGCTCGACTTGTACGCCGCCGCGCACGTGTCTCCGGGCGCCGGGTCTCTGGAATTCCACTATGCCGGTCTTTCCTTCCTCGCGCCGCAGCGCGTGCGATTCCGATACCGCCTCGAGCCCTTCGACCGCGAGTGGACGGACGCCGGAACCCGCCGCGCGGCCTACTACACGAACGTCCCGCCGGGGCGCTACGAGTTCCGCGTCATCGCCTGCAACAACGACGGGGTGTGGAACGAGACGGGCGCGAGCTTTTCCTTCGCGCTCGCGCCGCACCTCTGGCAGACGCGCTGGTTCTTCTCTCTCTGCGCGGGCGCCGTTCTCTTCATGGCCACCGGGCTCTACCGGCTCCGCGTGAGGGGCCTGACCCGGCGTAAGGCCGAGCTCGTCCGTCTCGTCGGCGAACGGACGCGGCAGTTGGAGGAGGCCAACCAGCGCCTCGAGCAGGCCAACCGCGCGCTGCGGCGCCTCTCGTCGCAGGACGGCCTGACCGGAATCGCCAACCGGCGCCAGTTCGACGAGGTGCTCGACCTCGAGTGGCGCCGCGCCTACCGCGCGGAGAGCCCGCTCTCTCTCCTCATGATCGACATCGATCACTTCAAGGCGTTCAACGACGCGCACGGCCACCAGCGCGGCGACGACTACCTGAAGGGGATCGCGGCGGCTCTGCGCGACGGAATGAACCGGCCGGGCGACATCGTGGCGCGCTACGGCGGGGAGGAGTTCGCGGTCATCCTGCCGGCCACGGACGAGGGGGGCGCCCTCTCCTGCGCGGAGCGGCTGCGCGCCGCGGTGCTGGCGCTCGAGATTCCGCACGACCGTCCTGGCGCGCCGCTGACCGCGACGGTCTCGATCGGCGTTGCGACGGTCCTGCCGCGCGAAGGCACCTCGTCGGCGACCCTGATCGCCGCCGCGGACGAGGCCCTCTATCGCGCCAAGTCGGAAGGGCGCAACCGCGTGCGGGTCGCGCAGGGAGTGGCGGCCTAGATCGAGCCTCGTCTCTCGTCGCGGGTCATCCCGAGGAGTCGGCGACGAGGGGACCCGAGCTTGTCGGCGTCCGTTCTCCCGCTCCGTCTCGGAGCCTGCCGAGTTCGGGATCCCTCGCTCTCGCTCGGGATGACCGCCCTTACTCCAGCCTCTTCCGAGCGTTCTTCAGGAGTAACGCGCAGAGGATCCCGAACATGACCGCGCAGAGAATCCCGCCGGTGACGATCCCGTTCTTGAACTCCGGGAAGAGCTTGGCTCCGAGGTCCAGCCGCTCGAGAAGTGTCGGCGCTTCCATCCGGAGCACCCGGTCGCCGAAGAACGCGACGAACGCGATCAGCACTCCCCCGAGCGATCCGCCGGCCACGAGACCCGTGGCGTAGAGCATCCCCGAGGAAAGCTCGCTCTCTTCCTTCACGGCGCCCTCTTTCTTACGCCGCCACGTATCCACGAACGACTTGATCATTCCGCCGATCCAGATCGGCGCCGTCGTCGAGACGGGAAGGTAGGCGCCGACCGCCCAGGACAGCGCGTGCGCCCCCGCGAGCTGCGCCATGAAGGCGAGAAAGACGCCGACCAGCACGGGCGCCCACGGCAGGTTCTGCGCGAGGAGCCCCTTGATGATCGTCGCCATGAGGGTGGCCTGCGGCGCGGCCAGCCGCGGCCCGCCGATCCCGTGCGCCTCGGTTCCACGATATGTCTGGTCGAGGACGAAGAGCGTGATCGCGATCACGAACGCCGAGGTGACGACCCCGATGATGAATCCGATCTGCTGCGAGCGGGGCGTGGCGCCGACGATGTAACCCGTCTTCAGATCCTGAGAGGTCGCGCCCGCGTTCGCGGCCGCGATGCAGACGATCGCGCCGACGCACAGCGCCACGGCCTGGTAGACGTCACCCTTCCATCCGATCACGACGAACACGATGCAGGTCATCATGAG
>JBKPSZ010000153.1:0-6690 GCA_046735265.1 Acidobacteriota bacterium | reverse complement strand
CGCCAGCTCCGATAGACCTCTTTGACCTTGCGACGCAGGTCTTCGAGCGAACCGTCGTTGACGATGCGATCGTCGGCCCGATCGAAAGCCTCGGAAGGCGCGATCTGTCCCGCGATGCGTCGGCGGGCGTCCTCGACATCGCCCCCCTTGCGCTCCCAGCGCCGCAGGCGCTCGGTTTCGGGAGCGATGACGAGCAGGACCCGGTCGTAGTCCGGCTCGCTCTTCGCTTCGAAGAGCTGCGAGGCCTCGACGACGACGACGTCGGCTCCGCGCCGTTGCGCCTCGGCGAATCGGCGCGCCCGCTCGGCGCGCACGAGCGGGTGGATGCGGGCTTCGAGGCGATGGCGGCGCTCGGGATCGCTGAAGACCAGGCGGGCGATCCGCGCGCGGTCGACGCGTCCGTCGGCGCCGAGAACTTCTGAGCCGAAGAGCTCCAGCGCGGCGGCTTCTCCGGCGCCGCCCGGCGCGTAGAGCTCGCGCACGATCTCGTCGGCGTCGAAGACCTCGGCGCCGAGGTCCGCGAGCATTCGCGCGACGGTGGATTTACCCGACGCGAGACCGCCGGTCAGGCCGACTCGGAGCACCGTCTACGGGCGGGCCGGCGTCCCGCGCACGACTTCGCCCCCCTTCATCACCCAATCGATGCGGGAGAGCACGGACACGTCCGCGAGCGGGTCGCCGCCGACGGCGACGAGGTCGGCCCAGGCCCCCTTCTCGATCGCGCCCGCCTTGCCTTCCCAGCCGAGGAGCTCCGCCGCGACGGTCGTCGCGCTCCGGATCGCCTCGATCGGCGTCATCCCGAGCTGGACTTCCCACTCGAACTCTTTCGCCTGATTGATCTCGGTCCAGGGAAAACCGCCCGCGTCGGTTCCGAACGCGATCTTGACCCCCGCCTTGCGGGCGTTTCCGAGCGACTTGGCGTGGATCTTCGGGAGCTCTCCGCAGACCGCGCACCCGGCCTGCGCCCGCGGCCCCGCCGCGTAGTTGGCCACGGTCAGGGTGGGGCAGAGAAAGATGCCGCGCCGCGCCATCTCGGCGGCCGCCTGGGGGCGGATGGAGTCGCCGTGCTCGATCGAATCGACGCCGGCCGCGATCGCGAGCCGCACGCCGGCGTCCGAGCGCGCGTGCGCCGCGACCTTGAGCCCCTTCGCGTGCGCCTCCGAGACGGCGGCCTCGACCTCCTCCTTCGTCCAGTTCGGAGGGGAGTCCACGTATCCGTCGGGCGTCAGCCGCAGGCCTCCCGTGTTCGCGTAAATCTTCAACCAGTTCGTCCCGTAGGACGCCTGCTCCCGGACCGCCCGCCGGCATCCGTCGGCGCCGTCGCACGTCATGACCCCGACCGGAAACTTCCAGTCGGGGCGGAAGTGCGTGATCGGGTAGCTTCCGGTCGTCGAGAGCGCGGGTCCGACGGCCTGCATGCGAGGACCCGGGATGACTCCTTCGTTGACGGCGTCGCGAAGCGCCACGTCGTCGTAGCCCGCGCCTTCGGTCTCGAGGTCCCGCACGCCCGTGAAGCCGTGCTCGAGCGCGATCTTCAACGCCCGCACGGCGCGCGCCACGCGATGCGCCGGATACTCCTGCAGGATCTGATAGTGGTACTCCGGCTCGGTCGCATCTCCCTGCAGGAGCACGTGCGTGTGGACATCGATCAGACCGGGGAGGAGCGTGCGGTCCCCGAGGTCGAGCACGCGCGCTCCCGGAGGCGGCGCCGAGCCGACGCTTTCGATCCTCCCGTCGCGCACGACGACGACGGGAGAGGCGACGTAACGGCCGGCGCGCACGTCGAGCAGGCGACCCGCTCGGACGGCGAGCGGCGCGGATTCCTCTCCGACCGCGGAGAGAGCGGCGAGCCCTGCGGCGAGCCCGCAGGCGGCGAGCTTCTTCATGGGTTCTCCTCGCCGCGGGATTCTATTCGCGCGGCGGGCTCCTACCGGCGGGCGATTCCCGGGCGGGGACCGTCGTCCACGAGCTCGCCGCGCGTGACTGTCACCGCCCGGCCGATGAGTGCGACGCGGCCGTCGCCGGGGACGCGAACGCCGACCGTTCCGCCGCGGGCCGAGGCCTGGAATCCGACGAGCTCGCGCTTGCCGAGTTTGGCGGCCCAGTAGGGCCCGAGACAGCAGTGTGCGGATCCCGTGACGGGATCCTCGTCGATGCCGGCCGCCGGCGCGAAGTATCGCGAAACGAAATCGAAGTCGTGCGAGTCCGAGCGCGCCGTCACGATGACGCCTCGGTCCGGACGCGTCGCCGCCGAAAGCGAAGGAAAGTCGGGGGAGAGGGACCGCAAAACCTGCTCGCTCTCGATCTCGACGAGCGAGTCCATTCGGTTGCGGCCGGTGTAGAGCGGCGCGGTCACTCCGAGGCTCTCGAGAAGGCCCGCCGGCGGGGGCCCGGCGACGGCCGGCTCCGCCGGGAAGTCGAGCTCGATGCCGTTGCCGCCCGGCGTCGCGCCGAGCCGCCCCGAGCGGGTCGAGAAGACGATCGGCGAGGCACCCGGTACCAACCCGGCCTGCCAGAGCGCGTGCGACGAAGCGAGTGTCGCGTGCCCGCAGAGGGCCACCTCGACCGTCGGTGTAAACCACCGCAGGCTCCAGACGTCCCCTTCGCGCCGCAGGAAGGCGGTCTCCGAGAGGTTCATCTCGCGGGCGACGTTCGCCATCCAGGCGTCTTCCCTTTCCTCCGGGAGCACGCAGACGGCCGCCGGGTTGCCGGCGAAGGGGCGATCCGTGAAGGCGTCGACGACGAAGAGCGGGATTTGCATACAGCGATTTCTAATCGACGGGCGCCGGCCGGGAAAGGGCCACCGACGAGCGGAGTGGACCGATGCAACCGCGGAGGGGCCGGGCGCCACAGACGGGAGTCGCCCGTCCGCGGAATCGGCCGCGGCGGAACGACGCGGAGGTGCAACGTGACCAGACGACTCGCATTGCTCTCGCTCCTTCTTCTCGCCGCCGCGATGGCCGCCGCGGGTCTCGCGGAGGAGAGAGCCGGATCGCCGGCCAGACGCTATCTGCTCCTGCTCCGGGAAGACGGCCGCTACGAGGCGCCGCGCGGCGACGCGCTCGAGAAGCGGATCGACGAATACCGGCGCTGGTCGAAGTCGACGCCGGGAGTCGAGTCGGGCGACAAGCTCGCCGGCTCGGGCTGGAAGCTCACGGGTCGGGAAGCGTCGGCGTTCGCCATCGATCCGAAGAAGGGTTTCGTGGCCGGTCTCTTCGTCGTGTCCGCTTCGAACGACGAGGAGGCGCTCCGGATCGCTCGCAGCTGCCCGCACCTCTCTCACGGCGGCGAGATCGAGTTGAGGCCAATCGAGTAGTCCACTTGCCGGGCGCCGCCTCCCCGCGGGGCGGCGGCGCGCCGTTTTCCCGCGGCATGCAACCCGGGCTCGTCTTCCGACGTAGTCTTTCGCGATGGGACGCACGCCCCGGGTCGCGGCCAGATCGAACCTGGTCGGGATCGTCCTCCTTCTCGGCGTTCTGTCCCTGGCCGCATGGGTCTCGCCCCCCTCGCCGCCTCCCCAGGCGACCCCGAGCCAGCACATGTCGTTCGAGGAGTACGAGCCCAAGTCCACCCTCGTCGTCCCCGAGCACCCGGTCGCTCGCGCGAAGTACCCCTTCATCGACGTCCACAATCACCAGGACATCGACATGTCGACGCAGGACGCCGCCACGCTCGTACGAGAGATGGACGGCATCCACCTTCAGATCATGGTCAATCTTTCGGGAGGGCAGGGGGACGACTTCGTTCGGGGGTGGAAGAACCTGAAGGGGCGATACCCCAAGCGGTTCGCGGTCTTCGCGAATCTCGACTTTGCGGGAATCGACGATTCGTCGTGGGGAGCGAAAGCCGCCGCGCAGCTCGAGCGCGATTTCCGGAACGGCGCTCAAGGGCTCAAGATCTTCAAGAACTTCGGGATGACCGTCCGGGACTCCGCGGGACGGCGCGTCGCGGTGGACGATCCGCGCGTCGATCCGGTCTGGGCGAAGTGCGCCGAACTCGGGATCCCGGTCTTGATCCACACGGCCGAGCCCCGCTCGTTCTTCGAGCCGGTGGATCGCTTCAACGAGCGGTGGCTCGAGCTCCAGCAGTTCCCGCAGCGCGCGCGTCCTCCGGACAAGTACCCTCCGTGGGAGCAGCTGATCGGCGAGCAGCACCGCCTCTTCGCGAAACATCCGCGGACTAAGTTCATCGACGCGCACCTGGGGTGGCTCGGCGGAGATCTCGCGCGGCTCGGCCGTCTCCTGGACGAGCGCCCGAACGTGTACACGGAGATCGGCGCGGTTCTCGCCGAGCTCGGCCGCCAGCCGCGCTTCGCGCGGGAGTGGTTCCTCCGGTATCAGGATCGCGTTCTCTTCGGGAAGGACGCCTGGGAGGCGAGCGAGTATCCGGTCTATTTCCGCGTGCTCGAGACCGCGGACGAGTACTTCGACTACTACCGGAAGCGGCATGCTTTCTGGAAGATGTACGGGCTCGATCTGCCCGACCCGGTTCTGCGAAAGGTGTATTACCGAAACGCCCTCGGCCTGATCCCGGGACTCGACGCGTCGGCGTTTCCGAAATAAGAGGCGTCGCGATGCGCACGCGGATTTGCGAGCTCTTCGGGATCGAGCATCCCGTCGTCTCCGGCGGGATGGCGCTCGCGAGCGGAGCGGACCTGATCGCGGCCGTCTCGGAGGCGGGCGGTCTCGGGGTCATCGGCTGCTCCGGCATGACGCCGGCGGACGTCGAGGGCTTCGCTCGCGCGGCCCGGGATCGAACGGCGAAGCCGTGGGGCGCGAACCTGCTCCTCTTCCGCGCCGACGCCGCCGCGATCGGAGCCGTTCTCGCGGTCCGGCCGGCCGTCTTCTCGACCGCCTGGGCCTGGCCGGATCAGGACCTCGCGGCGATCTTCGCGAAGGCGCACGAATCCGGAGCCCGCGTCATGCACATGGCATCTACCGTCTCCGACGCGCGCCGCGCGGCGCAGGCCGGCGCCGATGCGATCGTCGCGCAGGGCACCGAAGGGGGCGGACACGTCGGGCTGATGGGCACCATCGCGCTCGTGCCGCAGGTCGTGCGGGCCGTCGCTCCCGTGCCGGTGATCGCGGCCGGAGGCATCGCGTCGGGAGAGGGTCTCGCGGCGGCCCTCGCTCTGGGCGCGGAGGGCGTGCTCGTCGGCACGAGGCTCCTCGCGACGCCGGAGGCACCGATTCCGCCCGCGTACAAGCAGGCGATCCTCGACAGCGACGGGCACGACACGCTCCTGACGGAGATTCCCGACATCGCCAACGCGAGCGTGTGGCCGGGCGCCTGGTCGCGCGTCGCGCGCAACCGCCTGATCGAGGAGTGGAGCGGACGGGAAGGGGAGCTGCGGCTGCGGCGCGGAGAGGTGGCGGCGCGCATCCGCCGCGCGCGGGAGACGGGAGACCGGAGCTACACGCCCCTGTTCTTCGGGCAGGACGCCGGTCTGATCGACGCGATCGAGCCGGCGGGCGAGGTGGTGAAGCGAATCGTCCGGGAGGCGGAGGAGATCCTCCGCCGCGTGTCGGGGAAAGGCGGTTAGGAACATGGAGCTCGTTCGCGTCGGGCCCTTTCTCGATCAGTGGGAAAAAGTGCGGGGACGCACGCGCCGCGTCGTGGATCGGATCCCGCCCGACCGGCTCGAATGGACCTGGAGGCCGGGCAAGTTCACGCTGGGCGGGCTCGTCCGCCACCTGGCCGGAATCGAGCGCTGGATGTACGCGGAGAACGCCCGTCGGCGCCCCTCCCGGTACCCCGGACACGGCGAGGAGCTCGCCTCCGGCTGGCCCGCGGTGCGCGACTACTTCGAGCGGCTCCACGCCGAGTCGATGGAGATCTTCCGAGGGCTCTCGGACGAGGACCTCGCGGCGCGCTGCGTCACGCCGGCCGGCTCGGAGATCTCGGTCGGCAAGTGGCTCCGTCTCATGTTCGAGCACGAGATCCACCACCGCGGCCAGATCTATCTCTATCTTTCGATGCTCGACGTGCCGACGCCTCCGCTCTACGGCCTGACCTCCGAGGAGGTCCGGGCGGCGAGCCTCCCGACGGCGGGCGAGGAGGAACCGGTATGACAGTCCGAAAAGTGAACCTCGCCGAGAAGCTCGCCCTCTTCACGGACCGGTGGAGCCCGAAGATCGTCGGCGAGTTGAACGACTCCTACGTCAAGGTCGTGAAGCTCCAGGGGGAGTTCGTCTGGCACAAGCACGACGCGGAGGACGAGCTCTTCCTCGTCGTGGCGGGTCGGCTCACGATCCGCTTTCGCGACGGGGAAGTCGAGCTCGAGCCCGGCGAGTTCGTGGTCGTCCCGAAGGGAGTCGAGCACCTCCCGGTCGCGGCGGAGGAGGCTCATATCGTGCTCGTCGAGCCCAAGACGACGCTCAACACGGGAGACGTGGTGAGCGAACGGACCGTGGCGGTCCTCGATCGAATCTGAGCCGCAGGGAGAGCTCGGCGGCGGCTCGCCGGCCGGGCTAGGACTTCCCGACCGGCGCCTCGGTCGCTGCGAAGCGGTGGTCCCGGCCTCGCTCGAAGCCGCGTCGGAACGCGTCGGGATGCGCGATCGCGCTCGATCCCGTCCGACGCAGGGCCTCCTCGGCGGAGGCTTCGGCGAAGTCCGGGTGGTGCCCCGCCGCGAACCCGCGTCGATAGGAGTGCTCGACCTCTTCGAAATTCTCGGCGAACGTCTCGTAG
>JBKPSZ010000152.1:0-13252 GCA_046735265.1 Acidobacteriota bacterium | reverse complement strand
GTACAGGACGAGGGACTCGATCAGGACGAGCCCGAGCAGCGTCATGCCGCGGATGTCCTTGGCCGCGCCGGGGTTGCGCGAAATGCCTTCCGAGGCCGCCGAAGTCGCCCGCCCCTGCGCCGTGGCTCCGGCCGCCGCCCCGATCCCGAGGAGGAAGGCCGCCCCGATGACGCCCCACTTGACCCCGCCGGCGGGCGGAGCCCCGGCCCCGGCCTCCTGCGCAAACGCCGGGATCGCCAACACGAGGGCCAGCACAACGAGCAGAACCGTTTTCTTCCGCATCCGAAAATCTCCTTCTGACCCGCGCCCTCGGGCGGGGGTGCGAAAAGCTACCACAGCGAATCAGTGCTCTTCGTGAGCGGTGGCGAGCTGGACATAGACCGACGAAAGCAGCGCGAAGACGTAGGCCTGGAGGAAGGCGGTGAAGATCCCGAGCGCCATCATCGGCCAGGGGACGACGATCGGCACGAGGCTCGCGAACACACTGGTCGTCGTGTGCTCGCCGTAGATGTTCATGAAGAGGCGGAGCGAGAGCGAAAGAATCCGGGCGAAGGCGCCGATGATCTCGATGACGAAGAAGAGCGGCGCGATCCAGATCAGAGGCCCCAGGAAGTGCCCCAGATATCCGCCGATCCCATGCTCGCGGATCCCTTCCTTGTTGAAGTAAAAGAAGGAGATCACCGCGAGCGCGACGGTCGTCGACAGGGCGCCGGTCGGCGGCTGAAGAAAGAAGAACATTCCGAAGAGGTTCGCCGCGCCGATGAAGATCGCGAGCGCGCCGATCATCGGAAGATGCCGCACGTGGGCCGGAACGCCGTGGCTCGGGTCGATCGACTCGTCTACGAGCCCGCGCAGCGCCGAGACGAGCATTTCGAGGAAGCTCTGCACCTTTCCCGGCTTCTCCCGGTCGTATCCGCGGGCGGCCCACGAAAAGAAGAGCGCGAGGATCAGGACGAGGAGAAGCGCCATGATCGCGGCGTCCGGGATCCAGGCTTCCTTGCCGTCCGGAAAGAAGAACGCCGCCATTCCGGGTGAGAGCTTCTCGACCGGCGGCTCTCCGAGCAGACGGAGCAAGAGCGCGTTGACCGGTCCGTACAGGATCGAATGATGCTCGCCCACGCTCCTAGTCCTTCCTCCAGACTTCGGGGACCACCGCCAGAACGACCACCGACAACCCGATCGCGCCCGCCACGGCGTCGAAGTTCTTCCAACGCCAGAGAACCAGTCCCAGGAGCACGAAGCTCCCGCCAGTCACCGCCAACAGGGGAAAGAGCGTTCGCAGACGGGGTTTCGCCTGTCGAGGGCCCAGGCGGTCCGTCAGTTTCTCGAGTACGAGAAAGCTGAAAATAACGACGGCCGCGGCGATTGTCAAGGAGAGGCCGGACCGCGCCGACACGACGAATCCGCCAGCGACGCCGAGACCGGCGAGGGCGTAGGCGCGTCGGCGCACGCGCCCGACGACGGCGTCGATTCCGTCGTGCGGCATCACCGCGTGATCCGGGCGACCAGTCGAAGGAGGTGCACGAAGGCGGCCACGAGCCCGAGCACGCCGCCGATCCAGGCCGGAGCCGGCCCGAGCCCCGTTGCCTGACCGAGCCACTTCCCGAGGAAGTAGCCGGCCAGCGGCGCGGTCAGGAAGAGAAGGCCCGCCGTCATGCCTTCCGCGAGGAACGGGCTGCGCGGAGGCACGGGCGTTCCGGTGCGCTCCCCTCAGTACTTCCCGGGGAGGCAGGCGCGCAGAACGTGCAGGACCGGCTCCGGAACGACGCCGACGATCAGCGTGCCCGCCGCGCAGATGATGACCGCCGCGGTCAGGGCGTCGGAGGTGCGGAACCGCGCGCCCGCGGCTTCGGAGAAGAACATCGCCGCGGCGATGCGGAAGTAATAGAAGAGCGAGATCGCCGACGTCAGCAGCGCGAGCACCACGAGCCAGGGGTAGCCCGCCTTCAACGCCGCGGTGAAGAGGTAGTACTTGCCGATGAAGCCGGCGGTCGGCGGGATCCCCGCGAGCGACAGCAGGAAGAGGAGCATGACGACTGCCGCCGTCATGTTTCGCTTCGCGAGGCCGTTGAAGTCCGAGACCGACTCCGCGGCGTAACCCTTCGACTCAAGAAAGATCACGAGCGCGAACGCCCCGAAGTTCATGAACGTGTAGGCGAGCAGGTAGACGAGGATCCCCCACACACCGTAAGGCGTGCGGAAGCCGAGCACGCCCAGGAGCGCGTACCCCGCGTGCGAGATGGACGAGTACGCGAGCATTCGCTTGACGTTCGACTGGAGCAGGGCCGCGATGTTTCCCCAGAGCATCGTGGCCGCCGACACGAGCGCCACGATCAGGCCCCAGTCGGCGTGGAACTTCGGAAAGGCGACGTAGAAGACGCGCGCCAGGACCGCGTAGGCGGCGAGCTTCGGCCCGACCGAGAAGAAGGCAGTGACCGGCGTCGGGGCTCCTTCGTAGACGTCCGGCGTCCAGAAGTGGAAGGGCACCGCCGCGATCTTGAAGAGCAGGCCGGCGAGGAGGAGCAGGATCCCGAGGATGAGCAGGTTCGATCGCTCGGTTCCCGCCATCAGCTTCGCGAGCGCCGGCAGCCCGAGGTCTCCCGCGAGGCCGTAGATGAGCGACAGGCCGTAGAGCAGGACCCCGGAGGAGAAGGCGCCGAGGATGAAGTACTTGAGGGCCGCTTCGGTCGACTTCGTCTCGCCCTTGAAATACCCGGCGAGGACGTAGGAAGCGAGAGCCATGGTCTCGAGCGCGACGTAGATCGAGATCAGGTTGTCCCCGGAGACCATGAAGAGCATTCCGACGCCAGTGAAGAGAAGGAGCGCGTAGTACTCCCCTCCCGGATAGGACGCCGCCCCGACGAACGACATCGACGCGAGGATCGTGAGCACGAGCGAGAGGAGGATCGTGAACTGGAAGAAGAGGGCGAAATTGTCCACGACGAACATGCCCGAGAGGATCGGGCCGACATGGCGCTGCGGCGCGGCGGCCACGAAGGCGGTCAGCGCGCCGGTCAAGACGACGAGGAGGACGGAGAGATAGGCGAGGAAGTCCTCCTTGGCCTTGCCGAGCGCGGTCGAGAGCCCGAGCACGAGCAGGCCCGCGCCGGTCAGGAAGAGCTCCGGCGACAGGAGGAACCAGTCTGCGGCCTTGAAGGTCACGGTGCCGTTCCCGCCGGCGGTTGCGACTTCGCCTCCGAGCCCACCGGCGTCGCGACGCCCGCGAGCGCCGGCGCCGTCATCGTCTTGCCGCCGACTGCGGTGACGATCTTCTCCGACGGCACGCGCAGGACTTCGAAGATCGGTTTCGGGTACAGGCCGATCCAGAAAGCGAGCACGACGAGCGGAACGAGCGTGAGCTGCTCCCGGAGAGTCAGGTCCGGCAGCGCCTGGTTGGCCGGGTTGGACAGGTTCCCGAAAAAGACCCGCTGGTAGAGCCAGAGCAGGTAGGCCGCGCCGAGAATGATTCCGGTGCCGGCGGAGAACGCCCACCAGAAGTTCCTCGCAAAAGCACCCTGGAGGATCGAGAACTCGCCGATGAACCCGTTCAGGATGGGTAGACCCATCGACGACAGCGCCATGACCAGGAAGTAGGTCGCGTAGAGCGGCATCTGACTGGCGAGCCCGCCGTACTCCGAGATCATCCGCGTGTGACGGCGCTCGTACACGATCCCGACGAGAAGGAAGAGCGCGCCCGTCGAGATGCCGTGGTTGATCATCTGGAGGACGGCGCCCTGGATGCCCGCCATGTTCAGGGCGAAGATCCCGAGCATCACGAACCCGAGGTGGGACACGGACGAGTAGGCAATCAGCCGCTTCATGTCCTTCTGGACGAGCGTCACCATCGCTCCGTACACGATCCCGACGATCGCGAGCACGATCATCAGGCGCAGGACCCACGGCGTCTGCACGGCGTCCGGGAACATCGGGAGCGAGAAGCGGACGAAGCCGTAAGTCCCCATCTTCAGGAGGACCGCCGCCAGGATGACGGAGCCAGCGGTCGGCGCCTCGGTATGGGCGTCGGGCAGCCAGGTGTGGAAGGGGAACATCGGCACCTTGATCGCGAAACCGAGGAAGAAGGCTAAGAAGAGCCAGATCTGCAGCAGCACAGGGAGACCCGCGGCGACCGCCCTCAGCTACTCGAACGAGAAAGTGCGTCGCTTGCCCGCCCCCTTGTAGCCGAGGAACCCGGTGGTGTTCAGGAAGTAGAGCGCGATGATGCCGAGCAGCATCAGAACCGAGCCCGCGAGCGTGTAGAGGAAGAACTTGATCGCCGCGTAGAGCCGGCGGTCCCCTCCCCAGACGCCGATCAGGAAGTACATCGGCACGAGCATGACTTCCCAGAAGACGTAGAAGAGGAAGAGGTCGAGGCAGCAGAACGTCCCGATCATGAACGTCTGCAGGAGAAGGAGCAGGACGTAGTACTCCTTCAGCCTCTCCCCGATCGCCGAGTAGGAGCAGACGACCGCGATCACTCCCATGAGCGTCGTCAGGAGCAGCAGGACGAGCGAGATTCCGTCGATGCCGAAGTGGTACTCGACGCCGAGCGACGGGATCCAGGACGCCCGCTCGACGAACTGGTATCCCGGGTGGCTCCGGTCGAACGCGAACCAGAGTGGCAGCGAGATCAGAAAATCCAGGGCGACGAACGCCGTCGCGGCCGTCCGGATCGCGCTCGCTTTTTCCCGCGGGATCAGGAAGACGATCACGAGCGCTCCCACGAGCGGGACGTAGGCGACCAGGGAGAGGATCGGAATCTGGCTCAGCATGCGCGATAGCTCCTCACGCCCGTTTGCATCGTTGCTCTCATCGGAAGAAGAGGTACACCGTGACGATGGCGAAGAGTCCGGCGCCCATGAAGAGCGCGTAGTTCTGCACCCGGCCGGTCTCGGCGCGGCGGAAGACGCGGAAGGCCGCCTGGAGGGTGTTCGCCACCCCGTTGACGAGGCCGTCCACGACGTACTGGTCGAAGGCGGAGGAGATCCAGGAGAGGCCGCGAACGAGGGCGGCGCTCCCGTTGGGGATCAGGTCCACGACGGTCGCGTCGACCTCCCACAGGAACCGCCCGCCATCGAGCGCGAGCCCTTGGACGAAGACCGCCTCGTAGACCTCGTCCACGTAGTACTTGTTCGAGAGGGTCCGATAGACCCCCGGGAACCGCTGTGCGAGCTCCTCCGGGACCTTTCCTTTTCCGCGGACGTACCAGGAGAGCGCGAGGAAGATCCCGATCGCGGCGACGGTGACCGAGGCCGCCATCAGAGCGAGCTCCCGCGCCAGGACGTGATGCGCTTCGGGAACCTCCGTCGCCAGAGGCAGGACGACCGGCGACAGGAACGGTTTGATCTGATTTCCCCAATCGACCATCTCGAAGCCGATCCATCCGCCCGCGACGGACAGCACCGCCAGGATGATGAGCGGCACGGTCATCGTTCGCGGCGACTCGTGGATGCGCGTCGCCTCCTCGGGTGTGCCGCGGAACTCCCCGTAGAACGTGAGCGACACGAGGCGGAACATGTAGAAGGCGGTGAGTCCCGCCGTCAGGAGAGCGGTCGCCCAGAGCACTCTCGGCAGCCAGGGGAAGCCCTCGAGCTTCGCCTCGTACACAGCGGAGAGAATCGAGTCCTTCGAGAAGAACCCCGCGAAGAGCGGCACGCCGGAGATCGCCAGGGTCGCGGTCAGAAAGGTCTTGTAGGTCGTGGGGATCCGATCCTTCAACCCCCCCATCCTCCGGATGTCCTGCTCGCCGGAAAGGGCGTGGATGACGGAGCCCGAACCCAGGAAGAGACAGGCCTTGAAGAAGGCGTGCGTCATGACGTGGAAGATGCCGGCCACGAAGGCCCCGACGCCGCAGGCGAGAAACATGTAGCCGAGCTGCGAGACCGTCGAGTACGCGAGCACCTTCTTGATGTCGTTCTGCACGAGCCCGATCGTCGCCGCGAAGACCGCCGTGAACCCCCCGATCACCGCGACGACGACCAAGGCCTGCGGCGCCAGCCGGAAGAGGACGTTGCAGCGCGCCACCATGTACACGCCCGCGGTCACCATCGTCGCGGCGTGGATCAGAGCCGAGACCGGCGTCGGGCCCGCCATCGCGTCGGGCAGCCAGACGTACAGGGGGACCTGCGCCGACTTCCCGCAGGCTCCCACGAAGAGGCAGAGGCACACGAGAGTGAGGTACGGCGCGAAGCGCGAGGGGTCGGCCGCCGCCGAAGTGAAGACTTTCCCGAAGTCGAGCGTGCCGAACAGCGCGAAGACGCCGAAGATCCCGAGAACGAAGCCGAAGTCGCCGATCCGGTTGACCACGAACGCTTTCTTCCCGGCGTCGGCGGCCGAGTCCTTCTTGTAGTCGTACCCGATCAGGAGGTACGAGCAGAGCCCGACTCCTTCCCACCCGACGAAGAGGAGCAGGAAGTTGTTCGCGAGCACGAGCACGAGCATCGCGAACATGAAGAGGTTCAGGTACGCGAAGTAGCGCCCGTAGCCCGCGTCGTGCCCCATGTAGCCGACCGAATAGACGTGGATCAAGAATCCCACGAAGGTCACGAATGCGATCATCACGGCCGACAGCGAGTCGAGCCGGAACGCGGCGTCCACGAACCACTCGCCGGCCTTCCCCGGCAGCTGCCCGACGGCTTCGTTCACCCCGAGCGGAATCCACCGGTAGAGGGTGACGGTGTGGGCCGTTCCGGCGGACAGAACTTTCAGCCCGACGTCGAAGATCGCGCCGAAGGCGAAGAGGCAGGAGAGCCCGACCGTGGCCGTCCCGACGACGGTGTGGAGCTTCTTGTAAGGAATTTCTTCGTGGCCGTGGCCGCCGCCCGAGGCCGCCGGCCCGTGCCCCGCCCCGGCCGGCGCCGGATGCGTCGGACCGCCGTGGCCGTGCCCGTGGCCCGACTCCCCTTTCGTGCGGTGCGATTTCAGATAGAAGAACCCGTTGACGAGAAACCCCGCGAGCGGAAAGAGCGGGATCGTCCAGATCAGGTCTTTCACGCTATCCCTTGAGGACGTCCGCCTCTTCGACGTTCAGCGTCTTGCGCTGCCGGAAGAGCGAGATGGTCAGAGCCAGCCCGATCGCCGCCTCGCCCGCTGCGATCGTGATGACGAAGACGGTGAAGACCTGGCCGGTCAGGTCCGAAAGGCGCCGGGAGAAGGCGATCAGGTTCAGGTTGACGGCGTTCAACATGAGCTCGATCGACATCAGGAGCGTCAGGAAGTTGCGCCGCACCAGGACCCCGAAGAATCCGATCGCGAAGAGAAGAAAGCTGACGAGCAGGAAGTGATTGATGGTGACGTTCATGCCGGCGCGCGCTCTTCGGACGTCCCTTCAGTCCATCTTCTCGATCGAGCGCTTGCCGAGTACGACCGCGCCGATCATCGCGACGAGAAGGAAGATCGAAGCGACCTCGAAGGGAAGCAGGTAGTCGCGGTAGAGCACCGCCGCCACGGCTTGGGTGTTGCCGACGACACGGCCGCCGGCCATCCGCAGCGCGTTCGCCTTCTCCGGGACGTCGGCGAACTTCTCGGTCCACAGAATGTAGAGAAACGGAAGCGAGAAAAGGAGGCCGAGCAGGAGGGCGATGTCCCACTGATGCTGCAGGGCCTTCGTGCCCTTCACCGTGCGCTGATGCACGAGCATGATCACGAAGAGGAAAAGGACCATGATGCCGCCCGCGTAGACGAGCATCTGCACCGCTCCCGGAAACTCCGCCTGCATCAGGAAGAAGATGCACGCCACGAGCAGAAACGAGGCGAGCAGGAAGAGAGCGGAGTGCACCGGGTTCTTTGCGGCGACGACGGCGATCGCCATCAGGAGCGAGAGGACGGCCAGGACGACGAAGAGGGTGCCGGCCGTTCCGGTCAGGAGCACGCCGGTCATCCGATCACCCCTGCTCCACGACCGTGAAGGGTTTGACGTTCTCCGCCGCCTGCCAGTCGGTCAGCTTGCGAATGTCGAGGTAGAGGGCCTCGTTTCGCTCGTAGGCGGCCATCTCGTACGTCTTCGTCGTCAGCCAGATCGACTTGGGATTCGTCGGGCACGCCTCCTCGCAGAGCTGACAGAACATGCAGCGTTTCAGGTCCACGTCGAAGCGGTCGAGAACCTTGGCCGACTTCCCCGCCGTGTTCTTCTCGTTGTGCCAGTCGATGTAGATGATGTTGATCGGGCACTCGATTGCGCAGAGCATGCACTTGATGCAGCGCTCCTCGTCCAGGCGGAACATGCCCCGAAACCGGTCCGACGGAATCTTCTTCTGCTCCGGGTACTGGATCGTCACCTTCTTCTTGAGCAGGTGTCTTCCCGTCACGGAGAGCCCGTCGAACAGGTCGAGGAGCGTCAGGCGGTCGAGCCACTTCTTCAACGCCATGGGCGCCTCAGGCCGACTCCCTCGCTCCCTGGGGAACCGAGGCCAGCCGCTCGCGGCGAGCGAGGACCCGGCGCAGCTTCGCCAGGAGCGCCATGACGACGAACGTCACCCCGTAGATCCAGGAGAGCTTGAAGAGACCGTTTGTGCGGCCGGGGGTCGCGAGGATCGCGGACGCGATCACGACGATGTTCACGAGCGACAGCGGAATCATCCATTTCCATCCGAGCGCCATGAGCTGATCGAACCGGTAACGCGGGAACGTCGAGCGGAACCAGATGTATACGAAGAGAAAGAACCCGGTCTTCAGCAGGAACCAGAGGAACGGAGGAATGACGTTCAGGAAGTCGAGCGCCTTCACGCTCGGGAACGGGCGCAGCCACCCGCCGAAGAAGACCGTCACCGCGACGCACGAGATGATGATCATCGCCGTGTACTCGCCGAGGAAGAAGAAGGCGAACTTCACCCCGGAGTACTCGGTGTTGAAGCCCGAGACGAGCTCGGACTCCGCCTCCGGCAGATCGAACGGATTTCGGTTCGTCTCGGCGACACCGGCCACGAAATAGATGAAGAAGGCGACGAGCCCGGGAAAAATGAACCAGAGGTGGATTCGCTGCTGCCGCTCGACGATCTCGACGAGCGAGAGCGACCGGGTCATCAGCAGAACGGAGACGAGCGCGAGCCCCATCGGGACCTCGTAGGACACGAGCTGCGCCGCCGAGCGCAGCCCCCCGAGGAGCGAGTACTTGTTGTTCGAGGACCAGCCGCCCAGGATGATCCCGTAGACCCCGATCGAGGTCAGCGCGAGAAGGAACAGGAGTCCGACGTTGACGTCCGTGACGTAGAGCGGAGTCGAGAGGCGACGGGTCAGCCGAAGCTCCGGCCCGAACGGCACGAGCGCGAGCGCGGTCAACGCCGGAATCACGGCGAGCACCGGGGAGAGGAAGTGGACCACCTTCTCGGCGCCGGCCGGGGTGACGTCCTCCTTGGTCACGAGCTTGACCAGGTCCGCCAGGCCCTGGAGCGTCCCCTTCGGGCCGACGCGGTTGGGCCCCAGACGCGCCTGCATGAACCCCATGAGACGTCTCTCCGCGAGCACGATCACGAACCCGACGATGGCCGGCACGAGGGCGACGAGAAGGACGACCTTCAAGTACGTCAGGAAGGTCGGGGTCAGGATCTTCACCGGTCCACCTCGCCCAGCACGATGTCGATCGTGCCGATCAGGGCGACGAGATCCGAGATCAGGTGTCCCTTGGCGAGGCGCGGCAGCGCCTGGAGGTTGATGAACGAGGGGGGGCGGCAGTGCATCCGATACGGCCGGTTCGTGCCGTTGGAGACGCAGTAGAAGCCGAGCTCCCCCTTGGGAGACTCGATCGACGCATAGATCTCCTCCGCCAGTGGCTTGATGACGCGCGGGACCTTCCCCCGGATCTCGCCGGCTTCCAGCCTCTCCAGGCACTGACGGAGGATCCGGACGCTCTGGCGCATCTCCTGCACGCGGACGATGTAGCGATCGTAGGTGTCGCCGTTCGACCGCGTCGGAATCGCGAAGTCGAGCTCGTCGTAGCACTCGTACGGCTGCGCGCGCCGCAGATCCCACTCGACGCCCGAGCCCCGGAGGATCGGTCCGGTCAACCCCCACTCGATGCACTCGTCCGCCGAGATCACGCCGATGCCGACGGTGCGCTTCTTCCAGATCCGGTTGTCGGTCAGGAGCTGCTCGTAGTCGTCGATGCGCGACGGCAGGTCGTCCGCGAACTCGGAGAGCCGCTCCGTCCATCCCGCGGGCAGGTCGAACGGGAGCCCGCCGATCCGCATGCAGTTCAGGGTCAGGCGCGCTCCGCAGTACTCCTCGAAAAAGTCGAGGATCTGCTCGCGCTCGCGGAAGGCGTACCAGAAGGGAGTCACCGCTCCGAGGTCGATGCCCGAGGTGCCGAGCCAGACGAGGTGCGAGGAGATCCGCTGCAACTCGTCCAAGATCACGCGGATCAGCTGCGCGCGCCGCGGGATCTCGACGGCGAGGAGCTTCTCGATCGTCAGGCAGAAGGCGTGGTTGTTCGTCGCCGCCGCGATGTAGTCCATCCGGTCGGTGTGCGGGATCCCCATCGGGTAGGTCTCGGTCTCGAAGAGCTTCTCCGTGCCACGATGGAGGTAGCCGACGTCCGGCTTCGCTTCGAGGATCTTCTCGCCGTCCACGCGGAGCACGAGTCGCAGCACACCGTGGGTGGAGGGGTGCTGGGGACCGAAGTTCAGCTCCATCTCCTGTACGTCGAAGAGCGTGTGGTCACCCGGGGTCTCCGGCGCGCCCGCCGTCGGGCGCGGGGTCCCGGCTTCTGTCGACCGCCGCGCGAAGTCGGCGGCCTCGTCTCTCTCGGCGTCGGTCAGACGCGAGTTGTCGGTCAAGACACCACCTTCCGGTTCGGATCGTCTGGCGACGGCCCGCCGCCCTCCGGCCACTCCTCCGGATAGATCGCCGCTCCCGTATCGATGCCCTCGACCGGAAAGTCCTTCCGCAGCGGAAATCCGTGGAAGCCTTCCCAGGTCAGGATCCGCCGCAGATCGGGATGGCCCGAGAAGCGGATGCCAAACATGTCCCAGGTCTCCCGCTCGGGCCAGTTGGCCGCGAGGAACACAGGGGCGATCGAGGGGACCTCCTCCCCATCCGCGACGCCGCACTTGACCCGGATCCTCGCGTTCTTCGAGAAGGAGTAGAAGTGGTAGACGACGTCGAAGCGGGGCTGGCGGTCTCTCCAGTCCACCGCCGTGACGTCCACGCAATACTTGAAGTCCTCGGTATCTTTGAGATGCCGGGCCACGCGCGCCATGGCGGGAGCCGCGACCGTCACCGTGACCTGACCGGCGAACTCCTTCGCCGAGAGGACGGTGTCGGGGAGGGCCGCGCGGAGAGATTCGACCCAGGGATGCGACGCGGCGTCCTTCGCCTCGGGCTTGGGTTTCGGAGCCTCGCCGGCCTTCGCCCCGCCGTGGGGCGCGGCCGGCGGCGGCGGCGATTTCTCGTCGGCCATCCCCGGTTACGACGCCTTCCGCACGACCTTCATCCGGTCGATCTTTTTCTGGAGAGCCATGATCCCGTAAATGAGCGCTTCGGGGCGCGGAGGGCAGCCGGGAACGTACACGTCCACGGGCACGACCCGATCGACGCCCTGCGTCACGGCGTAGGTTCGATAGGGGCCGCCGCAGGTCGCGCAGGAGCCCATCGCGATCACCCACTTGGGATCGGGCATCTGGTCGTAGAGACGCTTGACGATCGGCGCCATCTTCTCGACCACCGTACCGGCTACGATCATGAGATCCGACTGGCGCGGGGTGCCGCGGAAGACCTCGGCGCCGAAACGCGCCAGGTCGTGCCTCGCGTCCATGACCGCCATCATCTCGATCGCGCAGCAAGCGAGTCCGAACTGCATCGGCCAGATCGAGGAGCGGCGTGCCCAGTTGATGACGGAGTCGACCGTCGTCGTCAGGACGTTCTCTTCGAATCGGTTCTCGACGAGGCCCATCGGATCGCGTTTCCCGCCTACGCCCAGTCCAGGGCGCCACGGCGCCAGACGTAGAAGTAGCCGACGACGAGAATGACGAGGAAGACGACCATCTCGATCAGGCCGAACCATCCGAGACGATGAAAGTAGACCGCCCAGGGGAAGAGGAAGATGGTCTCGACGTCGAAGACGACGAAGAGGACCGCGATCAGAAAGTAGCGCACCGAGAAGCGCGTGTCGAACGCGGTCGTCGACGGAGCGATGCCGGATTCGTACGGCTCGAGCTTGGCGGGATTGGGCCGCCGACTCTGGATCGCCTTCGCCACGAAGATGGTCGCGAGCGGCAGGGCAGCCGCCAGGAGAGCGAGCACCAGAATAGGGGCGTAGGCTGACAAGGCGCGGTCATTCTATCGGTTGAGCCAGAAGAGTCAAAGGGGAGAGGCGATCGGACGATCGGGAGTTCGGGTTTCGGATGATCTCCGGACCGATGAACCGATGACCCGGAATCCCGATGAACCGATGATCCGATCACCGGATGACTCGATTCCTCAAATGCCTCGCGTCTGAATCAGCACCGACAGCTCGTCTCCCATCGCCTCGGGATCGACGAGACGATAGGCGCGCCACTTCTCCGCGTCGGTCGACACGAAGTCGAGCAGACCCGCTCGCGAGAGATAGTCGCCCTGGCGAAAGACGCCGCGCGTCGCGAGTCCCTCGTCCTCGCCCGCGCGGGTCAATGCCGTCCAGTCGACGTGGGCCGTGAGGTCCACCTCGCCGGGACGCTCGAGCGGGTCGCCGCCGCGGCGTCCCGCCGAATGCACCGCGAGGGTTCCCGCGCGGCGCGCGAGAGGGTGATAGAGCACCGACGCGCGGTGGCCGTAGTCGAACGTGACGAGAGCTCCGCGCGCGAGGGTGCGGGCGAGCCGGCGGTACAGCGGGACGGCGCCGGCCGCGAGTTCGCCGATCTGGCCGGGCTCGAGCGAGATCCCCGACGCTTCGAGTCGCGCGGCGAGCTCGGGCGGCGGCGGCGTGCGAACCCAGACGAAACGTTCTCCGTCGAGCCCGACCCGCAGCTCCCGCGGCCCCTCGGTCGAGCCTTCGAGGCGCGCGACCGGAAGGGCGTCGAAGAGTTCGTTCGAGAAGATCCAGCCTCGGACGGTTCGCTCCGGCAGCTCCTCGACCGAACCGCAGACCCTGGACAGCCGCGTCAGGCGCCGCCTCTCGAGCGCCTCGCGCGCCGCTTCCGAGCGCTCGACGGCGACCAGATCCACGCGCTCCGCGAACGGCGGCGCCTCGCGCGCGAGCGCTTGCGAGAAGTCGTGCAGGAAGCGGCCGTCGCCCGCGCCGGCCTCGACGAATTCGACGCGCCCGGGAAAAGTCTCGGTCTCGAGC
>JBKPSZ010000151.1:0-6566 GCA_046735265.1 Acidobacteriota bacterium | reverse complement strand
CGTAGACGCCGTCGACTTTCGTCGCTTTGAGCAGCACGTCGGCGTGAATCTCGTTGGCGCGCAGCGCGGCCGCCGAGTCGGTGGTGAAGAACGGATTGCCGGTGCCTCCGACGAAGAGCACGACGCGGTCCTTCTCGAGGTGCCGGATCGCGCGGCGGCGAATGAAGGGCTCGGCGATCTGGCGGACCTCGACGGCGGACATGAGCCGCGTCACGACCCCGCGCTTCTCCAGAGCGTCCTGCAGTGCGAGGCCGTTGATGACCGTCGCGAGCAGCCCCATGTGGTCTCCGGCGACCCGCTCGATCCCCTGCGCCGCCGCGGCGACGCCGCGGATGATGTTGCCTCCTCCGAGGACGACCGCGGTCTCGACACCGAGGCCGTGGACATCGCGCACCTCGTCCGCCAGCCGCGCGACGACTTCGGGATCGATTCCGAAGCGTTGAGCGCCCATCAACGCCTCTCCCGACAGCTTCAGGAGGATGCGGCGATAGATGGGGTCTCTACCCATTCGAGCGCGCTTCTCGTCAGGCGCTCGCGAGCGTCGCGGTCTCTCCCTGGGCGGCCGCGCGGCCGGTTCTCTCGCCGAGCTTGAATCTCGCGAAGCGGAGATCCAGGGCTTCCCGCCCTCCGCGCTCCGCGAGGACCTGCCCCACCGTCTTCTCGGGATCCTTCACGAAAGCCTGCTCGGTCAGCACGCTCTCCTGGTAGAACTTCTCGACCTTTCCGTCGGCGATCCGCTCGACGACGTTCGCCGGCTTGCCCGACTGCGCCGCCTGCGCCCGGGCGATCTCCCGCTCGGACTCGAGAATCTCCGGCGTGACCTCCGCGCGCGTCGCAAACCGCGGGTCGGATGCCGCCACGTGCATGGCGATGTCGCGCCGGAGTCCGTCGTCTCCGCCGCGCGATCCGACGATCACGCCGATCCGCCCGTTGCCGTGGATGTAGCTCGCGAATTTCTCGTCGGGGCGAGGAACCAGGCGCGCGAAGCGTCGCACCTGGATGTTCTCCTTTAGAGTCGCGACGAGCTGAGCGACCGCCACCGCGACCGTCGGCTCGCTCGGCCAGGAGAGCTCCCCGAGCTCGGCGCTCTCTCCGGAGCGCACGTCGCCGAACGCCGCGTGCGCGGCGATCCTCTCGGCGAGCTTTTCCGCGAATTGCCGGAACGCTTCAGTCCGGGCGACGAAGTCGGTCTCGCAGTTGACCTCGACCAACACCGCCGAAGACGGATGGACGTGAGCGACGACCAGCCCCTCGGTCGTCGCGCGCCCCGCCTTGCTCGCCGCCGCGGCCAGCCCCTTCTTTCGGAGGATCTTCCGCGCCTCTTCGACGTCGCCGCCGGCCTCGACCAGCGCTTTCTTGCACTCCATCATGCCGACGCCGGTCTCGGCGCGCAGGTCGGCCACCACTCGAGATGAAATTTCCATGGTTCCTCTCCGGATGAGTCTATCGCCAACCGCCGGCCGCACGCGTCGCGCGGTCCGGCGTTTTCGCCCGAGCCCGTTCCGCGGATCGGATCGCGAACCGGCTCGGCCGGTTTCCTAGGACGCGACGTCCGAGACGACGGCAGTCGTCGAGAGCTCCGGCGTGCGCGGCCGCGCCTCGGCGTTGGCCGCTTCTCCGACGGCGGGACGGCCCTCCTGGGCGTGCAGCCCCTCGAGCACCGCGTCGGCGACGCGCGCCGTAAAGAGCCGGATCGCCCGGATCGCGTCGTCGTTGCCCGGGATCACGTGGTCCACGAGATCCGGATCGCAGTTGGTGTCCACGACCGCCACGACCGGGATCCCCAGGATGTTCGCCTCCTTGACAGCGATGTACTCCTGCTTCGGGTCGACGACGAACAGGGCGTCCGGGAGCTCGTCCATCTCCTTGATTCCCTGCAGATTCTTCTGGAGCTTTTCCTTCTCCCGTTCCAGGCGGAGGCGCTCCTTCTTCGTCAGGTTCTCGTTCCCCTCCTGAGCAAGGATGCCTTCGATCTCCTTCAGGCGGTGGATCGACTTCCGGATGGTCGTGAAGTTGGTGAGGGTTCCGCCCAGCCAGCGCGTGTTGACGTAGAACATCCCGCACCGGTTGGCCTCTTCGTAGATAGCGTCCTGGGCCTGCCGCTTCGTTCCGACGAAGAGCAGGTTCTTTCCGGACGCGGCGAGCTCGGTCACGAATCGGGAGGCTTCCTTGAACTGCTTGAGCGTCTTCTGAAGGTCGATGATGTAGATCCCGTTGCGCTTGCCGAAAATGAACTTCTTCATCTTCGGGTTCCAGCGCTTCGTCTGATGACCGAAGTGGACGCCCGCCTCGAGCAGTTCTTTCATCGAAATCGATGCCAGATCACACCTCCCTTTTCG
The DNA here is from genome assembly GCA_046735265.1 of Acidobacteriota bacterium. Taxonomy (GTDB): domain Bacteria; phylum Acidobacteriota; class Thermoanaerobaculia; order UBA5066; family Gp7-AA6; genus DATBFU01. The sequence continues at coordinate 4,227 of JBKPSZ010000151.1, read as the reverse complement.
TCGTCGCTTCGCCGCTCACCACCGCCGTCGAGAAACGATTCGCACGCATCAACGCTTCGAGAACTGGAACCGGGCCCGCGCGCCGCGCTGGCCGTATTTCTTGCGCTCTTTCATCCGGGGATCGCGCGAGAGGAATCCGTCCTTCTTGAGCTTCTTGCGGAGCTCCGCGTTGTATTCGATCAGCGCCCGGGAGATTCCGTGCCGGATCGCGCCGGCCTGACCCGAGGGGCCGCCGCCGGTCACCGCCACATGGATGTCGAAGCGCTCGGCCGTCTCCGTCGAGAGGAGCGGCTGCTTGATGATCATCTTCAGGACGTTGTTCGGGAAGTACTCGTCCAAGGACCGCTTGTTGACCGTGATCGCCCCGTTGCCGGGCACCAGGCGAATGCGTGCGACCGACGTCTTGCGCCGCCCGACCGCTCTGTGCTGGATTTCCACCGCCACGAATCCTCCTACGCTTTCGCCCGGGACGCCACCGTCCGCCGGAGCGGCTTCGGCTGCTGCGCCTGGTGGGGGTGCGATCCGCTCCGATAGACCTTCAGTTTCTTGAACTGACGGCGTCCGAGCTTCGTCTTCGGGAGCATCCCGCGGACGGCTTCCTCGACGATCCGCTCCGGAAATTTCGAGCGCATCTCCGACGCCGCGACGGACTTGAGACCCCCGGGATATCCGCTGTGGCGCCGGTACGTCTTGACCTCTTCCTTGCGGCCGGTCAGACGCACGCGCTCCGCGTTGGTGACGACCACGAAGTCGCCCGCGTCGAGATGCGGCGTCCAGCCGGGTCGATGCTTGCCCGTCAGAACGCGCGCGACGTCGCTCGCCAGGCGCCCCAGAACCTGGTCGGAAGCGTCCACGAGAAACCACTCGTGGCGAATGTCTGCAGCGCGAATCAACGGGGAACGAGAGCTCATTTCAAGACCTCAGCCATGACAAAAAAACGCCGCTACCCGGCGGAAAGCGCATCCGGGACGGCCATCCGTCGCAGGAGGGCGCGTAAGAATACGTAAGCAGGGCGGGGCTGTCAAGGCAATCACCAAGCGCCCAAGACCCTTAGGAGACTCCCCCGCGGCGAACTCTTCCCGAGCCTTCCGGCACGCCCTAGGCGTGCTTCCGCTCGGCGAAGGAAAGAAGGATCAGGTCCGACCGACGCTTGACGCCGTGCTTCCCGAGGAGGTTCGAGACGTGGAACTTGACGGTCCGCTCGGACATGTGGAGCCGGCCGGCGATCTCCTTGTTGGAGAGGTTTTCCATCAGGAACTGGTGCACTTCCCGCTCCCGGCGGCTCATGTGAGCCCGGGCGCTGACGAGCTTCGGGCGCCGGAGGGCGGAGAGAGTCGAGTCCACGAACCGGGAGAGAAGGGTCCGCGGAACCCAGAACCCGCCCGACGCCACCTCCCGGACCGCGGTGACGAAATGGCGCGGCAGCTCGACGTACCGCACGAGCCCCTTGGCGCCGAGGCGAAGAAGCGGGAATGCGTCGGCGTCGTCGAATCGCTCCGCCACCACCAGGAGGCGGGCGTCCGGGCGTCGCGACAGGATTTCCTCGACGATCACCTTCGTCGCGCGGTTGCGGGCGTTGGCCTCGACGACGTGCGCCGAAGCGGGAGCGACGGTCAGCTGGTCGAGCTCCGACATGCTGCTCGGTTCGAGACGGTGGCTTCGGGTCTGGAAGCTGCCATCTTCCAGAAGTCGGCACAGTTCAGCCAACACTAATGGATGGAAGGAGTAGAGAGCTACCCGGAGCCCCTTTGCTTCTTTGGACACCGAACCCGAGGGTAACGAATTTCTCATGCGGGAGCAAGGCAAAGGGCCCTTTCGGGCCGGCCGGAAGTGTCCCGGGGGGGTGCGCAACCCGCCCGGCGGCTACTCGAAATAGCCCGCCACATCGAGCACGAAATGGGTTGTGGTGCCGACGCCCTGGTCGCATCGGACGCTGAACTCCCCCGAATCGTTCAGGCTGACGACCGTGGTGGCGGCCCGGGTCTGGTTCGCCCGGTAGGCGATGGCCGAGGCAAGCGGGAGGGGGGAACCGGCCGGAAAGATCCGAAGGTCCCCCCCGGCGGTCGGCTGGGTCACGGTCACGTTGACGGCGAGCGCCCGCGCCGTCGTCGGGATCCCGCATCCGTCGGCCGCGAAAGTCCTCGTGGCTGCTCCGGCCAGGGACGGGGCCGAAGCGGAGCGCGTATCCACGAGCCGGCAGGGCGCGATCGAGAAAAACTGAAGAGAGGGGCCGGGGGTCGGCGTGGGCGGAGGGGTGTCGCTGATCGCGACCGTCGTTCCGGCCCCCGAGAACGGAAGACCGGTCGGCCCCACGGACGGAGGCCCGGGCTGAAGCGCGCTGACGAGACTGACCGGGCTCGCCGAGAGCGTCGCCGTGCCCGCCGCCATCGCCGTGAACGTGAGAAGAGCCACGGTGACCTCGCCGATGGGAGCCATCGGCGCGGTCTGCGACCCCACGAGGGTCACGACGCCGGAGCTGTTGGCAACGGCGGGGGACGAGTACACCGGAGTCGCCGAGTATCCCGCGGTCGTGCCGCCCGTTGCGGATTCGAAGTGAAGACGCGTGTTGTCGAAGGCCACGGAGACCTGATAGCCCCCGAGAACCGCGGGTGTGGCGAAGCCCTCCGACGACATGCCGCTCACCCCGGCGAGTCCGACGCGCAACGTGACGACCACGGTGTCCCCGACCGTCGCGAGGGAGGGATTCGGAGACGCCGTGACCAATGCCTTGCCGCCGATCGGCGCGCCCTGGCCGAAAGCGGTCGCCGAAAGCGCGAGGAGCGCGAGACCTGTCCACGCCCCCTCCCGAACGGAAGGGGACGGGCGCACGATCGACTGCTGCCGGCTCACGAAGTCCTCGGCAGACAGCTGAAGTTCCCGACGAGATAGTTCTGCAGGAGCACGAGGTCGACGGCGTCGACAGCTCCGGAGCCGTCGAGGTCGGCCGCGGAGAGCGGCGCCATGAAGGGGGGCGTGCCGGGCGTGACGTTCCCGACCAGATAGTTGCTCAGGATGACCATGTCCACCGCGTCCACCCGGCCGTCCCGGTTCAAGTCGCCGTAGGTCGAGTCGCACCCCCCTCCCGTCGGCGTCGGTGTTCGGGTCGCCGTCCGCGTCGGAGTTCTCGTCGGAGTCGGGGTCGCCGTGGCGGACGGCGTGCGGGTCGCGGTCCGCGTCGGTGTGCGCGTCGGCGTGGCCGTTGCGGTCCGCGTCGGCGTGTGGGTGAAGGTCCGAGTCGGCGTCGCTGTGAATGTCCGCGTCGGCGTGTGAGTGAACGTCCGCGTCGGCGTCGCTGTGAACGTCCGAGTCGGCGTCGCCGTGAATGTCCGTGTCGGCGTGTGAGTGAACGTCCGAGTCGGCGTCGCTGTGAACGTCCGAGTCGGCGTGCGCGTGAAGGTCCGCGTCGGCGTCGAGGTCGGCGGAACCGGCGTGAAGGTCCGGGTCGGGGTGCGCGTCGAGGTTCGGGTCGGGGTCGCGGTCGGACCGACGTATGTCGCGGTGTAGGTCGTGTCCGCGACCGGCGTCGAGATCGTGTGCGTGGCCGCTCCCCCGTCGGACCAGGAGGCGTAGCTGTAGGGGGTGCTGCCCGAGGTCTGCGGGGAGACGACCCCGAGCGTGCGCTCGATTCCCTCGACGCCGACGACGGTCGCGGGTGTCGTGAGCGGCTGCCCGTCCAGCGTGATCTGGAGGCCCGGAGGGCTCGTCGTGAAGGTCATCGTCGTCTTGCGCGGCAGGATGTCCGTGTAGACGGTGTTCTCCAGACCATCCGAATCCGTGACGGTCAGATGGATGCGGTACCAGACGTTGTCTTCCGTATGGCCGGTCGTCGGGACCACGAACGAGCCGCTCTTGACGCCGGTGATCGGTCCGAGGAAGGGATGCGTGTGGGTATCGTGGTGCAGGACCATTTCCCATTCGAAGGAGCTCGCCGGCAGCGTCCCGTCCTCCGCGTCGGTGCCGGTCCCCGAGTAATTGATCGTCATGCCCCCCGCGTAGGTCGTCCCCGCCGCGGGGGCCGTGATCGTCGCGACGGGGGGGAGATTCGGCGTGACCGTCAGAGTCGCGGTGGCGCTCGTGGCCGTCCCGTAGTCGTTGGTCACCACACAGCGGAAGACGGCTCCGCTGTCGGGAAGCTGCGGCGAAGCGAGCGTGTAGCTCCCTGCGGTGGCCCCCGAGATGTTCGAGGAGTTCCGCTGCCAACGATACGTCAGGGGCGGGGTGCCGGAC
>JBKPSZ010000150.1:0-10097 GCA_046735265.1 Acidobacteriota bacterium | reverse complement strand
CATGAAGACGCGCGGTGCGTTTGCCGGGTGGCCCCTCGCCCCCGGGCGCGGTAGAGTCGCGCCGGGCTCGGGTCGTTTCCTCCCCGGGGAGCCGTCTCGCGCCATTCCAATGATGTCGCCGCATCGAACGGCTTTCCGGCTGCTCTTCCTCGCGCTCTGCGGAATCGCCGCATCCTCGGCGGCGGGCCGGCAGACGCCGCTCCCCGCGGTCTCGCCGTCCGCTCCGGCCGCGCGCGTCTACGTCTGTCCGATGCACCCGGACGTCCGAGCCGACAAACCCGGGAGCTGCGTCCGATGCGGAATGCCTCTCGTGGCGGCGGCCGCATTTGCGGAACGATCACCGTATCGCCTCGAGCTCACGACGGAACCGGCGGAGATTCGAGCGGGGGAGGCGGTGCGCTTCCGGTTTCGCGTCCTCCATCCTGCGACGGGCGAGCCGGTCACGAAATTCGAGATCGTCCACGAGAAGCCCTTTCATCTCTTCGTCGTCAGCCGCGACTTCGAGCACTTCGCGCACCTCCATCCGGTGCCGGCGGACGACGGGTCGCTGTCGGTGGAGACGGTGCTGCCCGGGCCGGGACGGTACACGCTCTTCTGCGATTTCTTCCCTGCCGGCGGGACGCCGCAGATCCTCGAACGGAACGTGACGACGCGCGACGTTTCGACCCGGGAGCCATCGGAGCCTCAACCCGCGGCGCGCGTCGAAAACGGTCGCCTCGTGCAGTCCTCCGGCGGCGTCCGGATCGAAGTGAATCTCGAACCGCGCGAGCCCGTCGCCGGTCGAACCGCGGTCGTGAGCCTCCGTCTCCTCGACGCGGCCGACGGACGTCCGCTGACGGACCTGCAGCCCTATCTCGGCGCGTGGGGGCACGCCGTCGCCTTGCGGGAGGACGGCACCGATTTCGTTCACACGCACGCGGCCGCGCCGGCGCCGCGGTCGCGGAGCCGGGCGCCGTTCGCCGGGCCGATCTCGTTTCCGACCTACTTCCGGTCGCCGGGACGACATCGCCTCTGGTCCGAGTTCCGGCGGGCCGGCGGTGTCGTGACCGTTTCATTCGACGTTTCCGTCGGGCGCCTGGAGCGGGTGGCGGCGTGGGACGGCGACGGCTGGACGGTCCCCGCTTCGGAGGGCGGACCGCCCGGCCTGATGGACGGCGCCGCGCGTGCGCTCGCCGTCCGCGGGCAGGATCTCTACGTCGGAGGCGACTTCACGAAGGTCGACGACGTCCGGGCAAATGGAATCGCGCGCTGGGACGGGCGGAAGTGGTCGAGTCTCGGTGCGGGCGTCGAGGGACGGGTCTGGGCGATGGCCGTCGGCGGCGCGGACCTCTACGTCGCCGGCGATTTCACGTCCGCCGGAGGAAGGCCCGCAGCCGGGGTCGCACGGTGGGACGGCCGCCGCTGGAGCGCGCTCGGATCCGGAATCGGCGGCCGACGGGATGCGTCCGGCGCCCCGACGATCTTCGCCCTGGCCTGGAGCGACGGAAACCTCTACGCCGGCGGCCGATTCGCGACGGCCGGCGGCGTGACCGCAAACGGCATCGCCCGATGGAACGGCCGCGCGTGGGCGCGGCTCGGCGACGGCGTGCGCAGCGGCAGCTTCGACGGTGTCGTTCATGCGCTCGCGGCGCGCAACGGCCAGTTGTACGCGGGAGGCCAGTTCCTCTCCGCCGGCGCGGCTCCCGCGGAGAACATCGCGCGCTGGAACGGAAGCGCCTGGACGGCCCTGGGCGGGGGAGTTCGCGGAAATCTTGAGAAGGTGCTCGCGGTCGCCTTCGTCGGAGAAGACCTCTACGTGGGCGGGGTCTTCAACCGCGCTGGCGGAATTCCTGCATTCAATCTCGCGAGGTGGAACTCTGCCGGATGGTCGTCTCTTCCGCTGCGGGCCGTGGACGGAGTCTGGGCGATCGCAGCGAACGGCCGGCAGATCTACGTCGGAGGCGCCTCCTTCGCCCTGCCCGACGGTCGAACGGCCAACGGAGTCGTGCGCGGAAGCGGAGAGGACTGGTCCGTCCTGGACGGCCTCGGCAACGGCTCCTATTCGGGGCCCGTGTTTGCGATCGCGTCGCGCGGGCGAGAGGTGTTCGTCGGCGGCGATCTCTTTCGTCTGCCGGCGCCCGACGAGGCCGGTTTCGCGCGAGCGCGGTGAACTCTTCGACGCCGGCGCGGACCCGCGGGGGGCCGGGCGCCGCAGGATGACCCGCGAAAGAACGGCCTCTCTCGCGCGAATCCTCGCCGGTCTCGCGATCTTCGCGGCGACCGCGGGCGTGCTTCTTGTTCGCGTGTACCGCGGCGTCGATTTCACGGACGAGAGCTTTCCCGCCGCGCTCGCGTATCGCTTCGCTCTCGGCGACGTGCCGTTTCGCGACGAGCTCGCGGTGCATCAATCGGCGGCGCTGCTGACCTTGCCGGCGGTCTGGCTGCACGACCGGCTCGCGGGCGGGCCCGACGGAATGATCCGGTTTCTGCGCCTGCTGCACTTCGCTTTCCTGGTCTCGCTCGGGGGCCTCATCTGGGCCCACTTGCGGAGGTTTCTCGGCGCGATCGGAGCGCTTCTCTCCGCGGCGCTCTTCGTCGTCGCCTATCCCGCATCGGGGCTGAACTACAACACGCTCGGCAGCGGCCTCGTCGGCGCGAGCCTGTGCCTGTCGCTGCTCCCGGTTCGCCGCACCCCGTGGCGTCTGGCGGTGAGCGGGCTCGCCGCGGGATTCGCGGTCGTCGCTTATCCCCCCCTGGCGCTCTGGCTCTTTCTCCTCGTGCCGGCCCTTTTCTGGATCCTGCCGAAAGGAGAGCGGCGATCGGGTCTCACTTGGTTCTCGGGCGGCGCCGCCGCGGCGCTCTTGCCCTTCGCAATCCTTCTCGTCCTCATCGGCCCGCGGCACTTTCTCGATGCGATCGTCCTGACGAACGAGACGGCGCACAAGCTCGGAGGCCTCCCGAAGCTCCTCTCGCTCGGGAAGTATCTCGTCCGTCGGCTCCCGATCGCTTCGGTCCTTCTCGCAGCCGGTTTCGCGCTGGCGGTCCGCCTTCGTCCGCGACTCGCCGCGCTTCGGTCGCCGATTTTCCTGGCCGCCCTGGCTGCCGCCGTCATCGGCCTCGGCGCGGGCGCCCGGCTCCTTTCGACACCCGACTGGCCGAAACTCCTCGTTTCCCTGAGCCTGCTCGCGCCGTTCCTGCTCCTGATGCTGGAAGCGACCCCCGCGCGCCGCGCGATGCTGGTGTTGTGGGCGGGGGGCGCGGCGGCCGGGCTCGTGACGGCCTACTTCACGACGAGCAGCCGGGAAAACTTCGGGAGGAGCGGGACCCTCATTGCCTTCGCCGCCGCCTGCTGGCTCGCGGTGCGCGGGCAAGAGCGTTCGCCTGCGCGGATCGCCCGGCTCTCGGCTGCGGCGCTGGCGGGAGCGCTCGCGTTGCTCGTCGGGGCGGCCCTGTTTCGGTCGGAGCGCGAGGTCTATCGGGATCGACCGGTCGAGGAGCTCCGGTACCGCGTCGCAGACGGGCCCTTCGCGGGTATCCGCACGAGCCGGCGCCGCTACGATCTCATCCGCGAGCTCCAAGCCGACCTCGCCACTTCCGTCGGCCGAAACGATTTCGTGATCTTCTTCGACGACTTCCCGGCGGGCTTCCTCATGTCCCGGCGGCGCCCCGGCCTTTGCGGCGTCTGGGTCTTCACCCGTTCCGGCGACGCCGCCTTCCGGAAGATTTACGTCGACTGCATGCACCGTATGGCGCGCGAGCCCCTCTCCGTGATCCGGCTCACGGTGGACGCACGGCATCCCGGGCTCGATCCGATTGGCCTGCGGGAGGACGATCCGTTCGGTCGGCTGGTCGAGCGGTGCGGCCGACCCGTGCTGACGAGAGATCTCTACGAGATTCTGCGACTCGACCCGACGTGCGACCGCGGCGGACGCACTACGGAGTCCCGGGTCCGGGCTCGATCGGCGCCGGATCCCTCGGCGGCGCCCGTTCTTCAGGAAGGGCCGAGGACGCGGCCGCGCGCCGCAAATTCGCCGGCGGTCGCGATCTCACCCTCGTCCACGATCTCGTCGATGGCGCCCGACGCGTCGTAGATCCGGTCAACGACGTAGAGGGGGCGATTGCGGGACTGCGCCAGCGTCCGCCAGATGTACTCGCCGATGATCCCGAGCATCAGCATCTGCGTCCCGCCCATCACGAGGACGACGACCATCAACGGGTTGATCAGCCCGAGACGCGGGAGCACGTCCGTCAATCGCAGGATGGCGATGAGAAGCGCGTAGAGAAAGCCGCAGCAGGCGAAAAACAGGCCGATGAGCGACATCAACCGAAGCGGCGCGTACGAGTAGGACAGCACCCCGTCGATCAGGTAGGTCAGCTTCTTCGCAAAGGTCCAGCGGGACCTTCCCGCGCGACGCGCCTCGCGCTTGTACGGAATCATCTTCGGCGGAAACCCCATCCAGAGGACGTGCCCCTGGTAGAAGGGGGAGGCGTCACGGCTGGCGAGGAAGACCCGGAGGGCGCGCCGCGTCATCGAGACGAAGTCGAAGCCCCCCTGGGGCATGTTCGGGAAGCTCAGTTTTCGCATCAGCCGGTAGAAAACGCGCGAGGTGAGGACGCGATAGAAGGACTCGTCCCGCTCCTGCCGCGTCGCGAGGACGACCTCGTAACCCTCTTTCGTGTGCGCATCGAGCATCGCGTTCACCAGCGCGGCGGGATCCTGCCCGTCCGCGGACATGGTCACGACGACGTCGCCCCGCGCATACGTGTAGCCGCACCAGACCGCGCTCACCTGTCCGAAGTTGCGAGTGAGCTTGATGATTCGGATGAGATCGGGATGCCGCTGTTGGAGCGCGAGGAGCACGGCGAGCGAATCGTCGCCCGATCCGTCGTCGACGAAGAGAAGCTCGAACCGTTTCTCGGGGTGAGCGTCGACGACGTCGGCCTTCAAGTCGGCCACCGTCCGCGGCAGATTCTCCGAGTTGTAGTAGACGGGCAGGACGATCGAGACGTCCGGGGCCGCTTCCATCCTGTCGCTCATCCGTTTCGTGTTCGAAGACGCGCGATCTCGGCGGGCCGCGAGGGCCGGCGCCCGCGGGGGGGAGCGGGTTCGCCCTTCGCCGGCCGTCCGTCGGCCGGGACCTCGCGGGCAAGCGCCTCCCGGACCTCGGCGTTGCGCGCGATCGCCGTGCGGAGAAGGCCGCAGATGCGGTCGATCGCGCGGACGTCGACGGCGGTTCCGGTCGGCAAGACCAGGACACGCTCGGACAGACGCTCCGTCTGCGGAAGAAGAAGCCCTGCGTTCGGGAAGTAGGAGCGATAGGGCTCCATGCGATGGCAGCCGGGGAAGAAGTACCGGCGAGCGAGCACGCGCTCGGAATGGAGGACCGCGAGCAGTTCGTCGCGCGTGATCCCGGCTCGAACGGGATTCACCTCCAGGACGACGTACTGGTAGTTGAACCGTTCGCGCCGGTCGAATTCGTACAGCCGCAGGCCGGGGCATCCCGCCAGCCCGCTCGCGTAGCGCTCATAGTTCCGCCGGTTCACGGCCAGGAACTCGTCGAGGCTCTCGAGATTCGTCAGGCCCACGGCGGCGCTGAATTCGTCCATCTTCCCGTTCGTTCCGAGATGCACGACGTTGTCGTATCCCGCGAACCCGAAGTTCCGCATCAGCGCGACCTTCTTCGCGATCGCTGGATCGTTCGTCGTGACGCACCCGCCCTCCGCGGCGTTGAAGAATTTCGTGGCATGGAAGCTGAACACCTCAGCGTCGCCGAAGCCGCCGATCGGACGGCCGCGATGAGTGCACGCGAAAGCGTGCGCGGCGTCGTAGACGACGCGCAGCCGATGACGCCGCGCGATCTCGCCGATCGCGTCGACGTCGCAGCCCTGCCCCCAGAGGTGCACGCCGACGATGCCGGTCGTTCGCGGCGTGATCATGCGCTCGATCTTCGATGGATCGATCGTGTGCGTGCGCGGATCGACGTCGCAGAAGACGGGCGTGACGTCCTGCCATTCCAGAGCATGAGCCGTCGCGACGAACGTGAAGGAGGGAACGATGACCTCTCCGCGCATCCCTACAGCGCGAGTGACGATCTCGAGCGCCACGGTGGCGTTGCACATCGCGATGCAGTACCGGACTCCCAGCAGGTCCGCGATCTTGCGCTCGAGCTCCTTGACGCAGACGCCGTCGTTCGTGAACCACCGGCGCTCGAGGATGCCCTCGAAGCGCGCCATCAGCCGCTTGCGATCGCCGATGTTCGGTTTTCCGACATGGAGATCCGCCGCGAACGCCGGGGACCCTCCGAGGAGCGCCAGGGACGGGGACGCGTGGACCGGGACCTCCACACCCGGATTGTCGACCTCGAACGCCTCCGGGTCAATCGAAGTTCGCCTTCGATCGCGGAGGACGTCCGGGCTTCGGACGGCCTCGCCGACGGCCCTTCTGTGTCGATCGTGTACGGGCGCTGTCGGATCTGTATGAAGTTTGCGCCGCTTGACCGTCACCAGACCCTCCGTTATCCTTCGCCTTCTTCCTGGGCGGGAATAGCTCAGTGGTAGAGCGCCACCTTGCCAAGGTGGATGTCGCGGGTTCGACCCCCGTTTCCCGCTCCAATCGCCATAACGACTCGAAACACCGACGTCGGGGCGATCGTCCCAATTACATGCCAAGTTCATGCCGGTTCTGGCGGGCTTCGGCCGGATCCGCGAGCTATGGGACGAGTCGAATGAGTAAAGCGTGCCCGAACCCCGATCGCTCCCCCCCAAAAGAGCGTTTTCGCATTTGCCTCTTCGGGGCACTCGCATTGCCTCTTCGGGAAGCTAGCGCGGCGTCGAGCGCCGGACGACAATGTTGTGTTCGAGGGCCGGGCTTCTTTTCTAAGACTCTCGGCGCGCGAAAAGAGAACGAGGCTCGCCCCGACGATCAGCGACACGCGGAATGGATCACAGATCGTCTGAAGTTCTGAAAAGTCGATCGCACGTCCGTGACGTCGGCGCTTTTTTGGAGGAGGTTCAGATGAGCACGATTACCACGAAGGATGGAGTCGAGATCTTCTACAAGGACTGGGGCCCCAAGAGCGCACAGCCCATCGTCTTTCATCATGGCTGGCCATTGAGCGCCGACGACTGGGACACCCAGATGCTCTACTTCCTCGGGAAGGGGTATCGAGTCATTGCTCACGACCGGCGCGGTCATGGCCGGTCGAGCCAGGTGAGCGACGGCCACGACATGGACCACTATGCGGCGGACGCGGCGGCGGTCTTCGAGCATCTGGATCTGCGCGACTCCATCCACATCGGCCATTCGACGGGCGGCGGCGAGGCAACGCACTACGTCGCGCTCCATGGCAAGGGGCGCGTCGCCAAACTGGTGCTCATCGGCGCGGTGCCGCCGCTTCTGCTGAAGACGGCGGCCAATCCGGGCGGCACGCCCATCGAGCTCTTCGACGGCCTGCGGCAAGCGCTCGCCGCCAACCGGGCGCAGTTCTACACCGAATTCGCGAGCGGACCCTTCTACGGATACAACCGGCCGGGCGCGAAGATGCTGCCGAGCGTCATCGACAACTGGTTGCGCCAGGCCATGATGGGTGGCGCGAAGGCCCAGTACGACGGCATCAAAGCCTTCTCGGAGACGGACTTCACCGAGGACCTGAAGAAGATCGACGTGCCGGCCCTCGTCCTGCACGGGGACGACGACCAGATCGTCCCGTTCGCGGATTCCGCGCCGCTCTCCTCGAAGCTGCTCAAGAACGCTACTCTCAAGGTCTACAAGGGGTTCCCGCACGGCATGGCGACGACACACGCCGACGTGATCAATCCCGACATTCTCGCCTTCGTGGAGGAAGGGAAGGCGGCGCGGCCTTCGGCTCGGCCACGGAGCGGCGGGCCCAGCCCGACTCCTCCCTCGACTCCTCCTTCTCGGTGAAGGCTCGCGGTGCGGCCGCGGCCGCGTGAAGCGGCCGCGGCCGTCCTGAATACCGGCACGCCGTCCGGGGTTGTCGAATCGACGCTTCCCCCAAGCGTAGGACCTGCGACAGCCTCCGGGCGGCTTCCGCCAGGCCAGGTGACTTCATGCCGAGTGAGGGAGACGGCGCAAGGCGTCCTCCCGGATGAGCTCACACTTCACCCGAAACGGGGCGCGTCGATCGTCCTGCGCCTGTCCATCTGGCCAAGGCCGCGTGATAGGTTGCGCGCGACTTTCGAAAACTCATCGCACCGGCCGATGAAAAACGTCCCTCTCTGGTCGTGGCTGATCCCGACGTTGTCGCTCGTCCTGCTCGGCGCGGCGGTCGCGGTCGGCGCGGGAACCTGGCTCGCCGTTCTCTGCGGCGCCGCTTTGGTCGGCGCGGTCGTCGTGGCGGTCCACCACGCCGAGGTCGTCGCGCATCGCGTGGGGGAACCCTACGGCACGCTCGTGCTCGCCCTCGCCGTGACGGCGATCGAGGCCGCACTCATTCTCTCGATGATGATCGCGGGCGGCGAGGGCAGCGCCGTTCTACCGCGCGACGCGATCTACGCCGCCGTGATGCTCATCTGCAACGGCGTCGTCGGCGTATGCCTCCTGGTGGGGGGTCTCGCCCATCGCGAGCAGACGTTCCGAGTGGAGGGGGCCGGCGCCGGGCTCGCCGCGCTGATCGTGATGTCGACCCTTACGCTCGTGCTCCCGGTATTCACGACGACGACTCCGGGCGGCACCTACAGCGGTTCGCAACTCACGTTCGTGGCCGTGAGCTCGGCCGCGCTCTGGGCGATCTTCATCTTCGTCCAGACCATCCGCCATCGGGACTATTTCATCCCTGCCAGCGATGCGGCCAACCCGGACGCGCACGCCGAACCGCCGACGAATCGGGAGGCCTGGACGAGCTTCGGTTTGCTGCTGTTGTCGCTCGTGGCAGTCGTGGGACTGGCCAAGATGCTGTCGCCCACGATCGAGCGGTTGGTCGAGAGGGCCAACGCGCCGAGGGCCGTCGTGGGAATCGTGATCGCCGCCCTGGTCCTGCTGCCGGAAACGTGGGCGGCCGTGCGCGCCGCCCGGGCGGATCGTCTTCAGAGCAGCATGAATCTCGCTGTGGGCTCCGCGCTCGCGTGCATCGGCCTCACCGTTCCCGTCGTGGTGGTCGCGTCCATGACTCTCCGCCTGCCTCTCGTCCTCGGCCTTGAGCCGAAGGACATCGCGATGCTGGCGGCGACATTCCTGATGAGCGCCGTGACTCTGGGCACCGGTCGCACTTACGTGATGCAAGGAGCGGTGCATCTGGTTCTGTTTGCGGCGTACCTCTTTCTCGCGGTCGTGCCCTGAATCGACTCCGGCGAAGTGGAATACTGCAACCTGGATGTTCTCGCTCGTCGGGCTGCTCTCGCGTTCCCGGCCCGCGATGCCCTGAAACCCCAAAGACCGTGGGCAGACGACCTTCGTTCGAATTGGGAGGCAGCACATGAACAGACGACGCATCGCCTCGTTTGCGGCATCCTCGGCCGTTGCGGCCACCCTCCTGCTGGCCGTTTCCGAACTGTCTGCGCAGACCTCCTCGGAGATCGACTCGTCGATCAAGGGCGCCTACGAAAAGTACAAGGCGCTCGAGGAGGGCAAGAACGCCGACTACATCCCCGCGCTCGCCAAGGTGGACCCGAAGATCTACGGCCTGGCGCTCATGACGACCGACGGAAAGCTCTACACGGCCGGGGATGTCCAGTCCGAGGTCTCCATCCAATCGATCTCGAAGGTCTTCACCCTGGCGAGGGTCATCGAAGAGCGTGGCCTGGATGCGATCCCGAGGACGATCGGCGTCGACGCGACGGGCATGCGCTTCAACTCCATCGTGGCCGTGGAGCTCGCCGAGCAACAGGCGGGCCGCGAAATCAATCCCCTCGTCAATCCGGGTGCCATCACGGCCACGAGCATGCTCCAGGGCTCGACGCGCGAGGAGATCTGGAAGGATCTCGTCGCCTTCTATTCGGAGCTCGCGGGCCGTCCGCTTTCGGTCAACGAAGACGTCTTCAAGTCGGAGTCCGATACGAACCAGCGCAATCAGGCGATCGGTTACCTCATGTACGCGTACGGAAAGATTCCGGCGGACCCCATGCGGGCAACCGACATCTATACGGAGCAGTGCTCGGTC
>JBKPSZ010000149.1:0-5153 GCA_046735265.1 Acidobacteriota bacterium | reverse complement strand
GTACGGACCCCCGCGAGGACATAGCGCGTGCCCACCAATGCCTTGTCGAGAGTATGGGACCCCGCGCCGTAGTACACCGCCGGCACATAGTGGTCCTCGTTGACGACCATCAGCGACATGAAGCGCTTACCCGCGTCTGGCATCGTGATCGTCACCGGGCCGGCGTCGAGGTCGAACAGGGCGGAGGAGTAGAGGGTGTCGCGGTTCAGGCGGATGACCGTCTGGTTGTCGATCGAGGCCGGCTCGCGGCGGTGCACGAACTTGCCGAACCCACCTTCCTTGACGAAGTTGCCCATGTAGAGGTCCGACTCAGCGCGAGGGAAGTTGTCGACGGTGACGTGGATGAACGCCGCCCCCGGCGGCTTCGAAGCGGGCTGAGCGGCGCCCGCCATCGGGGCGAATGCCAGGACACATACGACAAGCTTGAACTTCATCACTTCACCTCCTCGACGTCCGGCAGCTTCCACGTCTTCTCGAAGAGCTCCTTCTTCGGCCCGTATAGCCGGAACAGCAGCTCGAATTGCCGCTTCGGGTCGGTCGGCACCCAGTTGGATTCCTTCCCGGCGGGCGCCTGGGGCCCGAAGTAGATGTCCGTCGAGCCATCGGGATTCTTTTGGACCGACGTGTCGTTCGACGCGAGGCTCGGGCGGGTCATGCCTTTGATCAGCGCGTGAGTTTCGCGGTCGTAGGCGGTCGCAGACCAGTACTGCTCGATCGGGGCATTCGCCGGAACCGTCAGGCGATAGGTCCTGTTCCCCTCCAGCGGCTTGCCGGCGCGGTCGCTGATGTTCAGGAGATAGAACTGGCCCCCTCCGAAGACCTTGGGACTGAAGTAGGCCATGTGGTACATCACCGCCCGCCCGTCGAGGCCGTATTCCTTCGGGTCGGCGAACATGTTGCCCAGGCCATCCCTCGTCTCCGGCGGGATCGGCACGGACCAGCGCGTCCCTTCGAAGAACGGCGGGACGAAGCCGTTTTCATATTTCAGCGCGATCACGGCGTGCGCTTCGCGCGCTGCGTCGTCGAGGATCGAACGAGTCTTCGCGTCCGGCTTGAACGGCTTGCCCTTCTCGATGCCGATGGTTTTCAAGGAGTCGATCATCGCCTTGTCGCGCGTGAGCCACGGCTCCGCCTGCACGAAGCGGTCGAGCAAGTCGAAGAACGTCGCGTCGTAGGGAATCGTCGCGTCGAACGGCTTGTCATACGCGTCCACGAAAACGGTCGAGCCGGAATTGCCGCCCAGCGGATAGACCTTCACACGCTTGCCGTGTTCGACGGCGGACTGGATGTCGGCGTCGGAGCGGCTCTTGAAGTTCGACCGCAGGATGACGAAGCCGCGGTACGTTTCCGACGGCAGCACGATGTACCCCGGAGGCGCCTTCTCCTTGTACCCCGGCGGCGTGATCAGGTACTTCGCCCCCTCGCCCTTGTCCGCGCCGGCGGGGCCGACATCCGCCAGCGCGTTCTGCCACGCGACGTCGAAGCTGCCCACGATCACGTGATCCGCGTCGGCCGGCGGGATCTCCACCACCACCGGGCCCTCTCGGGTGTCGTAGAACGGGTTGAGGTAGATCGTGTCCGGATTGGGCGTGAGTGTCTGGTTCTTCGAGTTCACCGGCCGCGACCAGTAGACGACCTGGTTCAGTTTCGCTCCGTTGTCGGCCGCCGCTTGCACCATCCGCTCGTAGTTGACAGCCGGCATTCCCCAGATGACCGCCTCCACGGCGCGGCGGTGGATCGTGCGGTCGGTGAGCTCTTGCGGCGTGAGTTTCGACTCCCCGGTCTGCGCAGGGACGGCGGTCTTCTCTGGCGGCGCCTTCGCCGTCGTGGTCTCCACATCGGATTGGCGATTGCAGGCGGCCATCCAAAGGCCTGCGATGGCCAGCGCGATGAGAGATCGGCGTTCCAGGGTCATCGTGACCTCCTCTGCAAAGCCGCCTGAGAGCGTGGAACGCCGGGCGGGTCGGGCGTCACCCGCCCGGCACGAGGCCGGCTCGGCCGGAAGCGCCTATTTGTTCGCCGGCGCGCTCAACTGTTCCATCACCTTGTCGATCGAGAAGCTCGCGGGCTTCTGGCGCACAGGGAACTCCTTGAAGCTCGAGATCCATTGCCCGACGATCGCCTGAGCCGGGACCAGCAGGTAAGCCCGATCCATCATCCACTGGCCATACCCGAAGGACTCCGGTCCTCTCTCGAAGGGGTCGGAACGGACGTTGTAGACGTTCGGCGCGCGCAGGTTCACGAAGTCCTGTTTCCAGACGTCGAGGCCCGTGGCCCGCTGCTCCTTGAAGGAGACCTTCCACTGATCCACTCTTACGGCGAGGAGGTCGCCGTCGTCGCTCCAGTACAGGAACTCGCGGCGCGGAGACTGTTTCACCTCTCCCTTGAAGTAAGGCATGAGGTTGTAGCCGTCGAGGTGCACTTTGAACGTGCGGCTGCCGGACTGGCATCCCTTCGTGCAGCGTGCGACGACGTCCGGATCGCCCGCAGCGGCCGCGAACGTCGGCAGGAAGTCCTCGTGCGCGAAGATGCCGTTGTCGACCGTGCCCGGCTTGATGACGCCCGGCCAGCGGATCAGGCAGGGTGTACGGAAGCCGCCCTCGAAGCCCGTCGCCTTCTCTCCGCGGAACGGAGTCGTGCCGCCGTCGGGCCAGGACATGACCTCGGCGCCGTTGTCCGTGCCGTAGACGACGATGGTGTTGTTCGCGATGCCGAGATCGTCCAGCTTCTTCAGAAGCTCACCGACCGTGCCATCGTGCTCCACCATCCCGTCGGGATAGAGGCCCAGGCCGGTCTTACCCTTCGATTCGGCCTTGAGATGCGTGAACACGTGCATGCGGGTGCTGTTGAACCAGACGAAGAACGGCTTGCCCGCCTTGCTCTGCCGGTCGATGAAGTTCAGCGCCGCCGCGAGGAACTCGGCATCCACCGTCTCCATCCGCTTGCGGTTGAGCGGGCCCGTGTCCTCGATCTTGCCGTCGGCGTACGAGTGGATCACGCCGCGCGGGCCGAACTTCTTCCGGAACTCGGGGCTCTTGGGGTAGTCCTCGTTCTCCGGCTCCTCTTCGGCGTTCAAGTGGTATAGGTTCCCGAAGAACTCGTCGAAACCGTGGTTGGTCGGCAGGAACTCGTCCTTGTCGCCGAGGTGGTTCTTGCCGAACTGGCCGGTGGCGTAACCGAGCGCCTTCAGGACCTCGGCGATCGTCGGGTCCTTCGTCGAGAGGCCGATGTCAGCCCCCGGCAAGCCGACTTTCGTCAGTCCGGTCCGGATCGGCGACTGGCCCGTGATGAACGCGGCGCGGCCGGCGGTGCAGCTCTGCTGGCCGTACCAGCTCGTGAACATCGCGCCTTCTTTGCCGATGCGGTCGATGTTCGGAGTCTGGTAACCCATGTCGCCGCGGTGGTAGATGCTCGGGTTGTACCAGCCGATGTCGTCGCCCCAGATGACGAGGATGTTGGGCTTCTTCGAAGCCGCCTGCGCGGCCGCGAGCCCGGGCACGAGCAAGAGGAGCAGGAATACCAACAGAGTTCGTTTCAACGGCATGACGCCTCCTCGTCGTAACAGCCCGACTTCACTCCAATCGACAAACTCGGGTCGAATCAACTCTTCGTCGGCGCGACCTGCTTCCGCGCCTTCTCCGCCTCGGCCTGCGCGTCGAGAGTCAGGCGGTAGGCCACGTAGTACTTGTAGATGTTGCGGACGTACGTCGTCGTCTCCGTGCCGATCTTCTGGGCGACGACGATCTCGACGTTGTTGAACCACTTGTCCGGATCGAGCCCGCGTTTCTCCGCCTCCCTGCGGCACTTGGCCACGTTGCCGGGGCCGCAGTTGTAGCTCGCGAAGGCGAAGAGGGGGCGGTTCCCCTCGCTGAACTTCGCGTCGGGGAAGTAGACCTCCATGAGCTGGTCCATGTACTTCACGCCCGCGTGGATGTTCGATTCGGCGACATGGATGTCGCCGACTTTCATCTGCGCGCCCGTATCCGGCATGAGCTGCATGATTCCGACGGCGCCGACGTGGCTCTTCGCCTGCTGGTTGAGCTGCGATTCCTGGTATCCCTGCGCGGCGAGCATGAGGGGGTCGAAGCCGTACTTCTTCCCGTACTTCTCGAAGATCGCGAGTGTCTGCTGGAACCGCTTGTACTCGGCGCTGCGCGTCGGGTCCTTGAGCTCCTTGACCTTCTTCATGTAGACGTTCATCCGATAGGCCGCAACTCCCTGCTTCATCGCCCAGTTCTTGAAGAAGTCCTCGATCTCGGCCGAGAGTTTGGGGCTCCCCTTCCGAATCGCCCACCCGGTCTTCCCGTCCGCGCGGAGCACGAGGTCGGTGCGGACTTTGAGCTTGGGGAGCACCTGCGCCCACATCCGGGCCTTCCAGTCGTCCACCACCAGGAGCTCGATCAGGCCGGCGTCGAGCATCTCCATCAAGTCCTCGTCCTCGAGGGAGTCGGGCACGAGGACGAACGTGACTGGCGGCTTCTTGTCCTTCTGAAGCTTTTCGTTCAGCTTCTCGAGACTTTCGTAGTAGCTCGACGCCTTCCGCACGTGCACGACCTTCCCCGAAAGATCCTCGACGGTCTTGAGCTCGGGAGACTTCGGACCCGTCACGACGATTTCGTCGATCGTCCGGCGTCCGTCGTCACCCGGCACGAAGTCCACGGTCTTCAGCCGCTCCTCGGTGACCGTGAGGTTGCCGATCGCGACGTCCGCAAGCCCGTCCGCGAGATCGGGAAGCAACTTGTCGCGCGTGGCGGGCGCGATGTAGATCGTGAGCGGGCGCTTGCCGAGCGGCTTCGCGTACTTGATGTTCAGGTATCGCTCCCAGTCGCGCACGAGCTCGACGGCGAGTCCCCGCTCGCGCCCCTTGTCGTTGAAGTAGAGCGACCGGGAGAACGGCGAGTAGACGCGGATCATGCGCCGCTCGAGCAGTTTGTCGAAGTCGCCGGTCCACTTCTTGTTGGCGATCGCGAGCTTTCGCGGCGCCGGCGCCGGAGTCGCCTCCGGGGCTGGCGGTGCCGGCCCGGGAGTCTGCGCGAGAACCGGCGCGACGCCGAGCGCAAAGAAGCCGAGCGCGACCGCCAGTGACCCCATCCGGACGGCGCACTTTCCTCTCATGTCCACCTCTTCGACCCTCCTGCGATGCGGACCTACGC
>JBKPSZ010000148.1:0-5487 GCA_046735265.1 Acidobacteriota bacterium | reverse complement strand
GCTCGGGATGACCGCGTGTCGGGCGGTCACGAGGGCCGCCCGACGAACCGGGGAACTCGCCGGGAGCTCGCGTTCAGGATTTCGCGATTGGCGTGGCGGACCGTTCCGCTTTCGGGCGCGACTCCGCTGCGCGCCCTAGGCGCGCTCGATCCGGAAGTCGTAGCAGCCGGCCGCGGTGTCGCGGACGTGCACGTAGTCCACATCGCCACGCGAGAGAAGACGCGCCAGGGCGCCTTCGACGCTCTCTCCGGCGACGTGCTCCTCCGCCCGCAGGACCCGGCCGCGCGCGTACGCCGCGAGGGTCAGGTCGTGAGAGCGGACGTCCGGCGGGAATCCGCCCTGTTCGGGATACCGGCCGCAGGCCTCCTCGTGGATGAAGACCGGGCCGGGCAGGGGGAGAGGCTCGAGGCCGTGGAAAGGGTCGAGCGTGAAGAGCAGGCGCTTCTCGACGCCGATCTCGAAGTCGCGCAGGCAGAGGCGGCAGGGACCGTAGCCGGTCGCCACCTCCTCGTGCACCGGGTGTCCGTAACCGGGGGATTGCGCGAGGCGCGAACCCTCTCGGCGAGACCCTCGGCGACGGCGACGACTCGGTAATCGGGCATGCTCTTTCTCCTCGCTTCCAAAACACCGGTCCGGACGCGAAGGTTGCGACCGGTGGGGCCATTCGCCGAACGGCGGGACGAATGGCGCAACCCTCCGCGACGGCCTCCGTAGGAGCAGGAAGCTACCGGAGAAAAAATGTCGCGCCCGATCGCCCGACCGCTCGTCGCCGCTCTGTGCCTCTCGTCCTCGGCCGCCCTCGCGCTCCCGCCTCCCCTCGAGACCTCGGTCGAAAAGGCCCGCGCGATGCTGATCCGGGAGGACCTGGGCAGCGGCGTCTCTGTCTTTCGCGCGCCTTCGGATCTCGAGTATTGGACCGCGACGAACTCGGTCGTGGTCGTCAACGACGAGGACGTCGTCGTTTTCGACAGCTGCACCCGGGCGGTCACGGCGCGGGCGGTGATTGCGGAGATCCGAAAGCTCACGCCGAAGCCCGTCCGCATCCTGATCAACTCGCACTGGCACCAGGATCACTGGTCGGGCAACGACGAATACGTCAAGGCCTTTCCCGGGATTCGCATCATCGCGACCGCCGAAACGCGCGCCTACATGGCTCGGATGGGACCGAAGTTCTTCATCCACGAGATGGAACAGTTCGGGATGGCGCGAAAGCGCGAGGAGCTCGCCGCCGCGATTCGGACCGGCAAGCTCGCGGACGGCTCGCCGCTGACCGCGGAAGTCCGCGCGCGCAAGGAGACGAGCATCGCGATGGGAATGCAGTTCGAATTGGAGATCGAGAAACGTCTCCGCGTCCTCCCGGACCTTGTTTTTGAGGACGAGATGACCCTCCGGAGCGGCGCGCGCGAGCTTCGCCTCATGAGCGTCACCGGCGACGCGACGGCGTCGACCGTCCTGTATCTGCCGGGGAGCCGGATTCTCGTCACCGGCGACGTTCTCGTGAGCCCCGAGGATGGAAAGGGACCGCCGCCCTGGACGACCAACTCCTACTCCGTGACGCCCTGGCTGGAGAGTCTTCGGCGCCTCGAGGCGCTCGATCCGGCCGTCATCGTGCCGGGCCAGGGGCCGGTGATGCACGACAAGAGCTATCTCGAGCGAACGATCGAGCTCTTCGCCGCGGTCATCGACCAGGTGCACGCGGCCCTCGAGCGCGAACTCGTGACGCTGAAGGACGTGCAGGCAGCGGTGAATGTGGACCGGATCGGCATCGAGTACGCCCCCGGCTCCCCGCTCTCCGAGGACTTCCGCCTCTGGGTCGGAAACTTCTCGAAGAAGGCGATGCAGGAAGCTCTCGACGGCGCTGCGGACGTGGAGAACTAGCATGTTGGATCCGAGCAGGACGGCTCTGGGCCGACGCTTCGCGCTCTTCTCTTTCGCTCTCCTCTGCCGGTCCGCCGCGCGCTCTCAATCGCCGCAGGCCCTGACCGTCCCGGCGGACTCGCCGCGCTGGGACCTGCAGGGCGAGGCCAAACCCGCCGAGTACCTCGGTCGGAAGTGCCTCCTTCTCGACGGGGGCGCGGCCATTCTCAAGGACTTCGAGATGCGCGACGCCGTGATCGACGTGGACGTCGCGACCCCCGCGACCCGCGGCTTCTTCGGCTTTCAGTTTCGATTGACGGAGGACGGCGCCAACGGCGAGTGGGTCTATCTCCGGCAGCACAAGTCCGGGCTTCCGGACGCCATGCAGTACACCCCGGTGCTCAACACCGGCGCCAACTGGCAGATCTACAACGGCGCGGGATTCACGGGCGCGGTCGACATCCCGAGGGAGACGTGGTTCCACCTCCGCCTCGAGGTCGCGGGGGCGCAGGCGAAGCTCTACGTCAAGGACATGGACCGGCCCGCGCTCGTCATGCCCGATTTGAAGTGCGGCGTTCAGAAGGGACTGGTCGCTCTGCACGACCTGACCGGGGCCACTTACTTCTCGAATTTCGAGATTCGGGCCACTCCGGACGCGCCCTGGCAGCGCCATCTGCCTCCGATGCCGCCGAACACCCTGACCCGGTGGAAGCTGTCGCCGGCCTACGACGCTCTGCAGCGTGATCTCGAGCGCCCTTTGACCCCCGCCGAGAGCGCCGCGATCCACTGGCAGGACGTGGAGGCGGAGCCGCCCGGCTTCGTCGTCCTGTATCGGTACCGCGAGGCGCCGCACTTCAAGGTTTCGTTCGCGAGCGATTTCTCCAAGCGCCTGGAGCCTCAGCCCGGAACGAAAGTCGTCTACGCGCGGACGACGATCGAGTCCGAGCGCGATCAGGTGAAGAAACTCGAGATCGGCTACAGCGACGAGGTCAGCGTGTTCGTCAACGGCCGCATTCTCTTCCGTGGGCGCAGCGCCCAGAATTTTCGCGACCCCGGGTTCCTCGGCATCGTCAACCCGGAGAATGACGCCGTGTACCTGCCTTTGAAGAAGGGATCGAACGAGCTGACGCTGGCGGTGAGCGAGCTCGGCGGGGGCTGGGGATTCATCTGCCGCCTGGAGTGAGGGAGCGTCGTTCACATGGCCTCCGCCCTCCGGAAGGGGGCGGGGCTCGTCCCCGCCCGCGCTGATCGGAGAAAGGACGTCGCGTGCGCCCAGGCTCAGGGTGCGGGCGGCCGTGCACTGAGCGCCCGAAGGGCGCGACGCGCCGAGCGGCTTCTGAGCCGCGACAAGCGACAGGCTCGCCCGTCGCTAACCGCCGGGTTCGCCCGGCGTTAACGGCCGCCCCGACATCGGTCGTGGCGAACGTTCTCGACGTGGCGCAAACAGGCACTCGCATCGCGCCTCTTCCACGGCCGTACGACTCATTCCTGGGGAGCGGGTGCGATCGGTCTGCGGAAGAGTTGCCGGAGAAAGTCGGGCAGTCGAGTCCCCCTTCCTTCCATCCGCTCGCGCATGTGCTCGACGACCCTTCCGGCAATTCCCTTGACCCACTCGCCGGGATGTCGCGGCAGAACCCGGCGGACGAGATCCAGGGCGACGGAGTAGTCGACGTCGACTTTCGGTTCGGAGATCACCCCGGAAACGCGGAAAGGCAGGGTCACGCGGCCGAGCTCATCGGCGATGCGCCGGCCGGCGGCGCCGAAGCCGCGGAGGATACCGGGCCCGATGACGAGGCGGCCTTCGTACGAGAGCGTCTGGTCGAATCCGATCCACCCGTCGGCGGTCACCGCGACGTCCTGGCCGGAGAGTGAGAGACCCGGCGTCAGAACGCGGCCTTCGGTGAGACGCA
The DNA here is from genome assembly GCA_046735265.1 of Acidobacteriota bacterium. Taxonomy (GTDB): domain Bacteria; phylum Acidobacteriota; class Thermoanaerobaculia; order UBA5066; family Gp7-AA6; genus DATBFU01. The sequence goes on along the minus strand of JBKPSZ010000148.1, from coordinate 1,720 downwards.
CGGTCACGTCGAGTGTCTTGAAGCGGGTCGACTCGAATCCGCCGGGGACCTGGAACCCCGCGACCTTTCCGATCGCCGAAAGCGCGCTCGCGACCTTCGGCATCAGCTCGACGGTCTTCAGGTCCGCGTTGGCGAGAAGGATGCGGCCCTCTCCGCGCCCTGTCTTCGACAACGCGTCCGGGGCGAGCCCGCGGCTCGCCAGAGACATCTTCGCCGTCAGCGTGCCGGACAGAGGGTGGCCCGCCGTCGGGAACGACTCGGCGAGCCGCCCGGCCTGGACTCTCTGCACTTCGAGGCGGATCCGAGATTCGCTCTTCGGATCCGCGAAATTCGACTCGAAGCGCCCACTCAGAACGCCCCCGAACGCACGCAGCTCCGGTGAAAGCGTGAGCGCCCCGTCGTTCCAGGACCAGTCGGCGACGAGCTCGTCGAAGGGCAGCTTCTGAAGCCGACCGGCCGATGCGGTGACGCGGCCGCTGATCGGCGCGTTCCGCCGCGCCAGGAGCGTCGCGCGGACGGCCGGCGCCGCGAGGACCGGCTCGCCCGCGCGGCTCACGGAGAGCGGCGCGGCGTCGAGGGTCGCGCGTGTCGAGAGATCGGTCGGCGTGCCCTGGAGCGAGGTGTCCAGTCGCACTCGCCCGGAAAGCTGCATGCCCGGGGGCAGAGAGCGTGAGAAGCCCGGGAGGCGGGCGAGCGTCTCGATCGCGACGTCGCCGGGCGTCGCGATGCGCAGGTCGAGACGCGGGGCCGTCGTGCGCAGACCGTCGATCCGTCCCTCGGCCCGGAGAGGCAGACTCGCCAGGGCGAACGGAGATTGCGCGATTGCGACCGAATCGTCGGGGCCGTCGAGCGTCAGGGCGAGTTTCGCTTCGAAAGGCGGGATTCGCGTCGACCGGGGCGGCGGGACGAGAACCACGTCGCCGGTTACGTTCACGACGCCGCGCGGCGATCCATGGAGCGCCCCCTCGATCGAGAGAACGCCCGGGTCGATCTTTCGGGCCGCGCGGAAATACGGTCCGATGCGGGCGAGCGCGAGATTCTTCGCCGCGAAGGTTGCCTCGAACGGCGCATCCGCGAAGCCCTTTGCCGGCGACGGCGGGCCGATCGCTCCCTTGAGAAAGATGTTGCGGCCCGCGTCGGCGAGGAAGCGCCCGGACAGGTCGAAGCAAGGGGTCGAGGCAGGGCCGAGGTCGCAGATCTCGCCGGCCAGATCGTCGAGCGAGATCGTGACGGTCTTCCCGGGCGAGATCTGGCGATCGACGAAGAGGAATCGGCCGCGGGAGATCTGGACGCGCGAGACGGCGAAATCCACGGCTCCGGCCGCGGGAGGCGGGGAAACGCCGGGGTGCGAAGCGCCGAAATCGGCGACGTTCAGCTCACCCGCCGGGTTCCGCTCGATCGCGACGGTGACGCCTTCGAGGACGATCCTTCGCACCTCGACGCGACGCGAGAGAAGCGGCCAGAGCGCGAGCTTCACCGAGAGCTCGTCGATCGTCGCGAGCGCCGGGGCCTCCCATCCGGGCGGATTTCGAACGGTCACCCCCTCGATCCTCGCGCCGAGGCCGTAGAGCAGCTCGAGGTGGATCGCGCGCGCCTCGACCTTTCGGTGGAGCGAAGACTCGACGGCGCCGAGAATTCGGTCGCGGATGGAGTCGAGAGACAGGAGGTAGGGGAGCGCGAGAACGACGGCGATCAGGAGAACCGGAAGAGCGGAAAGGGC
>JBKPSZ010000147.1:0-6010 GCA_046735265.1 Acidobacteriota bacterium | reverse complement strand
GCCTTGTTCTTGGCCGACTGAGGCATCCGCGTCGTCGTCGGTGCGGGTGTCCGTCGGGCGGACGGCGTCCGATCCGACGGCGTGCCCGTCGTGGCCGGAGTGACGACCGGAGTCAGCAGATTCGGGGCGCTCGTCGCCTCGGGCGAGGGCGCGGAGCTCTGCTCCGCCGGCTGGACGGTCGGTTCGACCGGAACCGGCGTCAACACGGGAGCGGGCGAAGTCTGCGGCTCGGGAGCGGGCGAAGTCTGAGGCTCGGGCGCCGGATTGGGCGGAGTCGGATCCGGCTGCTGGGCCACCGCGCCCGTCGCTGCGGCGAAGAAGGTCGCCGCGAGAAAGATTCGACACCAGGATCGCATGATGAACCTCCACATTTTCGGGAGACGGCGCCGCAAGCTCCGTCTCGATTCCCACCGGCGGCCTTCGCGGCCACCGCATCTGAATTAGCGGACACAGGAGGAAGGAGCAGGATCCGTGCCACCCGATCCGCAATTCGGCGCCACCCCGATTTTTTCGGGGGCGCGGATTTTCGATCTTGCTCTCGCGAATCGCGGCGTTAGACTCGAAATCCGACGAAGCCATCATGCTCGAGCGTCGAAAATCTTCGGACGTTCCTCCGGATTCGCGTCGCGTGCGCGACCGGATCGCCTTTCGCCGCCAGAGCGACGATTCCGAAACGATCCTTCCGCGATTCCGGCTGTGGTGGGAGACGCTCTGTTCGCAGCACGGGCTCGATGCGCGCGATGCGCGGTGCCGCGACTTCGCGCGACACGTCGCCGGTCTCGTCCGTAATGGGATCGAAGCGGGAGATCGCGTGCTCGTCGGCGCCGCGGTGACGCGCCGGGATCTCGCCGCCACGATCCAGGACGACGGCCCCGGTTTCTCGAACGCGCTCGAGCGCCGGCGTCTCTCGCAAGGCCAGGGTCTGGGCTACGAGGAGGCGATCGAATTCGCCGACGAGCTCAAGATCGAGTCGCGGGGACGCCTGAACTGGAAGACGCCGCTCGGCATGCGCGAGGCGGAAGTTCCGCTCTCGCGACCGGGAACCCGGATCTTTCTCCGCAAGTCGCTCTCGTCGTCTCGGGGCGGGCACTAGCCGCTCCGGGCGCCGGCGCCTCGGAGCCGCGCGTGCGGTATCGGCTTTCGGGTCCGTTTTCGCTCGCCGCGACCGCCTCGCGGTTCACCCGCTGGCCGGAGGTCGTCGACCGGTTCGACGGGTCGGTCTATCGGAGGCTTCTCCCGTTCGGGCGCGGAGTGCTCCTCGAAGTTCGAGAGAAGAGGGAACGTTCCCGGCGCGAGCTCGAAGTCTCCCTGCGCGGGGCGGCCGCGGACCGCAAGGCGGCGCGCGTCTCATCGCGTCGCGTCGTCGAGATCGGGCTCGGCGCGCGTCTCGACGTTCGCCCCTTCTACAGCGCGTTTCGGGGCGATCCGCTGATCGGCGACGCGCTCCGTCACTCGCGCGGACTGCGGATCGCGGGGTCGGCCTCGCTGTGGGAGGCGATCGTCACGGCGGTGCTGTCGCAGCAGGTGAACCTTTCCTTCGCCTACGACGTTCGCCGGGAGCTCGCGCTCGCCTTCGGCCGCCGCGCGCGATTCTCCGGAGAGAGCTACGTGGCGTTTCCGACACCCGAGCGCCTGGCCCGCGAGACGCCGCGGAGCCTGCGGCGTTTCCGCCTCTCGGGTGCCAAGTCCCGCACGCTCGTCCGCGTGGCGCGGGCTTTCTCCGGCGGCCGGATCTCGGAGGAGCTCCTCGAATCGCTTTCGGACGAGGACGCGATCGAGCGGCTGACAGAGATCAAGGGGATCGGCCGCTGGACGGCGGAGATCGCTCTGCTGCGCGGTCTCGGCCGGCCCGACGTCTTTCCGGGTGGAGACCTGGGCGTCGTCAAATATCTGGCGGTCGAGCTCGTGGGGCATCGAGCCCGCGTCACCGAGGAGAGGATGCGCCGCTTCGCGCGCCGATGGCGTCCGTATCGGGGACTCGCCCTCGTCTATGCCTACGCCGAGATCGCGAAGAGGCGACTCGACAAACGACCGACGACCAAGAACTAGCGACCACTGGGACTGTCCCGAGTTCCTGGTGTGTGCGTTCCGGTCACGCTCCCGCGCGCTTCGGCACCGATTGTCGAGAGATCGTCACGCCCGGCGGGCTTTCGGTCCCTCGATGACTCCCTTCGTCACGTCCTCGCGCTAGTGTCGCTTCGACCCCGCTCCGGGAGGTGTTCCGTGCGCACGTTTGCATCCTCGTCGATTCGAGTCGCAGTGCTCTCTCTTTTCGTCGTCCCTTCGGCCGCCGCCGCGAACTGGACGCGCGCGGGCCTCGAGGGCGAGATCGTCACCGCGATCGTGGTCGATCCGTCCTCGAGCTCGACGCTGTGGGCGGGCGCGCAATTATCGGGCATCTGGAAATCGGTGGATGCCGGCCGGACGTGGAATCGCTCGAGCGCGGGCTTTACCGGCGACATCACGGTGGCTCTGCTCCGGGATCCCGCGCGGCCGGGAGTTCTCTACGCGGGCTCGAACACCGGGGTCTTCAAGAGCACGGACTCGGGCGCGAGCTGGTCCCCCGCGAATTCGGGTCTTCCGGGACTGGCGGTCTCGGCCCTCGCGATGGATCCGGGGAACACCTCGACGCTCTACGTCGCCGTCGACGATCACGCGAGCGGAGGAGGGGTGTATCGGACCGTGAACGGCGCGGCGACCTGGCAGCATTTTCCGCTTCCGGTTCCCGCAGCCCCCGCCGCGGGCCTCGCGGTGCGTGGGCCGGATGTTTACGCGGGATGGGGTAACGTCCTGTTTCGCTCCTCCGACGCCGGAGCGAGCTGGACGATCCCGTACCCCGACACCCTCCAGAGCGGAATCAAAGCGATCGCGGCGCGCGCCGGCCGGCAGGATGTGCTCGTCGGCACGGCACAGATCGGGATCCATCGGGCGGTCTCGACTCCAGCGCCAGCCTGGGAAGCCTCGAGTCTCGGGTTGACCACGGGCCGGATCTCTCTGATCGCCGCGAGCCCCGCCAACCCGGACGTCGTGTTCACCGCGGGCAACGGCGGCGGCGTCTTCCGCAGCGCCGACGGCGGACGGAACTGGACGGCGCTCGACGCCGGGCTCGCGAATACGGACGTCGCGGCCCTCGCCGCCGACTCGACCGGCCGGCGCCTCTACGCCGCGACCGGCGACGGCGTCTTCTCGATCGATCTCGACGCGCCGGCGCCGCCCCCGTGCGGCTCCGCCACGGCGCTGTGCCTGACGCAGGACCGATTCCGCGTCGAGGTCTCCTGGCGAGTGCCCGCGCAGGGCACGAGCGGCGTGGGGACGGCGATCCCGATCACGGACGACACGGGAACCTTCTGGTTCTTCACGCCGAACAATCTGGAGCTGATGATCAAGGTGCTCGACGCGCGGGTCATCAACGGTCGCTTCTGGGTCTTTTTCGGCGCGCTCTCTGACGTCGCGTACACGGTCGTCGTCACCGACACCGTGACCGGCGCCGTCAAGCGCTACGAGAACCCGAGCGGACGGCTGGCGAGCGTCGCCGACACCGACGCCTTCTCCGACTGAGCCCGCCCGCGCCGGGTCAGTGCGGGCCGGTCGCGCCGCTCTGCGTCGCGTCGGTCCCGAAGTGGAGCTTTCCCTCCTGGAGGGAACCGTTCCGGAGCGTCACCGCGAGCGCCTCGGCGAGGGTCTCGACCGGATAGACGCGGATCGTCTTGCGCACCTCCTCCGGCAGGTCCTCCAGGTCCGCTTCGTTCTCGCTCGGAATCACGACCGTGGTGATGCCCGCCCGCACGGCGCCCAGGATCTTCTCCTTCAGGCCGCCGATCGGCAGAACTCGTCCCGAGATCGTGACTTCGCCGGTCATGGCGACATCGTTGCGCAGCGGTCTCTTCGAGAGCGCGGACACGACCGCGGACGCCATCGCGATTCCGGCGGAGGGCCCGTCCTTCGGGATCGCTCCGGCTGGAACGTGGATGTGGAGGTCTTTCGCGAAGTCCTGCTCGTCGATCCCCAGCCAGCCGGCGTGGGAACGCGCGTAGGTCCAGGCCGCGCGGGCGGACTCCTTCATCACGTCGCCGAGCTGGCCGGTCAGGATCAGGTCTCCCTTGCCGCGCATCGGCGAGGCCTCGACGAACATGATGTCGCCACCGGCCGGCGTGTAGTACATGCCGGTCGCGATTCCGATCTGGTCCTCCGGCGCCTTGTGCTCAGGATGGACCTTGGGCCGGCCGAGCAGCCCCCGGATTTCGGGGGCTTCGACGGTCGCCGTCTCGATCTCCCGCGCCGCGAGGCGCCGCGCGACCTTGCGCGCGAGGCGTCCGAGCTCCCGCTCGAGCTGGCGGACTCCCGACTCCCGCGTGTAACCGGCGATGATCTCGGACACGGCGCCGTCGGTGAGCGTCAGCTGCCCCTTCTCGAGCCCGTTCTCCTCGAGCTGGCGCGGGATCAGGTAGGTCTTCGCGATCTGGAGCTTTTCCTCCTCCGTGTAGCCGGCGAAATTCACCACCTCCATCCGGTCGAGCAGCGGCCCGGGGATGTTCTGGAGGAAGTTCGCCGTCGCGATGAAGAGGACCTCGGAGAGGTCGAAGGGGACGCCCAGGTAGTGGTCGGTGAAGCTGTCGTTCTGCGCCGGGTCGAGCACCTCGAGGAGCGCCGCCGCGGGATCTCCCTGGAAGGAGATGCCGAGCTTGTCGACCTCGTCCAGGAGGAAGACCGGATTCTTCGACCCGGCCTGCTTCATTCCCTGGACGATCCGGCCGGGCATCGCGCCGATGTAGGTACGGCGGTGGCCGCGGATGTCCGCTTCGTCCCGCGCTCCGCCGAGTGAAATGCGCACGTACTTGCGTCCCATCGCTCGGGCGATCGACTTGGCGATCGACGTCTTTCCGACCCCCGGCGGGCCGGCGAAGAGGAGGATCCGTCCGCGCGCGCGAACGGCCTCGTGGACCTTCTCGCGCGTGACGTCGGCCTTGTCCGTGGTTTCGGTTTCCGTCTTCATTTCGGCGGCCGCCTCTTCCGCCTTGTCCTTCGCTTGCGTCAGCTGCCGCACGGCGAGAAACTCGAGGATCCGGTCCTTGACGTCCGTCAATCCGTAGTGGTCTTCGTTCAGGATCCGCGCGGCCTCCGAGACGTCGAGGTGCTCTTCGCTCCTCGTGTTCCAGGGGAGCTCCGCCACCGTCTCGAGAAAGGTGCGAATGACCTGCGACTCCATCGATTCGCGGCCGACCCGCGTCATCCGCGCCCACTCGCGGTCCACTTCCTTCCGGGCTTCCTCGGGCAACTCGAGCGCGTCGAGCTTCGCCTTCAGCTCCCCCAAGGAGTCGTCGGCGCCGCCTTCGCCCTCGCCGAGCTCCTTCTGGATCGCCTTCAGCTGCTCGCGCAGATAGGCCTCGCGCTGGCGTCCGCCGATCTCTTCCTTGACCTTCTCCTGGATGTCCGCCTGGACCGAGAGGACCTCGATCTGACGCTGGACGTGGATGAGGACGCGGCGCAGGCGGTCCTCGACCGACAGGGTTTCCAGCAGAGCCTGGCGCTCGGCGGCGGGGATGTCGATGTAGCCCGCCACGAGATCGGCCAGCCGCCCCGGCTCGTCCGCCTGGGCCAGGATCTGCTCGACCGCCTCGTCCGGGAGTCCCAGCTTCTTGCCGAGCTCCGCCGCCCGCTCGCGCGCTTCGCGGTGGAGCGCGAGGAAGGCCGGGTCCTTCGGGTCGAGCGGCAACATCTCGTTCGCCCGCTGGACGTGCGCCTCGAGATACCCCTTGAGCGGGGAGAACCGCAGGGCGATGCCCCGCCCCTCTCCCTCGAGGAGGAGGCGGACCGCGCCGATCCCCCGCTGAACGGAGGAGATCGTGGCGATCGTCCCGATCGTGTGGAGTGTTTCGGGGGTCACCTTGTCGTCGTCGTTGCGCTGCGCGACGGCGAAGACGCGGCGGTCGGGGGTGTTGACGGCCGCTTCGATGGCGCGGAGGGTTCCCGGACGGCCGGCGGAGATCGGAACGCTCACGCCGGGAAACAG
>JBKPSZ010000146.1:0-17691 GCA_046735265.1 Acidobacteriota bacterium | reverse complement strand
CGGTCGGCCCCGTGTCGCCCGAGAAAACGACCGATCGCCCGCCCGCGGTGACGATGTAGCCGAAGGTCGGCACGACGTGATTCACCGCGTAGGGCGTGATCGTGAGCGATCCCGCGGCAAATGGTCGTCCCTCGGCGAGCGGGCGGTACCGGATCGTCGGCCGCGCGACGGACGGAAACCGCGTGAAGTCCGGCCACGTCGTGTCGTTGAAGACGTGGCGTCGGACGGCCTCGAGCACCGACTCGGGCGCGAGGATCTCGAGCGGGGAGGGGAGCCTTCCGTGGAGGTTCGCCGCGAGGAAGGGGAGCGTCGCGATGTGATCGAAATGCGCGTGCGTCAGGAGCACGCGCCGGATGCGCGCCTGCTCGGCGAGCGGCAGCGCATCGGTCAGGGCGCCGGCGTCCAAGGCGCACTCTCCGTCGATCAGGAAGGTCGTCAGCCGGCAGCCGGGCGCCGAGCCCCCGAAGGGGCCGAGGACCCGGACCGCGAGGGACTTCGCGCGGGGCACGCGGGCGGATTCTAGCCCGCGGCCCCGCCGGTCAGAAGACGAAGCCGATGTACCAGGAGACGACGAACTTCGAGAGCGCCTTGGCGAAGTCCGGGTCTCCCGAGGCGGCGATCAGCTGCGCCTGGTCGGACTTCATCAAGCGCGCCATGTCGATGTGGACGGGCAGCCCGAGCACCGTCACGTCGACTCCGCCCCCGTACGACGCCACCGCGTCCTTCAACTGATCGGTATCGGAATTCCAGAGCTGGAACGCTCCCCCCTTGAACTTCGTTCCGCCGATGTCGAAGAAGGCGTGGGCACGGATGTCGCGGAACGCCAGGAAAGGCAGCGCGATCAGGTCGATCAACGGGAATCGGAACTCGAAGTTCGCGTAGAAGCACGTGTTGCCGAAGAGCGAGCCGTACGGGATCCCTCGCAGCGTGTCGATCGACCCGATCGAGCAGACCGTCGGGAGATTCCCCTTGGAGCTCAACCCGGCTGTGCGCAGAGCGAAGAGCATCCGCCTGCTGATCGGCAGATACTCGCGAAGGTCCCACAGGACGTCCTGCGAAAGCGTCGTTCCGATCGGAGCGCCGGGCGGCACCGCGACGTCTTTCTTGAAGTCGGGTGCGTAGCTGCCGCCTGCCATGATGCGGTAGCCGGCGCGCGGGCCCCACTCCTGGTACTCGACGGTGTCGCCGATGAACTTGAGGCTCGCGATCGGGTAGTTGCTCGAGACGTCGGGGATGACCCCGCAGCAGAGCGAGACGCCGCCCGGCCCCTGCACGAGGAAGGGATAGTTGACCTGCCGGAAGACGTAGCCGATGTTCCCTTCGACCCGGAAGTAGCGCGACAACGGATAGTTCGCGATGAACGTGCCTCCGGTGTATCGCGCGGCCTGCCGGACACGCTCGAACTGCCCGGTCGTCAGATCGATGCCGGTGTAGTAGAGGCGGTAGTCGAACGCCTGGATCCCCTTCTGGAGCCGGGATCGCAGGTTCCAGTACTGCAGGTCGAACTGCGTGAAGCTCGACTGGGAGGAGATGACCGCGATGAAGTGCCGGTCTCCCAGGTTGTCGCCGAAAGTCAGGATCGTGTTCGAGAGGAACGTCTGGTCCGTGTTGACGCCGGCGATGACCTGCGCGTCTTCCAGGTAGAGCTTGCGCGAGGGCTTGCTCTCGACCTTCTCGGGATCGACCGAGACTTCGATCGCCGGCTGATACGGCTCGACGGTCACCGGCGTCGCCGGCGTGATCGCGGGTGCGAGCTCCTGGAGCTTCTTGACCGGCTTCTTCGGGTCGGCGATGTAGAGCTGGAACCGCCCCTTGTAGTAGGCGGTGAAGACCAGCTTCTCCGCGTTGTCCTTCCCGATGAACGCCGTCGGCCCGAAGCATCCGCCGACGACGTTGGTGTGGAGGTATGTCTCGCCGGTGTCCAGGGTCTGAGAGTAGATGTTGTAGATGCCGGCGTCCCGGTCCGACGTGTAGTAGAGGCGCTTGCCGTCCGGCGAGATCGAGGCGTCCTCGTCGTTCCCCTCTCCGTAGGTGATCTGCTCGCGCGTCGCGGGATTGTCGGTGCGGAGGCGGAAGATCTTCGCGTGCGTCCCCTGGACGGAGGAGTAGTAGAGCCACTGACCATCCGGAGAGAAGACGGGGCCGAAGTCGAAGGACTCGTCGTCGGTGATGTTGGTGATCGAGCGGTCGTTGGTGTCGTAGACGTAGATGTCCGCCCGGCCCCCGCGCATCCCGTGGAAGGCGATCCGATTCCCGTCGGGGGAGAAGGCGGGATTGAGCTGCTGGTCGACGTCGGGCATTTCGATCCGCTCGAGGATGTCTCCCGAGAGCGCGTCGAGGAGGAGCAGGTCCCGTCCCCGCTCGCGGCGCGCGAAGACGGCGACGCGGTTGCCGTCACCCGACACGGCGAGGTCGACACCCTGCGCCGGACCGGTCGTGAGCCACTGGGCGACGAGATACTCGTACGCGGTCTTGCGCCCCTTCGTCAGGTTCTTGAAGAGCCGCCGGTCGCGCGTCGAGAGGATGACGACGTCGACATCCTCCTTGTAGGTCGACATCGCCGCCACGAAGTCGCCCGACGGATAGGCCCGCGGCGAGAGCTCCGCCGACGGCGTGTCCTCGACCTTGAAGCGCTCCCCGAAGTCGATCGGCTCTCCCTTCTCCGTCAGGATCTTCAGGTACTTCTGCCGCAGGTAGCGGCGGAACCGGATGTCGAAGTCCTCTCCCGTGACGTTGAAGGTCCGCTTGACCGTGCGCTCGACGCTCGGCCCGATCTGGTTGCGGTACTCGAAGACGAAGTCGCGCACCGCGTCCTTGCCCCACTCGGCGGCGATGAAGTCGAAGACGGCGTGGCCGAAGCGGTACGCGAAGAAACCGTAGATGCCGCGCTGCGAGATCTCCGGGACGCGGTCGGAGAGCACGGCGTCACGGAGGACCATCTTGTCCTTGCTGTCCTCGTCCTTGCCGAAGTAGGAGGCCATCCCTTCCGTCAACCACTGCGGCGCGTTGGTCGTCATCGCGCGGATGTAATTGCCGTTGAAGAGGATCTCGAACTGGAAGACGTGCGTCAGCTCGTGCGCGATCAGCTCCTGGAGCTTCTCGTCGGGCATGTCGATCGGCAGAACCATGCGGTTGCGCGTCGGCAGCGCGAAGGCGCCGACCCCCTCGGGGATGAAGTTCAGGAGCGTGTTGGTCTGCTCGAAATCGGTGTGGGTCGCGTAATAGATCAGGTTGATCGGCTTGGGGATCTGGAAGTTCAACTCGCGCGAGATGTCGTCGTACGCGCTCTCGGCGAAGGAGGCGACCTTCTGGAGCGAGCCGGCCTCCTTGTCGTAGTAGTAGATCAGGAAGTGCGTGGACTTGTAGGTCTTCCAGGCAAACTGGTCGTACGCGATCTTGTTCTGCCCGAACTCCCAGGGAGGGTTGTCCACGTAGATCTGCGCCGCGGCGGGGCCGGCGATCGCCGCGAAGAGGAGCCCCGTGACGATTCGCTTCATGATTGCGCCGCCTCCCTCCAGGCCGTCAGCTGGTGAAGAGATACCGGTCCGCTTCCCGTTCGCGCGCCACGAACAGGTTCAAGATCTGATTCTCGAGCGAGAAGAGGTTCTCGAAGAGTCCCTGGAGCTCGTCCTGTCGCGTGCTCGAGCCCGTCTGCCGGAAGTCCTTGAACTCGTCCTGGAGCAGCCGCTCGCCCGTGCGGCCGTCGAAGACGAGGAAGACGATGTCGAAGAGGAAGCCGCTCTGCTCGACGTAGACCTGCCGGTAATAGGTCTGGCCGTTGATCGGCGAGACGTACTCCTCCGTCTTGTAGCCCGAGCGGTCCTCGACGCGGAATTCGAGGCTCCCGGAGACCAAGACCTCGCCTCCGGTGGTCGTCCCCACCGACCGCCAGAATTCGGTCGCGCGGCCGAGCTCGATCAGGTTCTGCGTCGGAAGCTTCAAGTCCGGCGGCGCTTCGACGACCTCGAGCTTCGTCTTCTTCTCGATCTGGCGCTTCAGGAACCGGTGGAACTCCCCCTGGATGTCCACGTTAGCCAGGCGCTTGTCGCGCGCCTTTTCGGCCTCCGTGACAATCAGGAAGGGGGCCAGCACGATCTTCTCGTTGCCCCGGAGCGGCAGACGCGGGCGCAAGGGGAGCCTCAGGCGCACCTGGTCCACGGAGGAACAGGCGATCGTCGCCGCGAGGAGCAACCCCACGATGGCGCGCGCCGCGAACCGCCCGGCCGGTCGCCCGGGGCGGCTAGTTGGCACTGGCGGCCTTGCCCGTCGTGCGGGTGTAAGAGGTGTAGAACTCGGCAAAGCGCGCGTAGTTGCGTCGGATGTAGTTGTCGGTCGGATCGAGCTCCAGGGCTTTCTTGTACTCCTCGAGGGCGCGGCTGAATTCCCCGGTCGCCTCGTAGGCCACGGCCAGGTTGTTGTGAGCGCGGGCGTTCTTCGGCTCGGCGGCAATCGCCTTCTCGAACCGAAAGGCGGCCTCGCGCCAGAGCCCATCTCGAGCGACCTTGGAGCCGAAGGAGATTTGCGTGCTCGTCCCGCCGCTCCCCGAGGAGCAACCCGCCACGGCCGAGGTGGCGAGGAGGAGGGCGGCGAGGGCACGGTGCTTCAAAAGCTGCTCCAAGGGTGCGCATTATAGGAAATGCCGCCCCTTCATCCGTTCTTCCCGGCGATGTCGGCCGGCTCCAGTCCGCGCCGACTTCGGTCCGGAGGGTAAGGTTAGGGACCGATGAAAGACGCCATTTCGCGGCAGGCGGCGATCGCCTGGTCTCGCGAGAGGGAGCTGTCCCCCCAGCGGTTGTGGCCCGCGATCCGCGAGCGGGGCGGCGTCGAGGCGCTCCTCTCCTGCGACGAGGAGGAGCTGGTACGGCTTCTCGGATCCGCCTCCCGCGCCCGGGCCGCCCGGCGCGCGCCGGAGGACCCGGGCCCGCGGCGGTGGGCGCAGGAGATCGAGCGGGCGGGCATCGGGCTTCTGACCCCGTTCGATCCGGAGTTCCCGAGCCTACTCGTCGAGATCGCCGATCCGCCGCTCCTCCTTTTCGTCCTGGGCAACCGGGAGCGCCTCCGCTCGCCGGCCGTCGCGGTCGTCGGATCGCGCAACGCGACGCGATACGGGCGCGACGTGGCCTCGGCTCTCGGCAAGGGACTCTCCTCGGTCGGCGTCTCGGTGGTATCGGGGCTCGCCCGCGGCGTGGACACGGCCGCGCACGAGGCGGCGCTCGATGGGCCCGGCGGCACGATCGCGGTGCTCGGATGCGGGCTCGACGTGGACTATCCGCGCGAGAACGCGAGATTGAAACGGGAGATCGAGCGGGCCGGCGTTCTCCTCTCGGAGTTCGCACCCGGCGCGGAGCCGCGGCCGCAGAACTTCCCCATCCGCAATCGGATCATCGCCGGACTCTCCTCGGGCGTCGTCGTGGTGGAAGCCTCGCGGCGCTCGGGCTCGCTCATCACCGCGAGACTCGCGGCCGACTTCGGGCGCGACGTGTTCGCGGTGCCGGGCAGCGTGTTCTCGGAGACCTCGGCCGGGGCGCACGAGCTCCTGCGCGACGGCGCGATTCTCTGCCGCGGAGTCGACGACGTTTTCGCGGAGCTCTTCCCGGCGCTCCACTCCGCGCCCGCGAGCTGGGCGTCTCCCGCCGCGGCGCCTCCGGATCTGACCGCGGAAGCGAGGCGCCTCCTCGAAGTCCTCGCTTCGGAATCGCCGGCCTCGGCCGAGGATCTCGTCCGGGCGACCGACTTTCCGGCCGCTGTGGTTCTCGCCGGCCTGATGGAGCTCGAAGCGGCGGGGCTCGCGGCCGAATCCGACGGGCGATACGAGCTTTCGCGTCGGTGACCGGGCGCCCGAACCCGCTCGGAGGCAAGGAGTTCGCCCGCGGGAATCGGGGTTTGTTCCGGTGAGTGGAGTCCCTCGGCGTTTGCGGTTTCCTCGAGGTTGTGGCAGGTTGCAGCGCCCTGTGAAGCTGCTGACCGCTCCGGGCGTCCCGAAATGAAACGAGAATCCACCGTGTCGAAGTCCAAGAGCTCCGCCGGGGCCTCTTCCCCGCGCGGCGGCCGCCGATCCCTCGTGATCGTCGAGTCGCCCGCCAAGGCGAAGACGCTCGAGAAATTCCTCGGGCGCGACTTCCGCGTGCTCGCTTCCTACGGGCACGTCCGCGACCTCCCGAAGAAGGGTCTGGGCGTCGATCGCGAGAACGACTACGAGCCGACGTACGAGGTCCTGAAGGGGAAAGAGAAGACGCTCGGCGAGCTCCAGAAGGCGGCCCGGGAGGCCGAAGCCGTCTACCTCGCCGCCGACCCGGACCGCGAGGGCGAGGCGATTTCCTGGCACCTGCGCGAGACGTTGAAGCCGTCGACGAAGGGGATTCCTTTCCGCCGCGTGCGCTTCAACGAGATCACGAAGGGCGCCGTGCTCGCAGCGATGAAGGACGCGGGGGAGATCGATACGCGCCTGGTCGACGCGCAACAGGCCCGGCGCATCATCGACCGGCTCGTCGGCTACGAGGTCTCCGACCTCCTCTGGAAGAAGATCTGGCGGGGGCTCTCGGCCGGGCGCGTGCAGACCGTGGCGCTCCGCATCATCGTCGAGCGCGAGCGGGCGATCGAGGCCTTCCGCCCCGTCGAGTACTGGACGCTCGACGCGGAGCTCGAAGCGGCCTCGCCGCCCCCGTTCACCGCCCGGCTCTTCTCTTTCGAAGCAGAGAAGCTCAAATTCGACGGGACCGACCCGCGCGTCGATTCGGCGGAAAAGGCTTCCCGTATCCGCGCCGCCGCCGAAGCCGCGACGTGGCGCGTCTCGAAAGTCGAAACCTCCGAACGGCGCAAGACGCCGCCTCCTCCGTTCATCACCTCGCAGCTGCAGCAGGCCGCCGCGCGCCGCCTCTCATTCGCCGTGCGGCGCACGATGCAGATCGCGCAGCGCCTCTATGAGGGGCGCGAGATCCCCGGACGCGGGACCGTCGGCTTAATCACCTACATGCGCACCGACTCGACCCGCGTCTCGGGGGAGGCCCTGACCGCGGTGCGCGAGCACATCGCCGCGCGCTACGGCGCCGAGTCGCTCCCCGATTCCCCCCGTTTCTTCAAGAGCAAGCGCGGCGCGCAGGACGCGCACGAGGCGATCCGGCCGACGTACCTGGACCTTCCTCCGGAGAAGGTCGAGCCGAACCTCGCCCCGGAGGAAGCGCGGCTCTACCGGCTGATCTGGGAGCGCTTCGTCGGCTCCCAGATGGCGCCGGCCGTCTACGACACCGTGTCGGCGGAGATCGAGGCCGGCCCGGCGATCTACCGCGCATCCGGCTCGACGCTCAAGTTCGCCGGCTATCTCGCCGCGTACGGCGTCGAAGTCTCCGACGACGAGGAGGAAGCGGGGGAGGCGGGAGGGAAGCTGCCGCCGCTCTCCGAGGGGGACGTGCTGAAGCTCCTCGCTCTCAAGCCGGAGCAGAAACAGACGCAGCCGCCGCCCCGCTTCAATGAAGCGTCGCTCGTGAAGTTCCTCGAAGAGAACGGCATCGGCCGCCCTTCGACGTACGCCGAGATCCTGCGAAAGCTCGAACAGCGCGAGTACGTGCACAAGAAGGAGCGGCGCTTCATCCCGACGGCGCTCGGGCGCACGGTCGTCGAGATGCTGATCCCCTACTTCGACGATTTCTTCGAGACGGGCTACACGGCGCGCATGGAAGAGGCGCTCGACGAGGTCGAGGAAGGAAAGCTCTCCTGGACCCGCGCGCTCACCGAGTTCGACAAGACCTTCACGAAGGACCGCAACCGAGCGCTGCGCGACATGGTTTCGTCGAAGGCCGGGATCCCGCTGTCCGAGGCGCGCAAGATCCTCTCTTTCCCGGTCGTCCCCGAGATCGCCGAGAAGTGCCCGCGCTGCGGCAAGAAGCTGAAGCTCCGGATGGGGCGCAACGGTCTCTTCATCGCGTGCTCCGGATATCCCTCGTGCACCTTCACCGAGAACATCCCGGACCCGGAAGAAGACGCGGTCGACATCTCGGAGATCGAGAAGCAGACCTGCGACGAGTGCGGCTCACCCATGAAAGTCCGACAGAGCCGTGCCGGCGGGACGTTCCTCGGGTGCTCCGCTTATCCGAAGTGCCGCAACGTCATCAACGTCCACATCTCGGGGGGGAAGGCCGAGGCGAAGCCCGACGAGCCGACCGGCGAGACCTGTCCCGAGTCCGGGCACCCGCTCGTGCGCCGATACGGGCGGTACGGGGCCTACGTCGCCTGCAGCGGATACCCCGAGTGCAAGTACAAGCCGCCCAAGCCGGTCCTCGACACGGGGGTCGCCTGCCCGAAGGACGGCGGCATGATCGCGCAGCGCCGCGGGCGATTCCGCCCGTTCTACGGCTGCGTGAACTATCCCCGGTGCGACTTCACCCTCTCGGCGCGCCCGATCCCGGAGGCCTGCCCGCAGTGCGGGAACCCCTATCTGCTGCTCCGGGAGCGTAAGTCGGGCAATGCCCTGGCCTGCGACCGCGGCGGATGCGGCTTCGAGAAGCCGGCCGGTGAGATCCCCCCGATGCGGGAAGTGCTGCTCGCGTCCTCGCCTTCGGCGGCCGAGACGCGCCCTCCGCGCGCGGCGAAATCGCGACGCAAGCCGGAGGCGGCCGCGGAGGAAGGGGAGGCCGCCGCCCCAACCCGTAAGAGAGCCTCGCGGCGTCGCGCCGCCCGCTGACGTCCCGCGCGCGCGCCTCGAGAATCCGGCTCCTCGGTTACGATCTCGGCAGACGAAGTCCGTCTTCCGAGGAGACCGAGCGATGCCGCGACCGACGTCGGGGGTCCGATGGACCCTGCTTCTGCTGCTCTTCGCCCTACGCGCGCCCGCGCCGGCGGCGGCTCGCGAGCTCTTCTGGCGGGCGATCGAGGTGCGCGCGCGGCTGGATGACGCCGGCGCCCTCCACGTCGTCGAGCGGCAGAGCATCGTCTTCAACGGCGATTGGAACGGGGGGGAGCGCGTCTTCCGTGTCGGGCCGGGACAGTCGCTCGCCCTGGAGTCGCTCTCCCGGATCGATCCGGACGGCGCGGCGGTCCCGCTCTCGCCGGGAGATCTCTCGGCCGTGGACCAGTACGCGTGGAAAGATTCGAGAACCCTCCGATGGAGAAGCCGCCTCCCGAGCGATCCGCCGTTCGAGAACCGCGAGATCGTCTACGAGATCCGTTACCGCCTCTCCGGGATCCTCGTGCGGGAAGGAAGCGCGTATCGGCTGAACCACGACTTTCTCTTCCCCGACCGATCGGGCCGCGTCGAGCGGTTCGATCTCTCGCTCGAGCTCGACCCGGTCTGGAAGCCGGATCCGAAGCTTCCCGAAACCTTCTCGGCGAAGAATCTCGTGCCGGGCGAGGGTTTCCTCGTGCGGGCGTCACTCGGCTACGCGGGATCGGGGCACCCCTCGGCGGGGATCACCGGCGTTTCACCGCGGGTTCGCCTGGCGCTCTTCACCATCCTCGCCGGGACGGCGATCGGAATGCTCCTGCGCTTCCGCCGGCGCGACGAGCTCCTCGGCCGTTTCGCGCCGCTCCGGGATCCCGACAAGATCGACGCCGCGTGGCTCGATGAGAACCTCCTCTCCCTTGCGCCGGAGGAGGCGGGAGCGCTGTGGGACGAGAAGATCGGCCCGCCCGAGGTGTCGGCCATCCTCGCGCGCCTGGCGGCGCAGAAGAAGATCGAGACGCGCGCGGAGGGGAAGAAGCTCGTCTTGAAGCGGCTCGTGCCGCTCGCGCAGTTCTCCTCCTACGACCACGAGCTCGTGAAGAAGCTCTTCTTCGGCGCGAGCGACGAGACCGACACGGATCGAGTCCGCGCGCACTATCGTTCGAGCGGGTTCGACCCGGCGGGAGTCATCAAGCCCTTCTTCCAGCAGAAGCTCGACGCCCTTCCCGACTTCGGCGACAAGTCGGACAAGCCCTCGATGTGGCCGCCGGCGCTCCTCTTCCTTCTCGGCCTCGCCGCCGTCATTCTGGCAGCCGCCGCCTTCCACCAGATCGATCCGGGCAATGCGGTCGCGACGGTGATCGGCCACTTGATCCTGTGGGGCGTCGCGGCCGGCTGCGCGTACGCGTACCAGCGGCGCGTGGATCGCCACCTCGTACTGTCGCCTCTCTTTCTCTGGGCTCCCCTACTGCTTCTATATCTCGCCTGGCTCGGCTACCGCGATCCGTCTCCGGCAGTTCCCTGGCGGGTCGCCGGCGTCTTCCTGATGCGCCTCGCGATCGTGATCACGGTCTTCCTGCTGATCCAGACGAGAAGCGGCCCGAAGCGGATCGCGCGGCGAAAGGCGCTCATCGCGGCGCGCCGCTATTTCCGGCGGGAGCTCGGGCGAACGGAACCGCGGCTTTCCGACGCGTGGTTCCCCTACGTCGTCGCATTCGGACTGACCTCCGACGCGGATCGCTGGTTCCGGGCGCACGGAGCGGCTTCGCGATCCTCCTCGAGCGGCTGGTCGGGCGGCGGCTCGGGATCCGGCTCGGGCTCGTCTTCCTCCTCCTCCCCCTCCTCCTGGACGGGCGGAGGCGGCTCCTTCGGAGGCGCCGGGGCTTCAGCGTCCTGGGCGGCGGCGGCGGGCGCGCTCTCCGCGGGGGTCGCGTCCCCCTCGTCCGGCGGAAGCGGCGGCGGGGGGGGAGGCGGAGGCAGCTCCGGCGGCGGGGGAGGCGGCGGCTGGTGACGCGGCTCGCGGGGAGCTGAGCGTCCGGTGGCGCCTCCCTGGGGGAAGTTCTCCCTGCCGGGCGAGGAAACCGCGTACGCGCGCGGCGACTCGCCCGAGTTCCGCCGAACCGTTCGGGAAGTGTTCGGGCCCCTCGTCGAGTGGGTCGTGGCCTGGCCCCCCGGCCGACACGCCTGGCTCATGGCCGAGGTCCCCGCCGAAGGGTCGCTCTCGAAGTTCTTCCGGGGCCTCGAGGCGCGCCTGACTCCCGCGGGCTCGCTCTGGACGGTTTTCCCGAAGAAGCCGTACCAGGAAGAACTTTCGTTTCCCTTCTCCTGGTCCGACGTGCAGCGGGCAGGGCTCAGGTCGGGACTCGTCGACAACAAGATCGCGGCCTTCTCGTCGAGACTGACGTCGATCCGCTTCGTGATACCGGTGTCGAGGCGGAAGGGATTGAAGATCCATCTATATCAGAATTGATATAGTTACCGCACGGCCGCCGAGCGCATAGAATGCGCGCGTGCGCGCTCACGTCTCCGTCGTCGGCGCCGGCCTCGCCGGCTCGGAATGCGCCTGGCAGCTCGCGCGGCGCGGGCACCGGGTGCGGCTCTTCGAGATGCGGCCGGCGGTCTCGACCGCGGCGCATCGGACCGACCGGTGCGCCGAGCTCGTCTGCTCGAACTCGTTCCGCTCCGACAATCCCTTGAACGCGGTCGGGCTCTTGAAGCGCGAGATGGAGGAGCTCGACTCCCTCGTGATCCGCTGCGCCCGACGCGCGGCGGTGCCGGCCGGCGACGCGCTCGCCATGGACCGGGACGTCTTCGCCGGCCTCGTGAGCGAGGCGCTCGCCGCGCGCCCGGAAATCGAGCTCGTGCGCGAAGAGGTCCGGCGGATCCCCGAGGACGGGGAGATCGTGATCGCGACGGGGCCGTTGACCTCGCCCGCGCTCGACTCGGAGATCGGCTCGCTCCTCGGCACGTCCGACCTCTACTTCTACGACTCGATCGCCCCGATCGTGGCCGCCTCCTCGCTCGACTTCTCGAAGATGTACGCGCTCTCGCGCTACGGAAAGGGGGGCGGCGCGGACTACTGGAACGCGCCCCTCACCCGGGAGCAGTACGAGGAGTTCGTCTCCGACCTCCTGTCGGCGGAGATCACACCGGTCAAGGATTTCGAGAAGGGCATCTACTTCGAAGGCTGTCTGCCGATCGAGGTCATGGCGGAACGCGGGCGCGAGACGCTGCGGCACGGGCCGATGAAGCCGATGGGCCTCCCCGACCCGGCGACCGGGAAGATCCCGCACGCCGTCGTGCAGCTGCGCCAGGACGACCTGGCGCGGGAGCACTACAACCTCGTCGGCTTCCAGACGAAACTGAAGATCCCCGAGCAGCAGCGCGTCTTCCGGAAGATTCCGGGGCTCGAGAACGCGGTGTTCGTGCGGTTCGGGATGCTCCACCGCAACACCTACATCCACGCCCCCGCCCACCTGGATCGGTTCTTCCGGATGCGGCGCGAGCCGCGAATCTCGTTCGCCGGTCAGATCACCGGGGTCGAGGGTTACGTCGAGAGCGCCGCCACGGGTCTCGCGGTCGGGCGGACGATCGCGCAGGCGCGCGAGGGCCTCGAACCGATCCCGATTCCGTACGAGACGGCGATCGGCTCGCTTTCGCGGCACTGCTCCGAGCGCGATCCGGCCGAGAAGTTCGAGCCGATGAACGTAACATTCGGGCTGATCGAAGACACCTCGCACCCCTCGGTCCGCGACAAGCAGAAGCGCCGCCAGCTCATGGTGGACCGAGCGCTCGCCGCGATCCGCGACTGGCGCGACGCGGTCGAGTCCGCCGTGCCGGTGTCCGGTTGATCCCGTTTTCCGAGATCACGGCCGCGCGGGCCCGGCTCGCGGGCATCGCGCACCGCACTCCCGTCCTCTCTTCGCGGCAGTTCGACGAGGAGTGCGGCGCCTCCGTCTTCTTCAAGGCGGAAAACTTCCAGCGGGCCGGCGCGTTCAAGTTCCGCGGCGCCTACAACAAGGTGAAGGCGGAGCTCGAGCGTCGCCCGTTCACCGAGGTCGTCGCGTACTCGTCAGGCAACCACGCGCAGGCGGTCGCGCTCGTCTCGCGGCTGCTGGAGCTCCAGGCGACGCTCGTGATGCCGAAGGACGCGCCGGCCGCGAAGCTCGCCGCCACGCGCGGCTACGGCGCCGAGATCGTGCTCTACGACCGGTACACGGAGAAGCGCGACGAGATCGGGGATTCGCTCGTCCGCGAACGCGGCGCCGTCCTCGTGCCGCCGTTCGACGATCCGCTGATTATGGCGGGGCAGGGGACCGCGGCAGCCGAGCTTCTCGAAATGGTCCCGGATCTCGACGTTCTGCTCGTCCCGGTCTCGGGCGGTGGGCTGATCTCGGGCTGCGCCTCGGCGGCCAAGAAGCTTCGCCCGCGGATCGAAGTGTATGGAGTCGAGCCGGTGACGGCCGACGACACGGCGCAATCCCTGCACGCCGGGCGTCGGATCGAGATCCCGGTCCCGCGGACGATCGCCGACGGCCTTCAGGTCCCCTGCCCCGGCGAGAAGACGTTTCCGGTCATCCAAGAAACCGTGAAGGACGTTCTTCTCGTATCGGACGACGAGATGATCGAGACGCTCGTCTGGATGCTCGAGCGGATGAAGGTGCTGATCGAGCCCTCCGGGGTCGTCGGCGCGGCGGCGGTCCGGCACCGGAAGGCGGACTTTTCGGGAAAGCGCGTCGGCGTCGTCCTGTCGGGCGGCAACGTCGATCGCGAGCGCCTGGCCGGATACCTTTCCCGGGAGGCGCGATGAAACGCCGCGTCCTTCTGCTGGCGGTCGCGATGGCCGCGCCGGCCGCCGCGTCGCGCGCGCACGACTTCTGGATCGAGCCGTCGAGCTTCCATCCCGATCCGGGCTCGGAGATCGCGGTGTCGCTTCGCGTCGGTCAAGATTTCCGCGGCGAGCCCGTGCCGCGCAATCCGTCGCTGATCCAGCGCTTCGCGCTGATCTCGGGCCGGACGGAGACGCCGATCGACGGTCTGCCGGGCGCCGATCCGGCCGGGCAGGTCCGCATTCCGCAGCCCGGCCTGTATTGGATCGCTTTTCGCGGCGGGAGAAGTCCGATCGTCCTCGACGCGGAGAAGTTCGAGAAGTACCTCGCCGAGGAGGGGCTCGAAGCCGTGTCGCGGATGCGGCGCGAGCGCGGCGAAAGCGGAAAGCCGGCGCGCGAGATCTACTCGCGCTCGGTCAAGAGTCTGATCGTCTCGGGGGATCCGGGCGATTCCACTGCCGATTTCGGCCGGCCGCTCGGCCTGACGCTCGAGCTCGTGCTGCGAAAGGACCCGCGGAAGGTTGTCCCCGGACAGGTTCCGTTGACCCTCTTGTACGAGGGCAAACCGCTGTCCGGGGCCCTCGTCGTCGCGATGGAACAGGGCTCGTCGGCGGACCGGGTTTCCGCGCGCACCGACGCCCGCGGCGAAGTGAGTCTCGCGCTGCCGCGCAAAGGCGTGTGGCTGGTCAAGGCCGTCCACATGACCGCGGCGCCGGCGGGCCTCGACGCGGAGTGGGAGAGCGTCTGGACCTCGCTGACGTTCGAAACCCGCTAGAGCGGCCCTCCGTGAGGGGGTCGTTAACGAGGAAATACCCGAAGGATCGGCGGCATTAATCAATTCTCGATGAGAAGCCGTCGGCGGGCCGCCATCTTCTGGATCGTGCCGCTCTTCGCCGCGGCCGCGGCTTCCTGCCGCCGCTCGGCGGAGCCCGGCGCTTCCGGAGCGGCCGAGCGATTTGCGATCGCGGGCGTCGTGCGAGCAGTCGACGCGGCCCGCTCCGAGATCACCCTCGAGCACGAGCCCGTCGAGGGATTGATGGGGGCCATGACCATGCCGTTCCCCGTCCGCGAGCGGGAAGCGCTGGCGACGCTCTCGGTCGGCGATCGCCTGTCGGCGACACTCGTGCGCGACGGCGGCCGGTTCTGGCTGGAAGGGATCCGCAAAGAAAACGCGAAGGCCGGGTCGGCGCCGTCGGCCGGTCCCGTGGCGTCGGCGACGCCGCGACCGAATCGCGGGACACGGGTCGGGGAGCAGGTCGCCGACTTCACCCTGGTCGAGCAGACGGGACGCGCCGTCCGGCTGTCGGAGTTTCGCGGTCAGCCGGTCGCGGTCACGTTTCTGTACACGCGGTGTCCGATCGCGACGGCGTGTCCGATGACGACGGCGAAGTTCTCGAAGCTTGACGCGATGCTGGCGAAGGAGGGATCCGGAGTCCTGCTGACGGTGACCGTCGATCCCGAGCACGACACGCCGGCGGTGCTCGCGCAGTATGCGTCGCACGCCGGCGCCGATCCGAAGCGCTGGAAATTCCTGACCGGGGACCCGAAAACGGTCGCCGGCGTGGCCGAACGATTCGGCGTCCTCTACTACCCCGACAAAGGCCAGATCGTGCACCAGCAGGCCGTCGCGGTTCTCGACCCGCGGGGTCGGCTGACGAACATCTACTACGGTGAGGACTGGGAGCCGGAGCACATCTTCCGAGACATGGAGAAAGCGAGGAAAGGATGAGAA
Organism: Acidobacteriota bacterium; assembly: GCA_046735265.1. GTDB lineage: Bacteria > Acidobacteriota > Thermoanaerobaculia > UBA5066 > Gp7-AA6 > DATBFU01. The sequence goes on along the minus strand of JBKPSZ010000146.1, from coordinate 2,477 downwards.
AGAGTCGGATTCTCGGTGCCCTCGTCTTCGGCGGAATCGCGCTTCTCGGAGTCGCCGTGTACGCGGCGGATTCGCACCCGTCGGACACCTTTCTGCAGTATTGCGCGAAGTGTCACGGAGAAGACGGGAAAGCCGAGACGCCGAAAGGAAAGCAGCTCAAGGCGCAGAACTTCACGGACGCCGACTGGCAGAGGGACAAGAGCGACGAGGATCTGATCAAGGTCGTCACGGAAGGCGGCATGGACATGCCTTCGTTCGGCAAGAAGCTCTCGCCCGAACAGATCCAGGGTCTCGTGAAGAACGACGTGCGGTCGTTCGCGAAAAAGAGTTGAGAGACGGCTCGATAAGCCCTCCTGATGTCGGGGCGGGGCGCGTCCCCGCCCGCGGTGATCGGAGACGCGACATTGCGTGCGCCGTCATCGGCGGTGCGGGCGGCCGCAAGGGCCGCCCCGACATCGGTCTGTGCGTGATGTCGCACGCCGTCAGGGAAATGACGCCTTCCTGATGTCGGGGCGGGGCTTGTCCCCGCCCGCGGTGATCGGAGACGCGACATTGCGTGCATCGTCACCGGCGGTGCGGGCGGCCGCAGGGGCCGCCCCTGCGCAGACGGCGCCCCTAGTAAACGGGATCTTCCAGGCTCACGCCGAAGAGTCCGGCGGGGATGCTCCGGAAGGACTCGGCGCGCTCCTCTCGCAGCTCCGCCTCTTCCACGATCGCGCAGAGCTTGAACCTCGCGCCGGGCCACCGGGCGGCCTCGGGATCGCGCTCGAGGGCGCGCGCGGCCTGCCAGAGGTCGGGACCGCGGGCAACTTCGACTTCGGGGTTCTTGACGAGACCCTGGAGCTCGACGTGCTGCGCGTACTCGTGGAGCCGCCAGGCGTCGTGGCGCGCGCCGGAGCTCTCCTCGGCCGAGAAGTCGGGCCGGCGCGTCGTCGCGAGGGCGTCCGTCAGGGGAGCGCGCGTCGCGAGGAGGCAAGGCTCGAAGTCGGCCTTCATCGCCCGGCGCAGAGCGAGGCGCTCTTCGACCGCGGCGGGATCGGCTGGAGACTCCGAGGGCGGCGGCGCGGAGCCCGCGGCCGCCAGCCGGACGAGCCCGAGAAGAAGTGGCGCCTCGGGCTCGACCTCGCCCGGCGGCGAGCGCCGGTAGATCCACAGGGCCGGCCGCCGTTCCCGGAGGAGCACTCCGGCGGCGAGCCACTCGGAGATTTTTCGAGCCGCGACCTCCGGATCGGCGGCGCCGCCGGCCGGCGAGAGCAGCGCCGCGATGCTCTCGGGTGCCGAAGGGTCGGCTCGGCCCGCGCCGTCGTCGCCTCCGATGAGAGTCGACAACCCGCGCTCGTACACCACCCGCGGCGCATAGCGCAGACATCGAAAGGGCCGTAGCTCCACCGGCGCGGATTCTAGCCCCGCGACGTCCGCCGTCCGGGCGTTACACTTGTCTTCCGTGGTCACGCTCGCCCGCGCGATCGAAGGATTCGAGTCCTACCTCGCCGACGAGCGGCGGTTCTCTCCGCGAACGGTCCTCGCCTACCGAACCGACCTCGAGCGCTTCGTCGAGTTCTGGGAGCGCGAGTTCGGCGAAGGGCCGGCCGCGAAGACGCGGCTTTCCGCCGTCGACGGCCTCGCGATCCGCTCCTACATGGCGGCTCTCCACCGCGCGGGACTGAAGAACCGCTCGATCGCCCGGCATCTCTCGACACTCCGCTCGTTCTTCCGCTGGGCCGGCCGCGAGGGGCACCTCGAGAAGAGCCCGGCCGCGGGCCTCGCCTCTCCGAAGACTCCCCGCACCCTGCCGCGCGCGCTTTCGCTCGCGGACACGGAGAGTCTTCTCGCGAAGGGGGAGGAGGACTCGGTCCCGCAGAGAGAGCGCGCCCTGTTCGAGCTTCTCTACGCCGCGGGGCTGCGCGTCTCCGAAGCGGCGGGCCTGGACGTCGAGGATCTCGACCTCTCCTCGCGTCTTGTCCGCGTCGTCGGGAAGGGCTCCCGCGAGCGCATCGTGCCGTTCGGCGAAGAGGCCGAGGACGCGCTGCGCTCCTACCTGCCGGTGCGGGCGGCCCTCCGCCACGCGGCTCGCGGGAGCGACACGGCCTCGGAAGGCGAGCCGCTCTTCGTCAACCGCCGCGGAGGCCGATTGACGACGCGATCGATGGCGCGCCTCTTGAAGCGCCGCCTGCGCGCCGCCGGCCTGCCGGCCGACATCTCACCCCACGCGCTGCGCCACACGTTCGCCACGCACCTCCTCGAAGCGGGCGCCGACTTGCGTTCGATCCAGGAGCTTCTCGGCCACGCTTCCCTCTCGACGACGCAGAAATACACGCATCTCGACGCCGCGCACCTGGATGCCGTGTATCGCCACGCGCACCCCAAGGCGTGAGGCTTCTGCCGCGGGCGGCCGCCGTGCTGGCGCTCGCGGCGCTGGAGCTCCCGGCCGCGTTCGGCGCGCCGGACCCGCCCGCCGTCCTCGCCGAGATCGACCG
>JBKPSZ010000145.1:0-8051 GCA_046735265.1 Acidobacteriota bacterium | reverse complement strand
AGGAGCCGGTTGTACTTCGCCAGCCGCTCCCCCCGCGAGGCCGATCCTGCCTTGATCAGGCCGGCGTTCACGGCCACGGAGAGGTCGGCGATCGAGTCGTCGGTCGTCTCGCCGGAGCGGTGCGACACGACCGCCTTGTAGCCGCTCCCCTGCGCGAGGCGCACGGCTTCCAGGGTCTCGGTGACCGTGCCGACTTGATTCAATTTCACGAGCAAGGCGTTGCCGATCCCATCGGCGATCCCGGCGGCCAGGATCTCCGGATTCGTAACGAAGACATCGTCTCCCACGAGCAGGATGCGCTCCGAAAGCTCGGCCGTCAAGGCGATCCAGCCGGCCCGGTCCGATTCGCTCATGCCGTCCTCGATCGAGACGATCGGGTAGTCGCGCACGATGCCGGCCCAGTACGCGACCATCTGCTCCGAGGAGAGGGTCTTCTTCTCCCCTGCGAGGACGTACTTCCCCTTCTCGTAGAACTCGGAGGCGGCCGGGTCGAGGGCGATCGCGACTTCCTTCCCCGGTTCGTACCCGGCCGCCCGAATCGCGGCCGTCAGGAGATCGAGCGCCTCCCGCGAGGAGGCGATGTCCGGCGCGAATCCGCCTTCGTCGCCGACCGCGGTCGAGAGCCCCTTCTTCTTCAGAATGCCTTTGAGCGCGTGGAAGACTTCGACTCCGGCGCGGAGTCCTTCCGCGTACGTCGCGAAGCCGACCGGGCAAGCCATGAACTCCTGGGGGTCGAGGCGATTGTCGGCGTGCGCGCCGCCATTGATCAAGTTCATCATCGGCACGGGAAGCACGTGCGCTCCGGCGCCGCCCAGGTAGCGATAGAGCGGAAGACCCGAGCCCTCGGCCGCCGCCCGGCAGACGGCGAGCGAGACCCCCAGGATCGCGTTCGCGCCGAGCCGCCCCTTGTTGGATGTGCCGTCGAGCTCCACGAGGATCCGGTCGAGCAGCACCTGATCCCGCGCATCCGCGCCCTTGATCTCTTCCGCGATCTCGCCGTTGACGTGCGCGACGGCCTTGGTGACGCCCTTGCCCGAGTAGCGCGACTTATCCCCGTCCCGGAGCTCCAGCGCCTCGCGCTGCCCGGTCGAGGCGCCCGACGGAACGGCGGCGCGCCCGGTGGCGCCTCCGGACAGCAGGACCTCGACTTCGACCGTCGGATTGCCGCGCGAGTCGAGAATCTCGCGTCCGATCACTTCTTCGATCTGAAAGCTCACGCGATCACCTCAAGCGACGGAGGCGCCCCTGCGCCGCGAGGAGAATTCCCGAATCCCCCTCGAAAAGCAACCGAAGCCGGACGAGCCCGAGGGGGCCGCGGTCAGAAGGACGGGTACCCGACGACGAATTCCACCGTGTCCTCCCAGTAGTAATCGGAGAGGTACTGACCGTTGGATCCCTCACCCTGCCAGGGATCCATATAGGCGATGAAGTCGGAGTCCGAGTCGACCCCGAACACGACTTGAGAGTGCGCGACGCTTCCCAGGGGATTCCAAACCAGGTAGATGTACCCCTTTTTCTTGAGCTTGCCGACCAAGTAATCGCTGCTCAGGGTCTTGTTCTTTCCGAACACCTTCATGGTCATGTGGAACTTGTTCGAGATTCAGACGAGTCCCTGTTTGTAGAGGCTTCCGTTCGAGCCTGCCAATCCCGCGTCCGTCGCGTCGGCGAGCAGCTCGACCTGATTCACTCTTGCTCGATTCGGGACCGCGCCCAGCCACGACTCCAGAGCCGCCGCCCAGCAGAGATAGTTCTCGTCCTGACGGACGTAGGGCGGCATGGACCGGTAGAACGACTCTCCCATGATGACGCCTCCGTTCTCTCCTGGTCGTTCCTCCTTTCCGGGGCGCGCGCCGCTTCCGCGTCATGAGGGGGTCCGTCGCGCCGGTCGCGTGAGGGAGGCTTCGCCACACACGAAAAGCACGATGGACCCGTCCCTACTCCTCGAGGAGCTCCCGGCCCGCGCGCGACAGCGCTTCGAGATCCTTCTCGGATCGCGCTTCCGCATACACGCGCGCAACCGGCTCGGTCCCCGACTCTCGCGCGAGGATCCACGAGCCGTCGTCCAGGATCAACTTCAGGCCGTCCACGAGGTTGACCGAGGCGACTCGGCGGCCCGCGTACTTCTGCGGAGGCGAGGCGCGCCGAGCCTTCAAGGCCGCCTGATCGCCCGGAGTCAGCGGCAGGTCGAGACGGCTCGTGTAGAAGGGCCCGATCTCGCGGTCGAGCTCGGCCGTCAATTCCGCCATCGTCTTTCCCCGCGCGCCGACCATTTCGGCGGAGAGGAGGTCGGCGAGAATTCCGTCCTTCTCGGGGACATGCCCCTCGACCGTCAGCCCGGCGCTCTCCTCAGCGCCGAAGACGATCTCCCCCGCGATCAATTTCTCGCCGATGTACTTGAAGCCGACCGGGGTCTCGTAGAGCGGCACGCCGAACTTCGCAGCGATCGCGTCGAGAGCGTGCGTCGTCGCGACGCTGCGCGCGACGCCTCCTCGCTTCCCCTTTCGCCCGAGCATGTCGAAGAGGAGCAGCGACAGGAAACGATTGGGCGTGACATACTCCCCTCTCTCGTCGCAGACGCCGAAGCGGTCGGCGTCGCCGTCGCAGGAGAGGCCGAGGCGCGACTCGTGGCGGCGGACCTCCTCTCCGAGGCGCACGAGCTCCTTCGGACCGCACTGCGGCGACTCCCCTCCGAAGAGCGGATCAGGGCGCGCGTTCAGGCGTTCGAGCGCGGCGCCCGTCTTCTCGAGGAATCCGTCGAGGAATCCGGCGGACGTTCCGAAGCGGAAGTCGAGGCTGAAGTGAGGCGTCCCGCGACCGACGTCTGCGGAACGGACTTTCTTCTCGAGGTCGGAGAGATACGGAGCGACCGGATCGAATTTCGGGACCTCCGCCTCCGGAGGCGGAGGCATCTCGGCGATCCCGGAGATCTCCGACTCGATCCGCGTGGTGACCTCGGGAAGCGCCGGCGCCCCGTCGGAGGTCGAGAACTTGATGCCCAGATATTGGGGCGGATTGTGGCTCGCGGTAAAGTTCACCGCGCCGGCCGCTCCGCGGCGGCGAATCTCGAATGCGAGCACCGGCGTCGGAACGGGGCGGTTCGACATTTCCGCCGCGAATCCTTCGGATGTCAGGATCCGGGACGCTTCCAAGGCGAAGCGCTCCGCCAGGAATCGCGTGTCGTAGCCGACGAGCACGGTCGCACCGGCACGCCCGTCCCGGGTGAGCACGCGCGCGATGGCCGTCACGACTCGCCGGGCGTTTCCGAACGTGAACTCGTCGGCGAGGACGGCCCTCCAACCCGACGTGCCGAATCGGATCTGGGTCATCGCCGTGTGAAACTAACACGTTCGTCTCTTCCGCTCGCGATGACGCTCGGGCTCGCCTCCTGCAGCCATCCGTCTCCGACCCCGGCCGCTTCTCCTTCGGTCCGCGTCGTCGCGCCGCCCCCCGGCCGGGCCCTCTCGGAGAGATACCCGGGCGCACGAGAGCCGGCGGAGCCGGTGCGCGCCGCCGTCTTCGACGAGATCAACCGAAACCGCGCCGACGCAGGTCTCCCCCCGGTCGCGTGGGACGAAGCCGCCGCGCGTATCGCGGATGCCTTCTGCGCCGCGCAGGTGGCGGAGAAGACGCGCGGCCACTACCTTCGAGACGGCGTGCCGCCGTACGCGCGCACGGGGTTCGCCGGCGTCTTCGGCTACCACGCCGAGAACTCGGCGTCCTGGATCACGACCGGGACGAGCTTTCCCGACCCGCCCTCGGCGCTCGCGCTTTCGGGGCACCGGCTGATGATCGAAGAGGTTCCCCCCGACGACGGCCATCGCCGGACGATCCTCGACCCCGAAGCGACTCACGTCGGGGTGGGCTGGGCTCTCGGCGGAGGTCGCTTCCAGCTCTCGCAGGAATTCCTGGCGCGCGGTCTCGACGAGCTGTCCCTCTCGACCGACGAGCGCGGGCTCGCGGTGCGCGTGTACGGGATCGCGCGGGTTCCGTACGAGCTGCGCTTCGTGACGGTCGCGCGAGAGCCGCTGCCGACTCCTCTGACGCGGCAGGAGGCGAACGCCTGGACTTCGTACAGATACCCGGTCGCGTCGGAGGCCTTCGTCGCGCGGGGCATCCGCCAGGCCTGGGTCGTGGGAGCGGTGACGCAGGATCGTATCGAGCTCGGCCGCGACCGGAGCTTCTCCTTTTCTTACGCTCCCGAGACGCGCGGCCTCTACACGTTCGTCTTCTGGCTCCTCCGCCGGGGGCAGGACCATGCGCGGCCGCTCGGCTCGGCCGTGATCCGGGCGGAGTCGTAACGTGCTCGCCGTCCTCGTCGTCGGCCATCCGCCCGATGCGGAGCCCGAGCCGCCTTCGGCGATCGAGATCCTGCACGCGAGGAATTCCGACGAAGCGGTCGAGAAGCTCGGTCGCAATCGACGCATAGACGCGGTCCTGATCCTCGAGGCGGGCGAAGCCGCGGCGACCGTGGCGGCCATCCGCGAAGACGTCCTCGCCCCGCCGCCGATCTTCCTGCCGAGCGGCACCACTCCTCTGCCGGGAACGCGAATCCTTCCGGCGCCCGCGGAAGACGAGGAGGCACTCTATCGATCGTTGTCGGAAGAGTTGGGGTCGATTTAGGGACGATCCTTGCGGCGGCGGAATGTGGTCATCCCAAAGCGATGGCGAGGGATCCCGGACTCGGCAGGCTCCGAGCGAAGAAGCTCGGGATCCTTCGCTTCGCTCAGGATGACCCGAAAACGGGTCGCCTCGGAATGACCGGTTGATCGCCGCCGCCGTGGTAGTCTCAAAGATTCGATATGTCTGGATGTGGCGGCTGCACCGTTGGTAATTCTTTCAATCCGGGGGGCCATTTCATCGGCATCCGGATCAATCAGAACGAGGACGGACGCGTCGTCTTTTGCGAAACGAACGGCACCTCGGTCCTGAAGGGGCAGCGGATCGTCGTCGAAGGAGACGGGGGCCTCGAGTACGCCGAGGTCACGACTCTGCATCCGTTGATCGTCAAGCAGTGCCAGCTGCGCGACTCCCGGCGGCTCGTACGCGTCGCCAACGAATCGGATCTCGCGAGCTACGACGCGAAGCGGCAGCGCGAGGAGCAGTTCTTCCGGGAGACCCAGGCGCTCGCGTCGGAAAAGAAGCTCCCGATGAAGCTGATCCGTACCGAGGAAAGTTTCGACGGCCGCAAGTACTCTATCTACTACACTTCCGAGACACGGATCGACTATCGACGGCTCGTTGCGGACCTCGCGCTGAAATATCCCGTCCGCATCGACGTCCGGCAGGTCGGTCCGCGCGACGAGACGAAGATGAGAGGCGGCCTCGGGCCTTGCGGACTCACCCTCTGCTGCTCAACTTTCTTGAAGGGCTTCCACCCGGTGACCATCAAGATGGCCAAGAGCCAGAATCTGTCTCTAAACCCTTCCAAAATATCGGGGATGTGCGGGCGCCTCATGTGCTGCCTGGCCTACGAGGACGAGGGTGGCCGCCCGTCGTCGGAGTCCTCAGCGCCTCCTAAAAAGAGCCAGAATTTTTCTCCGGAAGCCCCAGTTTAGGGGGATACAGCGTCCCGCCTATTTCGGGGCCAAGAGAGAAATCGTGGCTGAAAGGAACTCGACCGGGGGCGCTTTTCGACCGAACGAGGACGCTCCCGGGAATCGCAAGCTGATCCGGCCAAATCTCTCGGAACTCTCCGAGCGGTACCCGACGCGCACGTTCCAGCAGCGCAAGCAGGTTCCGCCGGAGCAGACGAACGCCGAGAGCTACTACTACCTGAAGCAGATGGCCGCGAAGACCCCGATGGTCGTCGTGTTGAACGACGGCGAGGAGGTCCGCGGCTGGATCGAGTGGTACGACAAGAACTGCTTGAAGGTGAACCGCGACGGCGGACCGAACCTGCTCATTCCGAAGAGCTCGATCAAATATCTCTTCAAGGAAGCCGAGGCGGGTCCGAGGGACGGGAATAGGTAGGAGTCACTGTTCCGAGGTCATCCCGAGCGATAGCGAGGGATCCCGATTTCGGCAGGCTCCGGACCGACCTCGGCATTCGCGGCGAGGTAGCTCGGGATCCCTCGTCGCGGACTCCTCGGGATGACCGGCTCTCGCCGTCAGGAGTCCGCGACCTACCGCGCCCCCCTCCCCGACAACACCGCGGGCACGGTCTTCAAGAGGATCTTCAGATCCAGCATCGGCGACCAGGTGTCGATGTACTTGAGGTCCAACTCCATCCACCGGTCGAAGTCGAGATCGTTCCGGCCGGAGACCTGCCAGAGACACGTGATCCCGGGGCTCATCGACAGCCGGCGCCGCTGCCAGGGCTCGTAACGCGAGACTTCCTCGGGCAGCGGGGGCCGCGGACCGACCAGGCTCATGTCCCCGACGATGACGTTGACGAGCTGGGGCAGCTCGTCGATCGAGAGCCGGCGCAGGACGCGACCGACCGGCGTCAGGCGCGGATCGTGGGAGGACTTGAAGACGGGACCCGTCATCTCGTTCAAGTGGGAGATCTCCGGCAGGAGCTGCTGCGCCCCGTCCCGCATCGTCCGGAACTTCACCAGCGTGAAATGGCGGCCGTTCAAGCCGCAGCGGGTCTGACGGAAGAAGACGGGGCCGTGCGACGTCAGCCGGATGGCGGCCGCCGCCAGTAGCTGCAGCGGCAGCGTCACGAGAAAGAGGGCGAGGGACACGACGAGGTCCACCGCGCGCTTGACGACGAGCTGAACGGGGTTGGAGGGAGTCGTCGTGAAGGAAAGGAGCGGGACGCCGTCCAGCTCCTCCAGGACGGGCCGCGCCAGGACGTGCGGAAAGATGTCGAGCGAGACGTGCGCGCGCACGCCGTGGCGTTCCGCGACCAGGAGCGCCTGCTCGTAGTCGCCGAGCTTCCCCTTCTCGATGACGAAGATGAGCTCGTCGACCACGTCCCGTACGAGCACGGATTCGAGGTCCGCGATTTTCCCGAGACACGGCCAGCGATTGCCGCGGCGGATCTCTCCCCCGTTGTCGTCGTCCAGGTAGCCGACGACGCGGAATCCCCAGTGCGGGTGCGCCTCGAAGAACTCCGCCATGGAAGCGGCCTTGCTCCCGGTGCCCACGAGGAGCACCGTCCGGAAGTTGTAGCCGCGGGTGCGCACCCACCGCGACGTCAGGCGGAGCAGGACCTTCTCCGTCGCGAGGAAGAGGAAGTTCAGGGAGCCGAAGACGACGAGGAACCAGCGGCTCACGAACTCGAGGCGCAGGCCGTACACGATCAAGGCGAGGAGCGCCGTTCCGCCGAACGCCACGCGGGCCGCCGCCCAGATTTCCTCCCCGAGAGGGAGCGTCCGGTGGCTTCGATAGAAGCCGGCGGCGTAGAGCAGGAGACCCCAGATCGGGAGGACGAGCGTCAGGAGGAAGAAGTACTGCTCGAAGGGGTAGAGGGGCTGGGGAAAGAAGCGGGGGAAGAGCCGCGCGAGAACGACCTGCCGGAGGACGTAAGCGAGCGGAAGCGAAAGGGCCGTGAGTACCAAATCTCCCGCGAGGACACCCAGGGCGACCGCTCTGGCCTTCTGCTTCAGCATCGCTTGTCGGCCGCGGCCCTCGGACCGCTCAAGCCACCCGCATGTTATGAGATGAGGTGTTTTCCTTCAAGAACCGCCTCGTAGCGATCCGCCACGTCCTCCCACCGGTATCGGTCCCGGACGCGGGCGGCCGCCCTTTCCTTCCACACGGAGAAGGCGGCCGGGTCGGCCAGAATTTCCGCCAACCGCGCGGCGAGGGTCTCGGGGCGGTGGACGTCGAAAGGCAGCGCTGCTCCGGTGGCGACCTCTTCGTTCTCGGGAGACGCGTGATAGCAGACGATCCGGCCGTATCCGAGCGCTTCGACGAGCGCAGGGTGCGTTCCGCCGACTTCGGTCGCCTGGATGTACACGGCAGTGTTCGCGAGGAGCTGCCGGTATCCCTCTCCGTAGATCGCGCCGGGAAAGCGGACGCGCGGGTCCGCCTCGCTCTTGACGCGCGCGATGTAGTCCGCGGCGTACGGCGCGTCCCCGACGACGACGAAAGGCTGTCTCTTA
>JBKPSZ010000144.1:0-5377 GCA_046735265.1 Acidobacteriota bacterium | reverse complement strand
CCAATCAGGCATGCAAGCATCGCGAGGAACGCGGTACGCATGGCCTTCATGCAATCTCCTTTCGACTTGGCGACCGGGGACTGCCTAATAGAATAAGCCAGAAGGACTAAAAAGCCAAACAACTTTGTGTACGTCAGGGTTTTGGGCCGTCTCCCAAAGGCAGGATGGCCATTTTTCTAGCGAATCCGGCTGAATTGGTACCCCGGAACCCGGTGCCGCTCAGGCGAGGGGCTTTTGACGATCAGAGGCGGGAACGGGCGTTTGGGCAGCCGGTTCAGCCACTCCCGAGAGTTTCACTTCCCGCGGCCGCCAAACAATCGCTCGCGGCGCGATGTCGGGGCGGGGTCTGTCCCCGCCCGAAACGCGACGTTCACCGAGCGAACCGACTCGCTTCGCTGCCGCTACACCTTCGGCTGCATCACCAGGGACATCTTGTCCTGGAACGCCTTCACGCGGGCCGGGCCCCTCAGTGCCGAGATCGCCTTCTCCGTCTGACGGATCAAGTCGCGGACCGCTTCGACGCCCCGCCCCTGGTCGATCTCCGAGAGCGCCTGGCGATAGGGCCGCTCGAGGTTCGGCAGGTTCGACTCTCCGAGCGCGACTTCGGCTTCCTGTTTCACTCGCGTGCAGAGGATCATCAGGATCTTCTTCTCGTCCCCGAGAACGCCGGCCGGCGCGGGAGCGGCGGTCGGACGGGCGGTCTCCCGAGAGCGCATTTCCGCGAGTCCGCCCGTGATGAGACCGTAGAGAACTTTCGCGGTGTCGAACGAGGACGAACCCATGGCGCGGGCGAGCTCCTCGAGCGAGCGCCGACCGTCGATGTGAATCACGAGGTTCCACTCCGGCGGGGAGAGCGCGACCGGTTCGGCGAGGTTGCGGGGAAGAAGGACGGGCACGTAGTCGAGCCCCGGGATCTTCCGCGAGAGGACTTTCCACTCGTCCAGCCGTCGCGCCGACTCCATCAGGAGGCTCGTGTTCGGCTTGTCGATCGTCGTCGTGTCCGGCTCTTCCCCCTGCGTGAACTGGAATTCGCCGGTCGACCAGATGGCGAGAGCGTAAACCGCCTCCTCGCCCTGCAGTTCTCCGACGCGGGCGTGGATCATCTGCCCGTTCCGGAGGTAGATGAAGCCCCGCTCGGCGCCCCGGACGAGCGTGAACATCCCCGTCTTTCCGGAGACCGAGACGAGCTGGATGATGTCCGGGACGGGTAGCTCCTGGATGGATCCCTGAAACGACATTTTTTTGAATGATAGCAAGGAAGGGGGCCGGCACGTCCCGACCGGCACGCCTCGCCGCGCGCTTCGGGGTCCGCTTCGCGGATTGGTCTAGGACTGGGCCGGGCGGGCGTGGATGTGGCAGATCGCCACCGCGAGCGCGTCCGCCGCGTCGAGGGGGATGCGGGCGCGCTGGCGCGCCAGCAGCGACAGCACCATCGCGCGGACCTGGTTCTTCTCGGCCTGTCCGTACCCCACGAGCGCCTTCTTGACCAGTCGCGGCTCGTACTCGAAGACGGGAAGACCGCACTCGGCGGCGGCGGCGAGCAGTACGCCGCGGGCGTGCGCCAGCTTCACGGCCGACGCGGCGTTCTTCGCCGTGAAGATCGTCTCCACCGAGACCGCCGCGGGATGGACCAGTGCGATGAGATCGCGGGCTTCGGCCGAGAGCATCCGAAGCTTCTCGGGGAACGTCATTTCCGCTCTCGGGCGCCAGACCCCGCAGCGCTCGAGCTTCAAGCCGCCGGCTTCGAAGAGGACGAGGCCGTAGCCCGTCGCGGTTGTGCCCGGGTCGAGGCCGAGGACCAGCATTCCGCCGTCAGCGTTTCGACAGGAGTCGAAAAGAGCGGACCGGCCGGAAGCGGCGGGCGGAGGCCGGCAGCTAGCTCGCCTCCTCGAAGTCGAGATTCGCCCAGACATGCTGGACGTCGTCGTGGTCTTCCAGCGCTTCGACGAGCCGCATCACCTGCTCCGCCTTTCGCTGATCGAGGGCGACTTCGGTCGTCGGGATCATTTCGACTTCCGCCATCGCGAGGGGAAGCCCCTTTTCCTCGAGCTTCGCCTTGACGGCTTCGAACACCTCGGGAGCGCAGATCACTTCATGCACGTCCCCGGAGAGCCTTGCGTCGTCGGCGCCGGCTTCGATCGCCGCTTCCATAACCGCGTCCTCCGAGGCCTTGTCCTTCTCGATCGTCAGGTACCCCTTTTTCTGGAAGAGGAAACGGACGGAGCCCGCTTCGCCGAGGTTCCCGCCGTTCTTCGCGAAGATGGTGCGGATCTCCGGGAGCGTGCGGTTCTTGTTGTCCGTCATCGCTTCGATCAGCACGGCGACGCCGCCCGGCCCGTAACCCTCGAAGCTCACTTCCTCGTAGGTGACGCCGGGCAGCTCGCCCGTCCCTCGCTGGATGCCGCGCTTGATGTTGTCGGCCGGCATGTTCACGGCCTTCGCGTCGTCGACCGCCTTTCGGAGACGGGGATTTCCCCCGGGGTCGCCGCCGCCGAGCCGCGCCGCCATGGTGATTTCCTTGATCAGTTTCGTGAAGAGCCGGCCGCGCTTGGCGTCCGCGGCGCCCTTCTTGTGTTTGATCGTCGCCCATTTGCTGTGACCGGACATCGGACGCTCCCTGCTTCTCGAATTCGGGCGAGATTATATGTTTCGCGTCGTCCGGTGCGGTCGCGTCGCGCTCGAGCGACGGCGGAGTCCGGTTCGGACCGGCTGCCGACTACCGACCGCCGACTTTGTCCTGTATCATTACAGAAGCACTTTCCAGCGCCCGATAACTTCGCTGATGTCAAAACGGGTTCTCCTGATCGATTACGAGCCGCGCTCGGTGGAACGGCTCCAGGGGCTTCTGTCGGCGGACCATCAGCTGGTCGTCGCCAAAGACGGCGAGGAGGGTCTGGCGACCTTCTCGTCGGAGCCCCGGTTCGACCTGATCCTGCTCGCCGGCATGCTGCCCCGCCTCGCCTCCGGGGAAGTCATCCGGGAGGTGCGGCGAAAAGGGGGAGCGATCGCGCCCCCCATCCTCCTGATGGTCTCGGGCTACAAGGGGAGCAACCCGAAGGCGGACGCCCAGCGCGTCGGAGCCTTCGATCTCCTGGTCAAGCCCTTCTCCGACGATGACCTTCGCGCCGCGGTGCGGTCCGCGCTGGAGTCGACCGACGTCGGGTCCCGAACCGTTCGCATTCCGATGGTCGCGGCGGCGCCTCCGACGACGGAGCTCACCGCGTCCGACATCTTCTCCGACGTTCTGAAAGACGTCGCCGGCGAGTCGGCTCCGCCCGCGAAACCGGCCGCGCCTCCTCCTCCGCCCGCTCCCGCACCGGCCGCGCCTCCGCCTCCTTCCGCGGCGGCGAAACCGGCGGCGAAGGCTTCGAGCATCGACAGCGCGCTCGATCAGAGACTCCGCGACACGTTGTCGGGCATGCTCGCTTCCCGCGAAACGGTCCGCACCGGGTCGGGCCCGGCCTCCCCGGAGAAGGCGGCGGCGGGCAAGAAGTTCTCGGCCGAAGCCGACATCGACCGGATGCTCTCGGACACGCTTTCGGGGCTCGCGGTCCCGGGCAAGCCTCGCACGCCGTCCGGCAAGACCCCTTTGCCGCCGCCGGCCCGCCCTGCTGCGGCCGCGCCGCCTTCCCCCGCCGCGACCCGAACGCCCCTCCCGTCTTCGAGGCCGGAGGCGACGCCGCCGCCCTCGACTCCGGCGGCGACTCCGAGCGCGCCCGCTCCGAAGTCGGAGCCACGGCATCCGGAGCCTCCTCCCTCGACGAGCCCGGACCGTTTCGGGCAGTACGAGATCCTCGAGCGCATCGCGTCGGGCGGCATGGCCGAGCTCTACCGCGCGAGGCGGCGCGGAGTGGAGGGCTTCGAGAAGATCGTCGCGATCAAGAAGATCCTTCCGCATCTCGCGGACAACGAAGGCTTCATCACGATGTTCGCGGACGAGGCGAAGCTCGCGGCGCAGCTCAATCACCCGAACATCGTTCACATTTACGACCTCGGCAAGATCGAGGGGGGTTACTTCATCGCGATGGAGCACGTCGAGGGACGCGATCTGCGCGCCATCCTCGATTCCGCCCGCGAGCTCTCGATGCCCCTTCCGGTGCCGCTCGCGATCTACGTCGCCTCGAAGGTCGCGTCCGCTCTCGACTATGCGCACCGGCGGCGGGACGGCGAGGGACGCGACCTGCACATCGTCCACCGGGACGTCTCGCCGCAGAACATCCTCATCTCCTACGAAGGCGACATCAAGCTCTGCGACTTCGGCATCGCCAAGGCCGCATCCAAGGTGTCGCAGACGGAGTCGGGCGCCCTGAAGGGGAAGATCCAGTACATGTCTCCCGAACAGGCGTGGGGCAACCCGATCGACCGGAGGAGCGACCTCTTCTCGCTCGGAGCCGTGCTCTACGAGATGCTGACGGAGCAGAAGCTGTTCCGAGGCGAATCGGACCTGACGGTCCTCGAGAAGGTGCGGGCGGCCGCGGCCTCTCCGCCCTCCGCGGTCAACTCCGAGGTCCCCAAGACCCTCGATGCCATCGTGCTTCGGGCGCTCGCCAAGGAGCCGGACGACCGCTACGCCAACGCCTCGGATCTGTTGAGGGACCTGGAACAGGTCCTCTACTCCTACACGCCGGCGCCCGGCAGCGCGGATCTCGCGATCTTCCTCCACCGCATGCAGGCGGAGGAGGCGGCCGTGGCCGAAGCGAAGGCGCGGGAAGCGGCGCGCGCCGTGCCCGAGGCCGAAGTCGAGCAGAAGCCGAAGCGCGCCAAGGCGGCGCCTGTCGCGCGGCGAACGGGCACCGGAGCCCTTCCGAAACCGCCCGCGCCCGAAGCAACCCCGGCGGCCCCGCCCGCGGCCGCGAAACCCGGCGCCGCTGCTTCCGAGCCGCGTCCGACGACTTCGCCGGGCGTCTTCGGGGCATACGCCGACCAGGCGGCGGAAGGGGAGGCGCGGAGCCGGACAACGCTCTTCGCCGTCGCCGCAGTCGCCGTTCTCGTTCTCGGCGGCGGTGCGTACTGGCTGACGACGCGCAAGAGCTCTCCACCCCCGGCCCCGGTCGTCGTCCCGACGGTGGCGCCTCCTACGGCGGTGCCCGTCGTCCCGACTCCAACGGCGCCGGCGGTCGATCCGAAGAAGGTCGAGGAAGAGGTCCAGCGCCAGATGGCGCAGAAAAAGAAGGAGATGCAGAAGGCGCTCGAGGCGGAAAAACGGCAGAACGCGCCCGAGAAGGCCGCCGCGGCGGCGGCCGTCGAATCCGTGCCGACGGTCGCGCCGCAGCCGGAGCCCACGGCCGTGCCTGCGCCTCCGACCGAGGCGCCGGCTGTCGCCGAGCCGACGGTCGAGCCGACCGAGGCGCCGGCGCCCACTCCGGCTCCTCTTCAC
>JBKPSZ010000143.1:0-6872 GCA_046735265.1 Acidobacteriota bacterium | reverse complement strand
AAGCCCGTGATCGCTTCGAGGAGCGACGTCTTCCCTGACCCGGAGGGACCCAGGACGGCGACGGCCTCACCGTCGAGGCGCGTGCGGACCTCGAGAGGAAAGGACGCGAGCGTCATCCGAACGTCGAGCTCGATCACCGCGCGCCTTCCCGCGCCCGGCGGTGATCGAGGTACTCGGTCGTCCAGACCGCGGCGAATGCGACGACGACGACCACGGCCACGAGGCGGAGCGCCGAAGCGTCCGCTCCGATCTGCGTGCGGTGGAAGATGGCGAGCGCGAGCGTCTGCGTGCGCCCCGGGATGTTGCCGGCGATCATGATCGTGGCGCCGAACTCCCCCAGCGCTCGCGAGAAGGCGAGCAGCAGCCCGGCGCCGATCCCCCGCCAGGCGAGCGGCAGTGTGACGCGGGTGAAAACGTGCCAGGGCCCGCGCCCGAGCGAGCGGGCAAGGCCGGGTAGCCGCGGGTCGATCCCCTCGAAAGCCGCGCGCGCCGGACGAACGAGGAGCGGAAAGGACATGACGGCCGTGGCGAGGGCCACGGCCTTCCAGGTGAACAGGATCTCGACGCCCGCGCGGTCGAGAAGCCTCCCGACGAAGCCGCGGCGCCGGAGGAGCTCCAGGAGCAGCAGGCCGACCGCCGTTGGCGGCAGGACGAGCGGGAGCGTCAGGAGCGTCTCGACGATGCTCTTCCCGCGCCAGCGCCGGCGGGCGAGGAGCCACGCCGCCGCGACCCCGAACGGCAGGATTACGAGCGTCGAGATCGCCGCCACGCGCAGCGTCAGGAGGAGGATCGAAATGTCTTCGGAGTCCACCGCGAGCGCATCCTGCCGCGATTCGCGTGGTTTGACCACCCCCACCGCCAAGGGTAAACTGCGCGGTCCCACGGTGGGTGTAGCTCAGCTGGTTAGAGCGCCAGACTGTGGATCTGGATGTCGAGGGTTCGAATCCCTCCACTCACCCCAAGGAGCCGTCGATCTTTGCGCCCGTAGCTCAGTCCGGATAGAGCGTTAGCCTCCGGAGCTAAAGGTCCCGCGTTCGAATCGCGGCGGGCGCACCAATTCTTCCAAGCAGTCCACGCACGCCTAGTGGCCAATTTGCCGGTCGTGCGGCTCGGCGTTTTCTCTCCGCAGGTAGATTGCGCTCTGGCTGTCGGCCTCGCTTCGATGAGTGAATTTCGCCACACGGTAGCCCAACTCACTCAAGATGGTGAACAAGTGCCTCCTGTTATATCTGACGACATGGAGCGGCCCGACGCATCTCTCGTAGACGTAGCTGGCGGGGTTGATGCTGATGTCCGGCACGTCGTCCTCCACATATGCCGTGAAGAAGACTTTGCCGCCGTCGACGAGAACGCGCGCACAGTCGGTCAGGTAGATTCGCATGTCCTGCCCGGTCATATTCGAGAAGACCGCATACAGATACACAATATCGACACTCTTCGGGGCCAGGTTAAATCGAAAACCATCGCGGAGCGGAACCCCCCCTGGGTTGTATCTCTCATTCGCCACATTGAGGCGGTGGAAGCGGAAGGACGGGTGGCGCCTCTCGATGTAGCGCCGGCACCAGTCGATGGATTCCTTGTCAACGTCGATACCGGTGTAGTCGATTTCGCCGATGATCCGGAGAATGCCAGTCGCCAAGCGCCCCTGTCCACACCCGATGTCCAGAACCCTGGTCCGCCGTCCGCAACCAAGATCCGTGTCCAGCCGGTTCGCTTCCGATTCAGCTGATTCCAGATAGAAGACGTCGTCTCTGAACTCGGGGTCGCACAACCGCATGGCGCGGGGCGGAAGCACGCTGCCGCGAAAGAGTATGTGGTCTTGGCGCAACCACCGCCGCACGGCGCGGATGAGCCGGACCTGGACCCCGATCAAAGGCAGGTCTCTCCGAATCCGCTTGTCGAGGAACAGAACCCGGTGATTAGGCTCTCTGAGCCTCGCAGCGTCTGCCGTAGACAAAGTGCGACGGCGTACTCAGGATTCCGTGCGGAGGACGTATCAGAAGGACCCTCTCGCGGGGACACGAGCCCTTTGTCGCGTAAAAGGGCCGCGGATTCGCCGACGAAATCGATGGGTTCGACCCGACCATGCCCGGCGCGGGGACACTGAAGATCGTAGAGAGGCCAGCCAGACTCGACCGCCGACTCGGAACGCAAGGCTTCCAGGGCCAACTCCTTCGTCTTCCACCATGCAACAAACAGACCCGTTGCGGAGCCTGCAAACGAAGATTTCGGAAGTCACCCTGTTCGCTCCGCGGACGCGGTGATCGCCGGAAATATCCTCTCCCACCACATCCCCTCACACCTCGTCCCGGCAAAGCGGAACGCCTCGCGCCGCAAGGGCCCGACCGCGGCATAAAGCTTTTTCCGTAGCAGCTGCCGGGCTCGGTGCAGCCGCGCCTTGACGACTTCTTGCTTCACGACTCGGTAACCCCAACCAACCGACGGCTTGCCGCTCCGGCAGGCCGCTGCGCTCGGCTTGCTGTGCTTCAGAGGGCAGATTCGCGCCGCTGGGCGCGTACCATCAGGGTCGGACGTCGTGCTGAAACCGCCCGAGCGGAAGTCTTGAGCGGAAGGACTGCGTGAGCTGTGCAGGAAGGGCTGATCGCTTACTACGCCGGGGACAAGGACCAGCCGATGCAGTTTCCGAAGACCGTGCCGCCGATACCCCGAAAGGCGGGATTGCCCGCACTCATCCAACAGGTCCTGAAGCCAGCCGCCAGGCCGAAGCGGCGGCGACGCTAACCGCTCCGAGCCCGACAGTTCGGGCCCTGCCTCACCGCCGGCGCGTCCAGTGAGCCGGCCATCAGTTTGTCCGAGTTCTGTCCGAAAACCTGAGCCGAGGGCGCCCGAAGGCGCCCCACGGCTCGTGAGGTAAATCCTTGAATCTATCGGGTGGCTTCGGTTCTCGTTGGGTCCTGTTGCAGCCTGCCTAGCACTCCGGAGCTAAAGGTCCCGCGTTCGATCGCGGCGGGCGCACCAAATCTTCCAATGACTTAGCTGATCGCTCCCCCGCCTTGGACCCCTGATTCTCCGTGTTTGCGGATCGGGACTTCGTTGGAGCGCTGTATGCCCGCGCTGCCTTCGGCAGCTACTTGGCGCCCGCTTGAAACAAGCCGTAGACGTTCTACGTACAGGGTAGTAGACGGTCTACGACAATGACCAAGACCCCCGACGATCCGCGCCTCGAGCTCCTCCAGGGCACCCTCGACATGCTGATCCTGCGGACCCTCCGGTGGGGACCTCAGCACGGCCACGGGATCGGCCAGGCCATCCGCCGGCAGTCGGAGGAGTTGCTCAGGGTCGAGACCGGCTCGCTCTACCCCGCCCTGCACCGGCTCGTGAAGCGGGGATGGCTGAAGTCCGAGTGGGGAGTGAGCGAGGCGAATCAGCGGGCGAAGTTCTACCGTCTCACACCCTCCGGCAGGGCCCAATTGATCCGCGAGCAGGACCGCTGGTCACAGCTCGTCCGCGCGATCGGCCGGATCATGAACCCCGCACCGGCGGCCGAGGAATAGCCGAGCAGCCATGCGACCCGACGACCGCGACCTCGAGGACGAAATCCGCAGCGCCCTGGAGCTGAGCATTCGGGAACGGATCGAGCGTGGCGAGGATCCCCGTTCCGCCCGACGAGCGGCGCTCGAGGAATTCGGATCCATGGCGACCGTTCGCGACGCGATGCACCGGGTCTGGTACAGCCGCTGGTTCGACGCCACGATGTCGCTCTTCCAGGAAATGCGGATCGGCCTGCGCTCTCTCCTGCGGACCCGGGGGGTGGCCGTCACCGTGGTCGTGACGCTCGCGCTCGGCATCGGCGCCAATGCGGCGATCTTCAGCGTCGTTCGGAGCGTGCTCCTGCGTCCGCTCGTCAATCGGGATGCGGATCGGCTGCTCTACATCCGCCAGACCGCCCGGGGCATCGGGACAGAGGACCTCACCTTCTCGATGCCGGAGATCGGCGACCTCGAGTCGCGCGTGAAGTCGATCTACGCATTCGGCGATTTCTCCACCGTCGACTTAACGCTGATCGGGTTCGGCGGGGAGCCTCGCGTCGTGACGGCGGGCGTGGTCAACGGATCGTTCTTCGACGTCATGGGGCTCCGGCCGGCGCTCGGGCGGCTGATCAATTCCGGCGACGACGGGCCCAAAGCGGCGCCCGTCGCGGTCCTGACTCACCGGTTCTGGACGACGGTGCTCCACGCCGATCCGTCCGTCGTCGGCAAGGTCATTCGTCTGGGCCCCGGCAACGCGACGGTCGTCGGCGTCCTCGAGCCGTCGGTGCCCTACCCGGCCGAGACCCAGATCATCGCGAACGTCGTGACGAGCCCGCATCACCTCGGGGCGACGATGCAGAAAGAACGCTGGCACCGCATGACCGAGCTCTTCGGGCGGCTCGCGCCGGGCGCGACGCTGGAAGGGGCCCGAGCCGAGCTGAAGGCCGTCCACGCGTCGATGGTGCACGCCCACCCGGAGTCGTACTCCGCGGGCGCCCGGGTCGGGCTCGAGGTCAAGACGCTCCGCGACCAGCTCGCGTCGCCCGCGCGGACGATCCTCCTGCTGCTCCTGGCGGCGGCGGCGGTCGTCTTCGTGATCGCGTGTTCGAACGTCGCCAATCTGATCCTGGGCCGGTCGGTCCGCCGCGAATCCGAGCTCGCGGTTCGCGCCGCACTCGGCGCCAGCCGGGGCGCGCTCCGACGCACCCTGCTCGCGGAGAGCCTGGTCCTCTGCGTCGCGGGTGCCGCGCTCGGCCTGCTGCTCGCGAGGCCGCTCGTGGCCGTGGCGGCTCGCTATGCCGCGCGCTTCTCCGTTCGCGCGCTGGAGTCCAGGGTGGACGCCAGCGTGCTCTGGCTCGGGGGGGGACTGGCGCTGGCGGCGGCCGTGCTGCTCGCGTACGTGCCACGGCTCCCCTCCCTCGACCGGTCGAGCACTCTGGGCCCCGCCGTCGGCGGCATCCGGATCACGCCGGGCACGAATCGCCGTCTCAAGATCTTCGCGACGACTCAGATCGCGTGCTCCTTCCTGCTGCTCGTGGGCGCCGGCATGCTGGTCGCGACGTTGAACGCGATGTCGACGGCGAATACCGGCTATGACATGCGGCAGGTCCTCGCCGTCGACGTCCCGCCGTCGGCGTCCGGCGCCGGCGGCGAGGCCACCGACAACTTCTTCCAGGAAGCCACGCGGCGGATCGGCGCGCTGCCGGGTGTGGAGGGCGTCGCGTCCGGGATGGTCGTGCCCTGGCGCGACTCCTTGAGCTCCGTCCTGAAGCTCCAGTTCGGGTTCGAGGGGTACCGGCCCGCCAACGGCGAGGAGAACCCGACCTGCATGTTCCGGCCCGTCTCGCCTCGATTCTTCGCCTTGCTCGGTGTCCCGATCGTCGCGGGCCGCGACTTCACGGACGCGGACCGTCCAGACGCCGAGTCCGTCGCCATCGTCAGCCAGAGCGTGGCGCAGCGGCTCTTCCCGAACGGCGAAGCGGTCAACCGACACCTGTGTTTCGACGACCGCACAGGCCTCGAGCCCCGGCCGCGCCGCATCGTCGGCGTCGTCGCCGACGTGGACGACGAGAACGTCGTGCAGGTGCCGACGATGACGGTGTACTTCCCATGGCGGCAGTTCGGGGAGCCGAGTCGCCTGTTCGTCCGCGCCGCGGGAGATCCCTACGCGCTCGTCCCGGCCGTGACGCGCACCCTCCACGACATCTCCGCCGACCAGGCGGTCGAGCGGCCGGCGACGCTCGAGGACGTGCGCACCCAGGTGCTGACGCCGCAGCGGTTGAACGCGTTCGTGTTCTCGGCATTCGGCGGCATCGCGCTGCTCATCGCGGTCGTCGGCGTCGCGGGTGTGCTGGCGTTCTCAGTGGGCGCTCGGACCCGTGAGTTCGGCATCCGGCTCGCCGTCGGATGCGAGCCGCGCCAGCTCAAGGCCCGTGTTCTCCGCGAGGGCGCCGTGATCGCCGCCGCGGGAATCCTGGTCGGCGGCCTCGGCGGGATCGCGCTGGCCTGGGTCGCGAGCCGGCTGTTCGGCGTGGCTCAGATGCCGGGCGTGCTGCCGATCGCCGGAGCGGCTGCGCTTCTAGCGGCCGCGGCGATCCTCGCGTCGCTCTTGCCCGCCGTCCGTGCGTCGCGCGTGGACGTCATCCAAGCGCTGCGATCGGAGTGAGGACGGGACGGAGCCCCGCGTTCGTCCCGCGGCGGATGGAACGAGAGGGGTCGGGGGGTATTCCGCAGGAGCCTGATATGCATGACACAAAGGAGCGGTTGTCTCTATTGTGGATCTTCGCGCTACTCAACTACCTGTATGCGGACGTCGTTGCCCTGTTCGCTATTGCTGGCTCGCGAAATTCATTCGAGCCTCTCCCCGCATGGGCTCTGATGGGTTCAGCGGTCTTGATGGAAATACCCATCGCCATGATTCTGGCATGTCGACTGCTGCCGTTTAGAGCGAACCGGCTAGCGAATATGATCGCGGGT
The DNA here is from genome assembly GCA_046735265.1 of Acidobacteriota bacterium. Taxonomy (GTDB): domain Bacteria; phylum Acidobacteriota; class Thermoanaerobaculia; order UBA5066; family Gp7-AA6; genus DATBFU01. The sequence continues at coordinate 405 of JBKPSZ010000143.1, read as the reverse complement.
GGCGTTGTAACCCTTGTAAACGGTTTTCTTACCTTCGTTCCGCCTTTGGTCGGATGGGGCAGGCCACCTGCTTTTCCAGAGTACTTGTTCTTCGCAACGATCGAAACTGTGGCCACCTCGGTCATCATCTGGCAGGCGTGGACCTGGTCAGGGGTTGAGACGCATGTCGTAACTGGTGAAAAATCTGTGTTTGGAAGACGCGAACTCTCTGACAAAGCACGATCCCACCGGTCCGGCGACCGCTATCGGCACTTTTCCTCTAGAGTCGACTTTGAGATGCCGCTCCTGAGCCGGCGTTGATTCGCCAGATTCTCCGTGTTTTCTCCGTGTCTTGACGACAACCGACGACAGTCCACGACCTGTCTCTTATACACATCTCCGAGCCCACGAGACAGGAGTCGAGAT
>JBKPSZ010000142.1:0-3061 GCA_046735265.1 Acidobacteriota bacterium | reverse complement strand
GACCCGCACTGGCGCGACCACCTCCTGTTCTACGAATACTTCCATGGAGACAACGGAGCCGGGATCGGCGCAAGCCACCAGACCGGGTGGACCGGGCTCGTGGCGACGATGATCGAGCTCTTCGGGCATCTCGACGCGAAGCAATTCCTCGAGCTCGGAAAGCGTGCGGCCTTCGAGAGGGACACCCGGGACTCGAGGGCCGTGCGGCGGCCGTAGACGGCCGCGCTCCCGGCTCCCCGGCGGAAAATAGCCTCCGCTTCCCTCCGGATCGCCGGAGGCGGCGGATTCAGTGAGGCTGAGGCTCTGGGGCTTTCGGCACGTCGCCGGGCGAGCTCACGACGGCGGACGGCGGCGCCCACGCGTCGGTCACGCCGGGGACTCCCTGGTAGATCCAGTTGTAGGGTGTCTGGTTCTCGACCGGAGCGGCGGCCGGATGACCCCCGCCGGTTTCCCCTCCGACGACGGCGACGGACCCGCCTCCCTCCATCGGGAGATTGCCGATGCGCTTTGCTCCGAGCTGCTCGAGATGGACCTTGAAGGCGTCCATGCCGGTCAACTTCGTGACCTTCTGCACGTCCGCCTGCCGCAGGCTCATGAGGGTGTTCTCGCGCCACGTGTGGAAGACGTACGTCCTGCCCTTCAGTTTCGGCTCGTCCCGGGCGATCATCTGCCCCGTGGGAGCGAGGTCGATCCGATAGAGGACGTCGCCGCTGACGTCCCTCGTCCGCCGGACCATCTGCTTGACTCTGGATTTCGGCAGGCGCACGGTCGAGCGGTCCGGCCAGACCTTGAAGACGTAGACGTCTCCTTCCAGAACCGGCTTCGTCACCGCGAAGCCCGTCCCGGACGGCACCAGATCGATTTGATAGATCTCGAGCGTCTCGGCCTGCGCCGGTGTCCCGGCGGCTTTGTGCGCATCCTGCAGCGGCGCCGGCGCCTCTCCCCGCGCGCCGACGGTCCAAACGAAGGCGAGAGCGACGAGGACTCGTGCGTGATGCATGCTCGGACTCCTCTCGACGATGGCGCTCCGGAAGCGGGCACCCGACGACCTCAGTGTAGCGCCGTGGCGGCGCATTGCCGAGCGGGATTGGCCCGACTTCACCTGGGGCTTTCGCTCTCGCCCGCGTGCGTCCCCGAAGCCATCTCCTTGTACCGCGCCACGGCGAGCTCGACGTTGAAGAGCATCCGATCCCGGCCCAGAGTCGCTCCGAGCGGAGAGCGCTGAACCATCGCCAGGACCGTCGGATTCAGACCGATGAGCCAGAGCGCCACCCCCTGGTCCCGGGCGCGCTTCTCCGCCTCGATCAGCGCCTTCAAGGCGGAGTACTCGAGATCGAAGACGGCGCCGAGGTCGATCGCCAGGACTCTCGGACGGGCTTCGGCCACGAACGCCAGGACCTTCTGCCCGATCCGCTCGGCGTTGGCGAAGAAGAGGCGTCCCTGCGGCCGGACCATGAGCAAGCCGGGAAACGCCTCGTCCTCCGGATGCTCGCTCGAGCGCGGACGGAAGACGTTGGTTCCGGGCTTGCGCCCGAGGACGTAGACCGGCGGATCCGCCACCTGGTAGGCCAGGGCCAGGAGCGAGAGGACGATGGCGACGAGGATCCCCTTGAGCGTGCCGAAGAGCATGACGCCGGCGAAGGCCGCGAGCGCCCAGACGAACTCCATGCGTCGCACCCGCAGGATCGAGCGGAACTCGACCGGCTTGATCAAGCCGAACGAGTAGACGACCACGACCGCGGCGAGCGTCGCCTGGGGCATCAGGCCGATCAGGGGAGCGAGGAAGAACATCGTCGCGAGCGTGCCCGCCGCCGTCACGATCTCCGCGAGCTGCGTGCGTGCGCCCGCATTTCGGTTGACCGCGGTCTGGCTCGTGCCGCCGCCCGACGCCATCGCGCCGAGGAAGGCGCTCACGGCGTTCGCGAGCCCGGTGGCGAAGAGCTCCCGGTTGGCCCGGGGCGGCGGCTCTTCGCTTCGCGCGAAGGCGCGTCCCGCGGCGATCGTCTCGGTGAACGACATGAGCGCGATGCCGATCGCCGCCGAAGAGAGCGCCGCGGCGAGGGAGAGATCGGGCGGCGTCAGCGGAGGCAGGCCCGTAGGAACTTTCCCGACGAGCTCGACACCGCGGGCCGGAAGGCCGAGAAGCGCGGCGCCGGCGATCCCCGCGGCGATGGCGATGAGCGGCGCCGGCAGGCGAGGCAGGAACCGTTCGACGCCGACCAGGATGGCGATCGTCGCCGCCGAAACGGCGAGGGTCGCGAGCGACGTCTGAGAGAGGTGGCCAGCGATCCCGGCGAGCTTTCGGAGGAAGGGTCCCCCGGCGATGTGGAAGCCCAGAAGCTTCGGGATCTGGTCGACGATGATGACGACGCCGATCCCCGCCTTGAACCCGACGAGCACGGGCTCGGAGATGAAGTTCGCGACGAACCCGAGCCGGAAGATTCCCGCCAGGATCAGAATCGCGCCGACGGCGAGCGTGAGCGTGGCCGAGGCCCGCAGCAGAGCGGCCGAATCTCCCGCCGGGATCGCGGCCTCGCCGAGGGCCGCCCCCGTCAGGATGGCGATCGTCGTCGTCGTGCTGACGGAGAGGATGAGAGAAGTACCGAAGAACGCGTACACGAGCATCGGGATGAAGGCCGTGTAGAGACCCACCTGAATCGGCAACCCCGCGATCGTGGCATAGGCCAACGCCTTCGGGATGACGACGGCGGCCGCCGTCAGGCCCGCGACTACGTCCGGGCGGAGCCACTCCTTCCGGTAGCCGCGGAGCCAGAGGAACGATGCGCCCGGCGGCCCCGGCAGAACGGAATCTCTCTCGCGAACGCTCGCCAAGGCGGGACTATCCCTGGGAGCGGGCGGGCGGGTAGCCGGCGAACATCTTTGCCAGGATCTCGCGGAGCCTCTGTTCGCGCTCTTCGTTTTCCTTGTTTGCCCGAATCTCGCCGCTCGCCGTACCCCGCCAGACGATCTCCTTCTTTCCGACGTCGACCAGGTCGAGGAGCATCGTCCCCGCCGGAACGTCGTACACCTCCGTCATGTACGGCACTCCCCAGTAGGGACC
>JBKPSZ010000141.1:0-5878 GCA_046735265.1 Acidobacteriota bacterium | reverse complement strand
CGGCCGCCTCGGCCGCGATCGCGTACGCCCGGGAGCTGAGGCCGAACGCGCTCGCGCACGTGCGTCCCCCGGTGGCGCTGCGTTTCGGCGAACGGATGAGCCTCGACGCCTCCGCGCTCTCGACGCTCGAAGTCTTCGAGTCGTCGGAGGGGGAGTCTTCGCGCAGCCTCTTCGCGATGCTCGACCGGACGCGCACGCCGCCCGGGGCCCGCGCGCTCCGGGACGTGCTCGCCCGGCCCTCGACCGACCCGATGGAGCTCGAGGCGCGCTGGGACGCGCTCGAGGAGCTCGTCGCCGGTTCGACGGAGCGCGCCGCGCTCCAGTCGGCCCTGGACGGCGTCGGAGACATCGAACGGCGCTTCGCGCGGATTTCGGTCGGAACGGCGGGTCCGCACGACGTCGAGGCGTGGGCCTCGGGGCTCGCCGCCGCTCCCGCCGTCGCCGCCGCGGCCGCGGGACTGCGGTCGCTTCGTCTGCGCGACCTCGCCGACGCGATTCCCGACACGTCCGACCTCGTCCGGCGCGTGCGAACGACGCTCACCGCGGATCCGCCCGCGTCGGCCTCGGCCGGAGGCGTCATCCGCGACGAGGCGGACCCGGAGCTCGGCGAGCTCCGCCGGCTGCGGAAGGACGCGCAGGGGGCCCTCCTCGCGATCGAGGCGGAAGAGCGCCGTCGGTCCGGGATCTCGACGCTCCGCGTGCGCTACAACCGGGTCTTCGGCTACTCGCTCGAAGTCGGCGCCGCCCACCGTGACCGCGTGCCTTCGGATTGGATCCGGCGGCAATCTCTCGCCAACGCCGAGCGTTTCGCGACACCGGCCCTGAAGGAGCTCGAGGAGAAGATCCTCGGAGCCGAAGACCGCATCGGGCAGATCGAGGAGCGTCTCTATCGCGAGCTCCTCGCCGATCTCTCCCGGGGGGCCGACCGAGTGGCGGCCACGGCGGCGTCGGTGTCGGGCCTCGACGTCCACGCGGCCTTCGCCCAGACCGCGGCGGAAGGGGGCTGGGTGCGGCCGCGGATCTCGTCTTCGCCGCGCTTGAAGCTCCTCGAGGGGCGCCACCCGCTCGTCGAGGCTCTCCGGCGCGACGAGCCCTTCGTGCCGAACGACTGCGATCTCTCCCCCGAGCGCCGCATCCTGCTCGTGACCGGGCCGAACATGGGGGGCAAGTCCACGTACCTGCGGCAAGTCGCGACGGCGGTCCTGCTCGCGCAGGCCGGCTCCTTCGTGCCCGCGTCCTCGCTCGAGTTCTCGGTCGTGGATCGGATCTTCACGCGCGTCGGGGCCGCGGACCACCTCTCTCGCGGGGAGTCGACGTTCATGGTCGAAATGCTCGAGGCCGCCGCGATCCTGCGCGGAGCGAGCCCCCGATCCCTGATCCTTCTCGACGAAGTCGGCCGCGGCACGTCCACGTTCGACGGACTCTCGATCGCGTGGGCGATCGTCGAGCATCTCCACGACGAGCCGGATCGCAGCGCGTTCGTCCTCTTCGCGACCCACTACCACGAGCTGACGGAGGTCGCGCTGGTCAAGCCCGGGGTCGTCAACGCGACGATGGCGGTGCGCGAGTCGGGCGGGCGCGTGATCTTCCTGCGGAGAGTCGTCCCGGGAGCGGCGGACCGCAGTTACGGCATCCACGTGGCGGAGCTCGCGGGGCTGCCCGCGAGCGTGACGCTGCGCGCCAAGGAGATCCTCGGCAACCTCGAGAAGCAGGAGCTCGACGTGAAGGGGGCGCCGGTGCTCGCCCGCCACTCCGGGGAGAGCGCCGGACACGGCCAGATGCTCCTCTTCACGGCCCAGGAGGAGCTCGCCCTCGAGAAGCTTCGCGAGGCGGACGTGAACCAGTTGACGCCGATCGCGGCGCTCTCGCTGCTCGCGACTCTTCAGGAGCGCCTCAAGGGCCCGAAGTGACGGGGCGCCTCTTCGGCGTCGGGATCGCGGGCGTCGAACTGACTCCAGCGGAGCGGTCGATCCTGGACCGGCACCCGCCGCGGGGCGTCATCCTCTTTCGCCGGAATCTCGAGAGCGCGCGCCAGACGCTCCAGCTGACCTCGGAGCTCTCGCGCCGGGGGCTTCTCCTGTTCCTCGACCAGGAGGGCGGGCCCGTCGATCGGCTGCGCGACCTGGTCGGCCCGTCGATCTCCTTCCGGCAGGCGGCCGAGCGCGGCGTGGCGCTCGAGGCCGGGGCGCTCGCGGGCGAAGCGTGCCGGCGGATGGGGTTCGACGTGGATCTCGCCCCGGTCGTCGACCGGCGGATCGAAGGGGCGTCCGCGCTCGTGCTGGCCGACCGATGCGCCGCGGGCTCGCCGGGGGAGGTTTCCCGCGCGGCGCGGGCGTTTCTCCGAGGCCTGCACTCCCGCGGGGTCGGCGGGTGCGTCAAACACTTCCCGGGACTCGGCCGCGCCCGGCTCGACACGCATCGGGCGCTACCGGCGGTTCCATCCGATCGGAAGGAGCGCGAACGCGACCTCGAGCCTTTCCGTCGGACGTCGCGGCTCGCGCGCGCCGTCATGGTCTCGCACCTCGCAGGCCGCGACGGAAAGCCGGCTTCGCTCTCCGCCGCGGTCGCGAGTCGGATGCTCCGAAACCGGGTCGGCTTCGGCGGCGCCGTCTTCTCCGACGACCTCGAGATGGGCGCTCTCGCCGCGTTCGGGGATCTGCCGGAGCGGGCCGCCGCCGCCTCTCTCGCCGGGTGCGACCTGCTCTTCGTATGCAGCCGGGTCGAGGCATACCCGGCTTGCGTGGCGGCGGTCGAGCGCGAGGTCCCGCGGAGGCGCCGGGAGCAGGCGGCAAAGCGCCTCGACGCCTACGCGCGCCACCTCGCGGCGATCCGCCGACGGGCCCGCGCGCCGCGGCGCCTTCCGGCGCTCGCCGCCGCGATCGCGAAATTGAACGACGGGCAGAGAGCCGTCTGACGGACGCCGCCGCTCGGAAATCCGATCATCGAAGATCCTCGCACGCGATTCCCGACGATTCCGTCGGGAAGTCTTGCGAGCCTCGTCCTAGAACGGAACGTCGTCGTCGTAGGCCGGCGCCTCGGCCACCTCGCTCACCTCGCGGGGCCCGGCGGGCACCGCTCCCGCCGCGCGAGAGGCGTCTCTCGGCGAGAGCATCACCACGTTGGAAGCCTTGATCTCGGTTTTGTACCGCTTCTGCCCGTTCTGGTCCTCCCAGCTGCGCGTCTGGAGGCTCCCTTCGACGTAGACCATCTTTCCCTTGTGGAGATATTCGCCGCAGATCTGCGCCAGGCGCTCCCACGCGACGACGTCGTGCCACTCCGTGCGCTCCTGCTTGGCGCCGGAGCTGTCTTTCCAGGCGGTCGTGGTCGCCACGGAGAACCGCGCGAGCGACGTGCCCTGCGGGGTGGTTCGGATCTCCGGATCCCGGCCCAGGTTTCCAATCAAGATCACTTTGTTGACGCTGGCCATGTGTTCGCCCTCCTTTCAGGTGCTCGCAAGAATAATCCTCGAAGCGCGGGACAGATGATGTCCGAGCCGAATCGCCGCACGGCTTAGAATCCGGCGGCCCTCATGTCATTCGAGCGAACCGACGAGACCCGCGGGAGGCTGGTGCGCTCCGCCTCCGCGATCACGCCGCTCACCCTTCTGTCGCGCCTGACCGGGTATCTGCGCGAAAAGATCGTCGCGCTCTTCTTCGGGGCGAGCGCGCGCACCGACGCCTTCATCGTCGCGTGGCGCATCCCGAACATGCTTCGCGACATCGTGGGCGAGGGCGCGATGTCGTCGGCCTTCATCCCCGTCTACGCCGGGATCCAGGCGTCCGAGGACGAGGAGCGTGCCCGGGCCTTCGTGGGGCGCGCGCTCGGCACTTTCGCCTTCCTGCTGGCGGCGCTGACGGTCGCCGGAATCGTCTTCTCTCCGTTTCTCATCGACCTGCTCGCGCACGAGTTCCGCGCGGACCCGCGCCAGTTCTCGCTGGCGGTCGCTCTGAACCGCTGGATCTTTCCGTACATCTTTCTCGTCTCGGTCGCGGCGCTCTTCCAGGCGGTGCTGAACGCCCACGGCCGCTTCGCCGTCCCGGCGGCCGCCCCGGTATTCATGAACATCGGTTTCATCGTCACGACGCTGTGGCTCGCTCCGCGTCTGGAAGAGCCGACCTACGCGCTCGCGGCCGGCGTGCTCGTCGGGGGCCTCCTCCAGATGGTCGTCCAATGGCCGCAGCTCGCGCGGCTTCGCGCGGTGGGCCGCCCCGAACTCGGATGGCGCGATCCGGACGTCCGGCGAGTGCTCGTGCTGACGGTCCCACGCCTGTTCGCGTATGGCATCAACACGATCAACCTGACTTTCGCCACGCGCTTCGCGACGAGCCTCGGCACCTCGAACGTGTCGCGCCTCTACTTCGCGAACCGGTTGAAGGAGCTCGTGCTCGGAGGATTCGCGGTGGCGCTCGCGACCGCGATCCTTCCGACGCTCTCGCGCCAGGCGCTCTCGCCCGACCGCACGGAGTTCAAGGCCACGCTCGCGTTCGCGCTGAGGCTGATCGCGTTCGTCACCCTGCCGGCGACCGTCGGGCTGATCGTGCTGCGCGAGCCGATCCTGAGGGTCCTCCTGCAAGGCGGGGAGTTCCATCCCGAAGACACGCGGGCGACGGCCGCCGTGCTCGCCACGCTCTCGGCGGGACTCTTCTTCTTCGCCGTCACGCGGATCGTCGTGCCCGCCTTCTACGCGGTCAAGGACACGCGACTTCCGGTTCTCGCGGCACTCGCCGACTGCGGCGTCTTCCTCGCGGGTTGCGCGTTCCTCGTGCCGGCGATGGGGCTTCCGGGAATCGGGCTCGCGGCGTCGATTGCCGCCGCCGTCAACGTGACCGTTCTGATCGCCGTTCTGCGCCGGCGCGAGGGGCGACTCGGAGGCCGCGAGATCCTCCGGTCCCTCGTGCGGATCGCCGGTGCCTCCCTCGTGATGGGACTTCTCCTCGCGCTCGCGGACCGGGCGCTGGACACCGCGCAGCGCCACGGGGCTCTCGCGGCGCTCCTGCTCGCTGCCCTAGTTCTCGCGGGAACGGCGGTCTACTGGGGCGCGGCGCACTGGCTCGGAGCGCCGGAGCCGGCGGAGCTCGCTCGAATCGCGCGCCGGAAGCGCTCGTGAAGCTCCTCGTTCAGCGCGTCTCGCGCGCCCGAGTTCGCGTGGAGGGAAAGAGCGTCGGCGAGATCGATCGGGGACTGCTCGTCTTTCTCGGTCTCGAGAAGGGCGACGACGCCTCCGTCGTCGAAGAGGGAGCCCGGAAAGTCGTCGGGATGCGGATCTTCGAGGACGACGCGGGAAAGATGAACCGCGCGGTCGGCGAAGTCGAAGGATCCGTGCTCGTCGTCTCGCAGTTCACGCTCGCCGCCGATCTTTCGCGAGGTCGCCGGCCCGGATTCGAGCGGGCGATGCCGCCCGCGGAGGCCGAACCGCTCTACGAGCACTTCGCGCGCGCGGTCGAGCTCGTCGGAATCCGGGTCGCGCGCGGCGTCTTCGGCACGACGATGGAAGTCGAGCTCGTCAACGCGGGACCGGCGACCTTCTGGCTCGAACTTTCGCCACGAGGCGGGGCCCCCGGTCCTTAGTTCCTGGTCGTCGGTCCCAGTCGCCGGTCTCGAGCCTCGAGTCTCCGGATCCTCCTCGATCTCACGTCAGAGGAACTGGAAGGGAACTGGCGTGAAGCAGAGGAGGAAGACGAGGAGGCAGACGAGCGCGACGAGGATCCGCCGGGAATCGAGCGGGACATCCTCGTCTTCGGCGGGGGGATGCGGCACACCCACGAAGACGGACGCGAAGACCGCGAAGAACGCCCACGTCGGGCCGAGGAATGCGGATGCAGCCGCGGCGACGACGACCGCCCAGGAAATCCGCGGCTGGAGACGGCCGACGGAGGCC
>JBKPSZ010000140.1:0-11702 GCA_046735265.1 Acidobacteriota bacterium | reverse complement strand
GGGGATATGGCGGTCCCGCCGACCGCCGAGGACTGACCGTCGCGGTCCTGCTCGGCGTCTCCGTGGCGGTGCTCGCGTCGGTCGCGCCGCTCTTTTCGAGAGTCGAGCCGGCCGACGCGCTCGCGAGCGCGGGCTCCACGCTCTACGCGGTCGCCGGCATCGCGCTCCCCGCGACTGCGATCTGCGCGCTGCGCGCCTTCTCGCCGCGCGCCGTGCTCCTCCTCTTCCTGATCGTCTGGGGATGCGATTCGTTCGCTTACTACGCCGGAAGGAGCTTCGGGCGGAGGAAGCTCGCGCCGACCGTGTCTCCCAAGAAGACGTGGGAGGGCGCGATCGGCGGCCTCGTCGGCGCCACGCTCGTGGGCGCCGCTGCCGGGGCCTGGGTCGTGCTTCCGGAGCTCGGCCCCGCGCGCGGGGCGCTCGCCGGCGCGCTCGCGTCGACGGCCGGACAGATCGGAGACCTGGTGGAGTCGCTCTGGAAACGCGGGGCCGGAGTGAAGGACTCCGGCGTCTTCCTCCCCGGCCATGGCGGCTTCTACGACCGGATCGATTCGCTCCTGTACGCGGCGCCGGTTCTGGCGATCCTGATCGCCGCGATCTAGTCGGGGCCGGAGGCCTTTTTCCGGCCGCTCCGGCTCATATAATCGACTGTTCCATCATGAAACGCCTCGCGGTCCTCGGTTCCACGGGATCGATCGGTTGCTCGGCTCTCGACGTCGTCGCGGCCCTGCCCGATCGCTTCGAGGTCGTGGCTCTCGCCGCCGGGCGCTCGGTCGAGCGGCTGGCCGAACAGACCGCGCGGCATCGGCCCGAGATCGTGTCCGTGTCCGGACGCGAGGAAGCGTCACGGCTTTCGGCGCTCCTGCCCTCGGGTGTCTCCCCGCGCATCGTCTTTGGAACGGGCGGCCTCGAGGAGGTCGCCTCCCACCCGTCGGCGGACATCGTCGTCGGAGGGCTCGTCGGCGCGCTCGGCCTCCGCTCCGCCTACGCCGCCGCCGTGGCGGGAAAGCGGCTCGCGCTCGCGAACAAGGAGACTCTGGTCGTCGCTGGCGCGCTGATGATGCGCACGGCGCGCGAGCACGGCGCCGAGATCGTGCCCGTCGATTCCGAGCACTGCGCCATCCACCAGGCGCTGCGCAGCGGGCAGCACTCGGAAGTCTCGCGCCTCGTCCTGACCGCGTCGGGCGGTCCGTTCCGTGAGCGCGACCTCTCGACGTTCCCGGAGATCACGGTCGAGGACGCGCTGGCGCACCCGACCTGGAAGATGGGTCCCAAGATCACGATCGACTCGGCCACGATGATGAACAAGGGGCTGGAGATCATCGAAGCGCGATTCCTGTTCGACCTTCCGGCGGAGCAGATCGACGTCGTGATCCATCCGCAATCGTGGGTGCACTCCTTCGTCGAGTACGTGGACGGGTCGTTGATCGCGCAGCTCTCCAAGAACGACATGAAGTTTCCGATCCTCTACGCGTTGACCTATCCAGAGCGGATCCGATCTCCGTTCGGGCGCCTCGACCTCTCGGCCCTCGCGCGCCTCGACTTCCAGGAGGTCGACTCCCGGCGATATCCGGCTGTCGGCCTCGCGCGGGCGATGCTCGCGGCCGGAGGAGGCATGCCGGCGGTCTTGAACGCCGGCAACGAGGTCGCCGTCGAGGCCTTCCTGGCGGGGAAGATTTCGTTCCCCGACATCGTTGCGGTGGTATCCCGGACCGCCGACGCCGTGGGCTCGGTCCCGTCCCCTTCCTCGGTGGAGGAAGCCGAGCAGATCGATCAGACGGCGCGGCGGAAGGCCGCGGAACTGGTGGCCGGCGCGCGCCCCGCGGCCGCGCGGGTCGCCGGCTAAATTCGCTCTCGAGGAGCTCCTTTTGAACATCATCGGAAACGCGCTCGCCCTCGTGCTCGTCCTCTCGGTTCTCGTGGTGGTGCACGAGTTCGGGCATTTCGCGGTCGCCAAGGCCTTCCGGTTCCCCGTGGAGGTCTTCTCGGTCGGGTTCGGAAAGCGCCTCTTCGGAAGGAAGTGGCGAGGCACGGACTACCGGGTCTCCGCCATCCCGCTCGGCGGTTACGTTCGCGTGATCGGCCTCGGGCCGGACGAATCCACGATCGCCGAGGGCAGCTCGCGCGAAGCGGCTCCCGTCGGCAGACGCTGGCAGCGGGCGCTCATCCTCCTCGCCGGGCCGACCATGAACGTGGCCCTCGCCTGGCTCCTGCACTCGGCGGTGTTCGCGATTGGAACGCGCGTGCCCGCGTACGAGCTGCAGCCGCCGATCGTGCGCGTGGTCCAGCCCGGCTCGCCGGGAGAGGAGGCGGGCTTCCACCCGGGCGACCGGATCCGTTCGATCGACGGCGAGGAAACCGCACGTTGGAGAGACGCCGAGTTCCTGTTCGCGATGAACGCGCGCCAGAAGCTGGACGTCGAAGTCGAGCGCGCCGGCCAGAGGCTCTCGATGTCCGTCACGCCTCGCGCCGTCACCAAGTACGACATCGGCGAGACAGGTCTCTATCCCGCGGCGCCGCGGGAGCCGCGGATCGTGCAGGCGGTCGAGGGCGATCCGGCGGCGAAAGCGGGCCTTCGCGACGGGGACGTCATCGTCTCGATCGCCGGCCGATCGGTGCGCGGCTCGCAGAACGACATCCTCACGAAGGTGATGGAAGCCGTCAACGAAGCGGCGCCCGGTCCCTTCGAAATCCGATACCTCCGCGAGAACCTTCCCGGCGTCGCGACCGTTTCGCCGCGCCGCGACGCCGACGGAACCTGGAAAATCGGGGTGAAGGTCGCCGCCGACCTCCAGGAGACGACTGAGCGGTTCTCGCTCGGTCAGTCGTTCGTCGAGGGGTGGCGGCGCGTCCGGAAGGACTTCCGGATGACGCTCGGCCTGGTCGGCCGGCTCTTCGTCGGGAGGGCGAGCGTCAAGACGATGTCGGGACCGCTCGATATCGCGAAGTTTTCGGGAGAGGCGGCGCGTCAGGGCGCGATCCCTCTGGTCGCGCTGATGGCGGCGATCTCCCTGCAGCTCGGGATCTTCAATCTCCTTCCGATCCCGGTGCTCGACGGGGGACATCTCTTCCTGCTCGGAGTCGAAGGCCTCGTCCGGCGCGATTTCTCGCTGCGCGTCAAGGAGCGGATCCTGCAGGTCGGATTCCTGATGATCCTGGCGCTGCTCACGGTCGTGCTCTACAACGACGTCGCGAAGAACCTGCCCGCCCGGTGGTGGCCGTTCTGACGCGAAGGACGCCGTGCGGGCCTTCCGGGTAGTTCGCCGCGTCGTTTCGCTGGACGGCCCGCGGACCGCCTCGCCATGATCGACAGAAAAGAGCCGCGCTTCCGCACGCTCGCGGCCGGCATCGCCGCCCTCGTCGTCCTTCTCGTCATCGCCGTGGTCGCGCTGTCGCGGCCCGGCCGCGCGCCGGTCACCGCGGCCGCCGCCTCGCGCAAGCACCTTCTCGTCCCGATCCTCTCCGACGGAACCCTCGAGACGCCCGAGGGAGGCGAGCTGCGCGCCCCCGAGAGCGCGCGCGTGGCGGAGCTTCCGGTGCGCGAGGGCGCACGCGTCCATCGCGGCGACGTTCTCGTGCGCCTGGAGAGCCCCTCCCTCTCCAACCGCTCGCGAGACGCGACCTCGCTCGCTTCGGAGCTCGCCGCGGAGCGCGTCCGCGCCGAAGCGGACCTGGCGGCGGGCCAGGCGGAGGAGAAACGCGCGAAGGAAACGGTCGAGGCCGATCGGCGCCTTCTCGCGGAAGGGGCGATTCCCCGAGCGACGCTCGAGACGGACGTGGCGGCGGCCGTCGCGGCTTCGGCCAGGGTGCGCGCGGCCGAGGCGCGCCTCCGCTCGCTCGCCGGATCGCGCGTCGAGCTCGCCGGCGAATCGTCGCGCGAGCTCGTTCGTCAGGCACAGGAGCTGACCGTCCGCGCCCCGGCCGACGGCGTCGTCTTCAACCTTCCGCGCCGTGTGGGGGAGACCATCGGCGAGGGTCAGCTCGTCGCGAGCGTTTCCGATCCGGACCGCCGGCGCGTGCGCATCCGCGTGGACCAGCCCGATTTGCCGCGCGTCTCGCCGGGGCAGCGGATCGTGGTCTCCTTCGACGGTCTGCCGGAACGCAGCTGGAACGGGCGCGTGACGCTCGTGGCTCCGGGTCTGCGTCAGGTGGAGGGGCGGCAGGTCGGAGAGGTCTTGGGAGAGATCGCGGATCCCGCCTCGCAGCTTCCGCCGAACGCCTCGGTCAACGTCCAGCTCGTCGTGGCGGAGAAAGAGAACGCGCTCGTCGTCCCGAGGGGCGCCCTCGGCCGCGACGGGGAACATCGGTACGTCTGGGTTCTTTCGGACGGCCGGGCTCGCCGCCGCGAAGTCACCGTCGGGCTCGTCGCGCCCAACGAGGTCGAGATCGTCAAAGGGGTCGCGGACGGGGACCGGGTGCTCCTGCCCGGCGCGGTGCCGCTGTCGGAGGGGTTGCGGGTGGCGGCCCGCTAGCGGCGCGGCCCGGAAGACGATGCTTCGCCCCGAGACGCTCGAGACGGCGCTTCACCGATTCCGGACGCACCCGGTGCAGATGGGTCTGACGCTGGGAGGGCTCGTCGTCGGGACCGCCGCGATCATCATCATCGTGGCTCTCGGCCTGACGGGGCGCGCTTTCGTGATGTCGCAGATCGAAGGGGTCGGATCGCACCTCGTGTGGGCGGGCTACGAAGGCACCGTCACCTCGGGGGTCTCCCGGCGCCGGGACGACCAGATCACCGAAGGCGACGTGAAGGCGGTCGCGGCGCGCGAAGATCTCTTCACGGGCGTGACGCCGCTCGTCGAGCTCCAGGGAACCGTCACGGTGCTCGCGCACGCCGCCAACGTCGCGGTTCTCGGAACGACACCGAACTACCAGACGGTTCGCAAGAACTTGCGCATCCTCCGGGGCCGCTTCCTCGACGAAGAGGACGTCACCGGCCGCGCGAAGGTTTGCGTCGTCAGCCGGACGCTCTACGAGGAGCTCTTCGGCGGCGACGATTCGCCCGAGAAGACGCTCCGAACGCTGGGCATGAGCTTCACGGTGGTGGGGGAGTTCGAGAAACCGGTGGACACGATGGGGCAGGGGGAAGTGACGCCGCGCTCGATCTTCATCCCGATCACGGTCGCCTGGTTCTTCACGCCGACGCGCCGCGTGGACACGCTCTTTGCCGAAGCCCGCGACTTCTCCCAGATTCCCCACGCCGCGGACGTCATGGAAGAGATCCTGAGCGACCGGCACCATCAGGGCTCGGTCTTCCGGGTCAAGACGATGACGACGGTCGTTCGCGTGGCGCAGGCGATCTCCTTCGCGTTGATCCTCGCGTTCATCCTCGCCGCCGCCGTTTCCGTCGTGGTCGGAGGCGTCGGGATCATGAACATCCTTCTCGCTTCGGTCGAGCAGCGCACCCGGGAGATCGGCCTGCGGATCTCGGTCGGCGCGCGCCGGCGCGACATCCTCCAGCAGTTCCTCCTCGAGGCGCTTCTCCTGGGCGTCGTCGGAGCGGCGGCGGGCGTCGCCGTCGGGCTCGGATTGCCACTCGCCGCGCGTTTCCTCTTCCGGCAGCTCCCGCTTCAGATCTCGCTTCTCTCGGCGGTCCTCGCGTTCACCTTTTCTTGCGCGGTGGCGCTCATCTTCGGCGTCGTGCCGGCCTACCGCGCCGCCAACCTGAACCCAACGGAGGCCTTGCACCATGAATGAAGCCCTGCTCCTGGCTCTCCTGATCGCGGCGGCGCCTCCCGAGGCTCCGGCCGTGCCGCCGCTCACGCTGCGGCGGGCGGTCGAGCTCGCGCTCGCCCGCTCCCCGGAAATGGCGGTGTCGCGCGCCGCGGCGGAAGAGGACGCGTCGGGAGCGCGGGAGGCTTCGAGCGAGAGCCGCCCGCAGCTCTACCTGAATTCGACGCCGGGCTATTCCACCGGCCTGCCGCTTGCCGTGGCCGGTGAGGTTCCTTCCGCCGCCGGTGCCCGCCTCGGCTGGAAGCTCTACGACGCGCGCCAGAAGTCCGAGGAGCTCGAAGCGCAGGCGCGCATCTTCGACTCCGAAGGCGCTCTCGCCGCCGCCCGTGCCAGCATGGTGCGGCGAACCGTCTCGGCTTGCGCGAAGCTTTCCGCGGACGAAGCGAGGGTCACGAGCGCGCGCCGGGCCCTCGAGGCCCGGGAGGCCGTCGCGCGGAGGCAGAAGTCGCTCGCCCGCGAGGGACGCCTGACCGAGCTCGACGTCGAGAGGGCGTCGCTCGAGGAGGCGCGCGCGCGTCAGAGGCTCTACGCCGCCGAATCCGACCGCGACCTCGACCGCCACGAGCTGGCGCGGCTGGTCGGACTGCCGCCGGGGACGACGCCCACTCTGGCGGAGGACCCTTCGGAGTCCATTCCCGAGCCGGCCGGCGCCGATACGCTCGAAACGGCTCTCGCGCGAGATCCGAAGCTGCGCGCTCTCGCTTCCGAGAGCGCCGCGCTCGAGGAGTCGGCGAGACTGCTCGGCCGCGCCTTCCAGCCGGTCGTTCACGCCGAGGCGCGCTACGCCTACGTGCCGCGCGGATTCGGCTACGACAAGTACTACTTGAGCTTCCAGGAGAACGTCGCGAGCGTTGGGGTCTCGGTGGTTCTTCCGATTCTGACGGGCGGCCGCGAAGACGCCCTCGCCGCGCGGTCGCGGGCGAGGCTCGAGCGAAATCGCGCCGAACGGAGACTGCGCGAAGGGGATCTCGACCGGGAGACTCGCGAAGTCGAAGCGCGTTTGGAGGCGGCGCGTCTCGAAACGGGGATCGCCCGCCGGGCGGTCGCTCTCGCGGAGGAAGGCGTAGCGCAGGCGCAAGCGCTCGCGCGCGAGGGCCGCGGAGAGGCGGACGGGATCGACCGGTCCGAGCTCGCGCTCGCGGAGGCGGAAACGGACCTCGCCCGCGCCCATCGGGACCAGATCGAAGCGAGGCTCGCCCTTCTCGACCTACGAGGAGAGATTTCGTCCGCCTTCGGTGCCGAGGCCGCGCCCGCAGCCGCGCCGTGAAGGAAGCCCGCGAAAGCCGTCACGAGTCGGAAACCCGGAGGCCTCAGACCGCGTAACATTGTAAATATTGCATGGAGGAGCCTTCTCCTCATAAGCTACGCGGCTTCATGAAAGAAAGCGGGAGGGATTCGGGGGGGGTGGGCGTCGAGCCCGAGGGATTGCGGAACGCGGTCTCCGCGGGGCAGAGGTATCTCCTTTCCATCCAGCATGCCGACGGACACTGGTGCGGCGAGCTCGAGGGAGACACCATCCTCGAGTCCGAATACATGCTCACGCTCCATTTTCTCGGCCGGGCAGGGGAGCCCCGCATGCGGAAGGCCGCCGAATATCTCCGACGCAAGCAGCTGCCGGGCGGCGGATGGCCCAACTACGAAGGGGGCCCGCCCGACGTCAGCGTCTCGGTCAAGGCGTACTTCGCCCTGAAGCTCGTCGGAGACCCGGCCGACGCGCCCCACATGAAGCGCGCCCGGGAGGTCATCCTCCGCTTGGGCGGCATCGAGGCGACGAACTCCTTCACGCGAATCTATCTTGCGGTCTTCGGCCAGTGGGACTGGGACGCGTGTCCGGCCGTTCCGCCGGAGCTCGTGCTCCTGCCCGACTGGTTCCCCTTCACGCTCGACAAGATTTCTTCCTGGTCGCGGACGATCGTCGTGCCGCTCGGCATCATGTGGGCGAAGAAGCCGTTCTGCCCGGTCCCGGGGAACGCGCAGATCTCGGAGCTCCGAACCGGCGCGGCCCCCCCGCGGCGCAAGGCCCGAAACATGAAAGAGCGGTTCTGGGGCGTGTTCTTCCGGACCGTGGACCGGGGATTGAAGGCGGTCGAGGCCGCGAAGTGGACGCCCTGGCGCCGCCGGGCGCTCGAGGTCTCCGAGCAGTGGATTCACGATCGGCTGATCGCGAGCGACGGGTTGGGCGCGATCTTCCCGCCGATTATCAACACGATCATGGCGTTTCGTTGCCTCGGGTACGGCCTCGACGACCCGCGTCTCCTCGCCCAGGAGCGCGAGCTCGAGAAGCTCGAGCTCGAGGATGAGGAGACGCTTCGCGTGCAGCCGTGCTTTTCGCCGGTCTGGGATACCGCGATCGCCGCTCCAGCGCTCGTCGCTTCGGGGCTCTCTCCCGACGATCCGGCTCTCGGCCGGGCGACGCGATGGCTGCTCGACCACGAGGTCAAGCAGGTCGGAGACTGGAAGCGCCGCGCCCCGGACGCGCCCGTCAGCGGCTGGTATTTCGAATACGCCAACGAGTTCTACCCCGACACCGACGACACGGCGGAGGTCCTGACGTCGCTGTCCAAGACGCGCTTCGCGACGGAAGAGGAGGACCGCGCCCGCCGGGAGGCGATCGAGCGCGGGCGGCGGTGGCTGCTCGGAATGCAGAACGACGACGGCGGATGGGGCGCGTTCGATCGCGAATGTTCCAACGAGGTCTGGACCTTCATCCCGTTCGCGGACCACAACGCGATGATCGACCCGAGCTGCGAGGACATCACGGGTCGCGCTCTCGAGGCGCTCCACAACCTCGGAGATCGCCCCGACCATCCCGCCATGCGCCGCGCGGTCGAATTTCTCAAGCGGAAGCAGGAGCCGGACGGAATCTGGTACGGGCGGTGGGGTTGCAACTACATCTACGGGACCTGGCTCGCTCTCCGCGGCCTCCTGCACGCGGGCGAAGACCTCTCGCAGGCGCGCTATCAGCGCGCCGGGCACTGGCTGCGCGCGCGCCAGAATCCCGACGGAGGATGGGGCGAGCTGCAGAAGTCCTACGAGGACCCGTCGACCCGGGGGATCGGACCGAGCACGCCCTCACAGACGGCGTGGGCGCTCATGGCGCTCCTCGCGCTCGGCGACGATTCTTCCGAAGCCGTCGCGCGCGGGTTCGAATACCTGCTGCGGACTCAACAGTACGACGGCTCCTGGCGCGACGACTACTGGTCCGCCACTGGTTTCCCCAGGGTCTTCTATCTCCGGTATCATTTGTATGCGACGTATTTCCCGCTCTGGGCCCTGTCGTTGTATCGGCAGTCCGCCCGAACCCCGTCGGCGGCGGCCGCCGCGGGGAGGACGTCGCCGCCGGTCGCCGTGCGGCCTCCGAGGGAGTGAGCAGAATGCGATTCCCGGTTCACCTCATGACGGACAACATCCAGCACCAGGTCGTCAATGCGATCCGGGGGCGGAAGCGCTACCCGTTCGTCCTGATGCTGGAGCCCCTCTACACCTGCAACCTCGCCTGTATCGGTTGCGCGGTCGAGCGTCACACGGGGAAGCTCAAGGACCGGCTCTCGGTCGCGAAGTGCCTCGAGGCGGTCGAGCGGTCCCAGGCTCCGGTCGTTTCGATCTGCGGCGGCGAGCCGACGATCTATCCGGAGCTGCCGGAGCTCGTCTCCGAGATCATCCGCCGCAAGCGGCAGATCTATCTCTGCACGAACGCGCTGCTTTTGGACGAGAAGGTCTACGGCGTGATCCCGCCGAACAAGCGGCTCATGATCAACGTGCACCTGGACGGTATGAAGAAGACGCACGACTACGTGTGCGACCGCGAAGGCGTCTTCGACAAGGCGGTCGCGATGATCGAGGAGGGAGTCGCCCGCGGCCATCACATGATGGCCAACACGACGATCTTCAAAGAGACGAGCATGGACGAGGTCGAGGAGCTCTGCGAGCTCCTGACGAACCTCGGCGTCGACGGCATGCTCGTCTCGCCCGGTTATCACTACGAGTCGGTGGACAGCGACATCTTCCTGACGCGCTCGGAGATGCAGCAGAAGTTCCGCCGGGTCCTCGAAATCTCGAAGAAGTACCGGCTGACCTCGACGCCGATGTTTCTCGAGTTCGCGGCGGGGCTGCGCGAGTACAAGTGCTCGCCCTGGAGCACCGTGACGTACACCCCGAAAGGGTGGAAGGGCCCCTGCTACCTGATCGGAAAGACTTGGTCGGAGACTTTCGACCAGTTCTGGAACGGCACGGACTGGGAGTACTGGGAATCGCGCCAGGACCCGCTCTGCAAGAACTGCGCGATGCATTCCGGGTTCGAGGCTTCGGTCGTTCGGGAGCTTCCGAAGAATCCGGGCGACATGGTCCGGATGATCGCCTGGAACCTGGCGGCATAGCCGTCCGGCGCGACCGCCGGGCCCGCTCCGGCCGTCTCCGGCAAGCTCCGCCGGCCTAGAATCCGGCTGTTAGAGACATGGATCTCGTCACCGGCGGCACCGGTTTCGTCGGTGCGCACGTCGTCCGGGCCCTGCTCGATCGCGGCCGCGCCGTCCGCTGCCTCGTCCGCCCCGGCAGCCGGCGCTCGAATCTCGAAGGGCTCGCGGCGGAAATCGTCGAAGGGGATCTTCTCGATGCGGGCTCGCTCGAGCGGGCCGTCGCCGGGATCGAGACGCTCTATCACTGCGCCGCGGACTATCGGCTCTGGACGCGCGATCCGGGCGAGCTCGCCCGCACGAACGTCGCCGGGACCGACAACTTGCTCCGGGTGGCCGCGCAGGCAGGGGTTCCGAAAGTCGTCTACACGAGCTCGGTCGGCGCGCTCGGCCTCCGGCCCGACGGCGCCGCCGCCGACGAGGAGACTCCGGTCGCTCGCGCCGAGATCGTGGGCCGCTACAAGAAGAGCAAGTTCGACGCCGAACGCGTCGCCGAGACCTGGGCCGGGCGCGGTCTCGACCTCGTCATCGTGAATCCGTCGACTCCCGTGGGCGAGCTCGACATCAAGCCGACTCCGACGGGACAGATGATCGTGGACTTCGTCAACGGCCGGCTCCCGGCCTACGTGGACACCGGTTTGAATCTCGTGGACGTGCGCGACGTCGCGGCCGGGCACCTGCTCGCCGCCGAGAAGGGGCGGCGCGGAGAGAAATACATCCTCGGCCACCGCAACATGACGCTGAAGGAGATCTTCGAGACCCTGGCGCTTCTGACGGGACTTCCGGCGCCGCGCGTGCGCCTTCCCCACGCCGTCCCGCTCGCGGCGGCCGCGGCGGCCACGGGCTGGGCCTATCTGACGGGCCGGCCGCCGCGCGTCTCCCTCGAGAGCGTCCGCATGTCCCGGCACCGGATGTTCTTCGATGCGCGCAAGGCGGTGCGGGAGCTCGGGCTTCCGCAGTCCTCCGTCGAAGACGCGCTCGCCCGGGCCGTCGCCTGGTTCCGCGAAAAAGGCTATGCCCGAGCGGCCTGAGAAGGGTCCGCTCCTGATCGTGGCCGCGATGCGCGAGGAGTTGACGCCGCTCTTCCGCCGCCTCGAGCCGGCGGTCGCCGACCGGTTCGAGGGGACGAAGGTGTTTCGAAGCTCCGCGCGCGGTTCCCTTCCGGAGCTTTTTCTCGCCGCGACGGGCGACGGACCGGAGAAGGCCGCGCGCGTCGCCCGCGGCCTCTGCGAGCGCTACCGGCCTGCGGCCCTCGTCGGCATCGGTGCGGCCGGAGCCCTGACGGCCTCCCTCGCTCCGAGCGACGTGGTCGCATCGGCTCGTCTGATCGACGGGTCGCTCGCCGTGCCCGCGCCGGATCCCCTTCTCCTTTCTCGGGCGACCGCCGCGGGCGCGAGGCCCGCAACGCTCGTGACCGTCCGACGCCCGGCGGCAACGGCGGCCGCCAAGAGGGAGCTCTCCCGGGGTGCCGGAGAGCTGGCGGCGGTGGACATGGAGTCCTCGGGATGGGCCTCCGCGGCTGTCTCTTATACACATCTCCGAGCCCACGAGACCTTC
>JBKPSZ010000139.1:0-12168 GCA_046735265.1 Acidobacteriota bacterium | reverse complement strand
CCCTGCGCGGCGATCGAGTGCGCGCGGCGCGGCGAGTCCTGATAGCAGAAGCACTTCACCTGGTAGCCGAGCTCCGCGAGCGAGGCGGCGCCTCCGCCGCCCGCCAGCCCCGAGCCCACCATGATCACCGTGTACTTCCGCTTGTTGGCCGGGTTGACGAGCTTCATCTCGAAGCGGTGCTTCTCCCACTTCTTCTCGAGAGGCCCGGACGGGACGTTGGAGCGCAGTTCCATGCCCACTTCCTTCTCTACTTCACGAGACCGGTGAGGACCGCGATCGGGAAGGACACGTTGCCGACGACGACCACGACGGCCACCACCCAGGCCGCCGCGCGCGCCATCGCGATGTAACGGGGGTGCGACACGCCGAGCGTCTGGAACATGCTCCAGACTCCGTGGCGCAGGTGCAGCCCGAGCGCCAGCATGGCGAAGATGTAGACGATCGAGACCGGCACGCTCCGGAAGCCCGTCACGAAGTTGTGGTAGACGTCCCCTTCGACGAAGCTCGGGTGCGCCGTGCCGAACGTGAAGTGGAGCAGGTGGTAGATCACGAAGAGGAGAATGATGACCCCGCCCCACCGCATCGTGCGTGAAGCGTAGGTGGACTCCTTCCACTCGAGCTCCCGATAGCCCTTTGGCCGAGCCCTCCGGCTGTCGAGCGTCAGGGACGTCGCCGACCAGATGTGGAGAATCACCGACGCGAGCAACACGGCGCGGACGATCCAGAGGGCCGAGCCGTGAAGGAACTGGCGCAGGAACACGGCATAGCCGTTCAACGCCTCCGGCCCGAGATAGACAGTCAGGTTGCCGATCATGTGGCCAATCACGAAGACGACAAGAATCGCGCCGGTGACGGCCATGATCACCTTGCGTCCGATCGATGACTGCAGAAATCCGGCTGACCGACTCATCTCGTCGCCCTCTCGGCCTGTAACCCTTCGCCTCAGTATTCGACGAAGTAGCGCTGAATCTGCTTCGGATCCTTCGTCCGTGTCAATGCCAGCCGCAGGAGCACCCTCGATTTCTGAGGGTTCAGGTCGAGCGATGCGACGAGTCCGAGCTTGTCGTCGTCGACTTCCACGTTTCGTCCGACGTTCCCCGTCGCGACGCGTGAGGACCGCACGCAGACGATCCCCTTTTTCGCCTGTGCCGCGAGCGCGTCGAGCGCGGCCTTCGTCATGTTCCCGTTCCCCACGCCCGCGACCACGACACCCTGGGCGCCCGCGGCGACCGCGGCGTCGATCAAGGCGCCGTCCATGTTCTCGTATGCCATGACGATGTCCACTCGGGGCAGCGCGGTCACTTTCTCCAGCGAGAACTCCGAATCGATCGTATTCTTTCCCACCGGCCCGCGATAGAACTCGGCGTCTCCGTAGGCGACGGTGCCGATCAGGCCCCGTAGCGGGGAGAGGAAAGTCTGTACGGCCGTCGTGCTCGTCTTCGTCAGAGACGAGGCGCCGTGGATCCAGTCGTTGATGACGACGAGGACCCCGCGCCCGGCCGCCTCCTTGTTCGCCGCCACGGCCACGGCGTTGAAGAAGTTGAGCGGGCCGTCCGCCGAGAGGGCCGTGGACGGGCGCATCGCCGCCGTCAGCACGACGGGCTTCCTCGACTTCACGACGAGGTTCAGGAAATACGCCGTTTCCTCGATCGTGTCCGTGCCGTGCGTGATCACGACGCC
This sequence comes from Acidobacteriota bacterium, assembly GCA_046735265.1. Taxonomy (GTDB): domain Bacteria; phylum Acidobacteriota; class Thermoanaerobaculia; order UBA5066; family Gp7-AA6; genus DATBFU01. Next base: position 10,488 of record JBKPSZ010000139.1, on the reverse strand, counting down.
GTCCACGTCCGGCATCGCCGTGAGCTCGTTCACGCGGCGCGCGAGCTTCAACCACACCTCGTCGTTCATGTCCTGCGAACCGATGTTCGAGATCTGTTCGCCGCGGAGGTTCGCGAGCTTCTTCGCCTGCGGCACGGCGGCGAGGAGCTGCTCGACGCCGACCTGGCCCGAGGTATAGCCGGCCTGGACGTCAGTTGCGGCGGCGCCCGCGATGGTGCCCCCTGTGGCGAGCACGACGATCGTCGGGAGCTTCCCGGGCGGCGCGGCCATCTGAGCCGCCGCTCCAGCGGCGGCCACCAGGATGAGAGTCAGCGTGGCGATGAACAGATTGCGCTTCGGCATGACCTGCCTCCTACTTCGTCAAGAGCATGATGACCCGAGCGCGAGAGTCGCGAAGATCGCGAGTTCCGGGTTTCCGCGAAGGGTCTCGGTGAAGTAACACACGACAATCCCTCTACCGCGCGACGAGCAGCACCCATGGCGTCCCGACCACGAGATAAAGGATGAAGAGCAACGCCGTCGTCATCGTTCCCAGCTTGTAGAGCTCCTTCTGGGTCAGGTAGCCGCTGCCGACGAACAGAAGGTTGGCGCTCGAGCCCTGAGGGGTGAGAACGGAGAAGTAGTTCGTGGCGAAAAGTAGGCCGAACGCGAGCGGTGCGATCGGCACTTGGAGCGCTGCGCCGACGTCCAGGAACACGCCGAAGAGCGCGAGGAGGTGCGCCGTCTGGCTCACGAAGAGGTAGTGCAACAGGACATAGGCGAGAATCAGGACCACCAACGCGGCTAGCCAGGGCATTCCGCCGAGCGCGCTCCCGAGCCGCTGGCCCAGATATCCCATGAAACCGAGCGCATTCAGCTGTGTGCTCAATCCGTAGAGTGCCGCGAACCAGATGAAGGTCTCGAGGACGTCCCCCTGCTGCGCGATGTCCTTCGACGTCAGGGAGCCCGTCGCCAGCAGCACGCCGAGGCCGACGAAGGCCACCGCCGTCGAGTCGAGCTTGAGCGTTGCCGCGAGTCCCCACGCGATCACCATGGCCAGGAACGTGAGAGCCACCGCGCGCTCGGATCCCGACAGGCCCCCCAACCGGCGGAGCGCTTGCCGCGCGGCAACCGGCGCGTCCGGACTCGTCCGCACTTCGGGCGGGAAGACTCTGTAGAGGACATAAGGGAGGAGCGCGATCGCAAGCAGCGTCGGAACGGAAGAAGCGACGAGCCACGACCCGAAACCAATCTTCAGCCCGTGCGCCGCCGCAATCTCCGTGCCGAGGGGGTTCGCCGCCATCGCCGTGAGCCACAGGGCCGATGAGACGGAAAGGCTCGCCATGCCGCAGAACATCAGGTAGGCGCCCATTCGCTTACGGGTGTTCTCGTCGGGCTTCGATCCTCCTCCCTCGGCGAGCGAGTAGGCGATGGGAAACAGGACGCCGCCGCGCGCGGTGTTGCTCGGAAAGGCGGGCGCGACGGCGGCGTCGACCAGGAAGAGACTGTAGCCGAGCCCGAGCGTCGAGCGTCCGAAGAGACTCACGACGAAATACCCGAGCCGCTCACCGAGCCCGCTCGTCACGACGGTCCGCGCCAGGAGGAACGCGACGATGATCAGGAGAATGGTGCCGTTGGCGAAGCCCGCGTAGGCCGCGCCCGGCGAGATCGTGCGCGTGAGGACGGCGATCCCGAGACCGAGAACCGACGCCGTCAAGATGGGAAACGCCCCGACGATGACCGAGGCGATCGTGGCGGCGAAGATCGCGAAGAGGCGCCAGGCGGGCGGCGTCAGCCCGTTCGGCACCGGCCAGAACCAGATCCCTGTCCCGAGCGCCAGGACGCCGAGGCGGGCGAGGATCGTTTTCGCGCCTGGGCTCATCGACCCTCGACCCGGGCAACGAGCCGGGTCCGACCCTCGACGTTCACGGCGCGGACGCTGACCTGTCCTCCCTCGGTGTCCAACACGTACTGCCAGGCCAGCGTGAATTTCCCCTCGAGGCTCGTGAAGCGCCCCGTACCGCCGGTGATCGTGGCGGTCGCGAGGCGGCCCGTGCCGATCGGCTCTGCGTTCAAGGTGCAGAAGATCCGGTCGCCGTGCTCTTCAGTGAAGACGGCCCTGCCGGCGAGGAGCCGGCCCCCGTCATCGAAGCCGATCACTTCGCCGAGAAGGCCGCGGCCGAGCCCTTCGCCGCTCGTCAGAGTGAATGGCCCCGTCAGGTGAACGGTCGAGGCCGGCCGCTTCCCCTCCGTCGGCAGGAGGGTTCGGTCTCCCGAGAGCGTCCACGTAGCGGTGAACGGCCGCCAGCCGTCGGCCGCCGGTTGCTCACCCCGAGCGAACCCGACCAGTCCGCCGACGACGGAGGCGAGCAGCACGCTGCGAACGATCGCTCGCCGGCTCATACCCGAGGCGCCTGCCCGGTCATCGCGACCGGATCGAAGACCTTCTTGATCTGCTCTTCCGACAGGACCTTCTTTTCGCGGATGAGCTCCAGAATTCCCCGCCCCGACTTCATCGCCTCGGCGGCGAGCTCCGTCGAACGGTCGTACCCGATCACCGGGTTGAGCGCGGTGACCGTGCCGATCGAGAACTCCACGTAGTGCTTGAGGACGTCGGTGTTCGCCGTGATCCCGTCCACGCAATGCACGCGCAGCGTGCGCGCCGCGTTCCCGAACATCGTCTGCGCCTCGAAGATGCAGGCGGCGATGATCGGCTCGAAGGCGTTCAGTTGGAGCTGCCCCCCTTCGGCGGACATCGTCACCGTCAGGTCGCTGCCGATCACACGGAAGCAGACCATGCTGACGACCTCCGGAATGACTGGATTCACCTTGCCCGGCATGATCGAGGAGCCGGGCTGCTTGGGGGGAAGGTTGATCTCGCGGAGCCCCGTGCGCGGGCCGGACGACAGGAGCCGCAGGTCGTTGCAGACCTTCGAGAGCTTGATCGCCAGACTCTTCATGCAGGATGAATAGAGGACGTACGACTGCGTGTCCTGGGTCGCCTCGATTAAGTTCTCCGCCAGGTGGATCGGAAAACCGGTGATCTTCGCCAGGTGCTGCGTGCACTTCTCAGCGTAGCCCTTCGGCGCGTTCAGGCCCGTGCCGATCGCGGTCGCGCCCATGTTGATCTCGCAGAGGACGTTCTGGATCCGCTCGAGCGCAAGGACCTCACCTTCGAGTGTGGACGCGAAAGCTTCGAACTCCTGGCCGAGCGTCATGGGGACGGCGTCCTGGAGCTGCGTGCGGCCCATCTTCAGCATCGAGGCGAACTCTTTCCCCTTCTTGCGGAAAGACGCGATGAGCTTCTTCATCGCGGCGACGAGCTCGATGTTGCCGAGCGCCATGCCGACGTGCAACGCCGTCGGGTAGGCGTCGTTTGTCGATTGCGAGCAATTGACGTGGTCGTGCGGGTCGCAGTATTTGTACTCCCCCTTCTTGTGCCCCATGAGCTCCAGCGCCCGGTTGGCGATCACCTCGTTCGCGTTCATATTGGTCGAGGTGCCCGCGCCGCCCTGGACGACGTCGAGGCGAAACTCCTCGTGGAGCTTTCCGTCGATGAGCTCCTTGCAGGCCCCCTCGATCCCTTTCAGGATCTCTTTCGAGAACTGCTTGCAGTCATAGTTCGCGCGCGCGGCGGCGAGCTTCACCATGGCGAAGGCCTTGATGAGGTTGGGATAGAGCTTGAGCTCGACCCCCGAGATGCGGAAGTTTTCGAGAGCGCGCGTCGTCTGCACCCCGTAGTAAGCCTCGGCTGGGACCTCCAGGTCCCCCAGCAGGTCGTGTTCGGTCCGGGTCTTCGCCACGTTGTTCACAGATCACCTCCACGGAACGGAAAATCCTCCCACTCTCTGCTCACTTCTCGTCGCTCCTCGCCGCGGCGCCCGCACGCTCCCAGGCGCGAACGCGGCGCCGCGCCTCGTCGAACAGCCGCTCGTAGTTCCCCTTGCGCACTTTCGCGCTCGCCTCCGGCGTCAGCTGGCGCCAGAGCGGAGCGTACATCTCGAACACGGCGTAGTAGGCCTTCGGGTCTTTCGGCGCGACTGTGCGTTCTTGCCTTCCTGGAGGTCCTTGTACTTGTCGTAGGCCGCTTTGACCGCCGAATCGATTTGTGCGGGGGCCTACGCGACCGACGGCGCCGAGACCGCGAGCGCCGCGACCGCCGCGAAGGCCGTCCCGATCATCCGGTAGGACCTCGTGCTCACTTGTTCCCTCCTAACGAAAACGAAAAGTTGTACCTGGCGGAAAACTGAATTCGATAGTCGTCCACCGAGAACCCGTCCGTGTTGTTCTCGCGCCGACCCCATTGGAATTCCAGCCCCGCCATCACGTTCTTGACTGGGTAGTAGAGAAGGTTCGCCAGCGCGTACTGGCCGATGTGGAACGCGCTCGGCTCCTGCCCGTTGCTGTTGTCGATGTCCACGCGCGAATAGCCGAAGGCGCTCGAGAAGTGCTCGTTCCAGTAGAAGTCGTAGAACGCGACGATCCCGAGAACCGGCAGCGTCTTTCCGAGGAGCGGGCGGCGGGGGTTCGTCAAATTCGTCTGGATGCCGATGTCCACCGGCGCGTCGTTCATGTAGTTCTCGATCCCCTCGCCGTAGACGACCGACGCCCGGATCACGCCCTGCATCGGCGTTTTGATGTTGGTGCTCAGGTTGACGCCCCAGCCGTTCGCATTTCCCGACAGATCGACCTCGTCCGGAACCGTATCCACCCAGCTCATGTAGCGGTAGATGCCCGCGATCTGGACGTGACCCCAGTCGCCGCTCCGCTTGTAGTGGATCGAGAAGTCCGGAGCCGGGAAGTGTCCCTTGACGTTCTGCAGCTCGATGCGGTCGGCGAACGTTCCCTGGTCGGCCGAGGCGCCCGGGCGCTCCAGAGCGAGAAAGAGCTCGTTCTCCCCCTGCATCGGCATCCAGCGCACCTGGACGTTGCGGAAGAAGACCATCCCGTTCGGGCCCCAGTACTCGATCGAGTTCGGGAAGACGTCCGGGTCCATGAAGGGGCTCCAGCTCTGACCCGCCCCGAAGCATCCGAGCTCGCCCCAGGCGTGCCGCAGCCGGAAAGTCGTCTGCCCCGCGTCGGCGCCGGTCCCGAAGAGTTCGAATTCGAAGATCGTCTTGATCTCGCCCAGCTTCGTCGGCAGCCAGCCCTTGACGCCGAACCGGCTCTGCCGCACGCCGGCATAGAAGTTCCCGTCGTCGCCGAACTGGTTCGGGAAGGAGGGCAGCTTCGTCGGGCGCAGCACGTCGAACCAGTCCGGATCGACCTGCTTGAAGTCGTAGCCGGTATCGAGCATCGCGAAGCCGTAGATGTCCATCCGTGGCTTCGGCTCGGGGGCGGCGGCCTCCGTCTGAGTCGTCGCGTCTACCGCCTCGGGCGCGGCAGTCTCGACCTCGACGCGGTCGCGATCGGCGTCCGTCGGGTTTTCGGCCGCGTGAGCGGCCGGCGGTCCGATCGGAATGAGAGTGGCGAAGGCGGTGACAGCGAGCACGACACTCGTCGCGCGCCTCTTCTTCATGGCTTCTCTCCTTTCCGTGCACACTCCTGAATTTCTGCGGGGCGGCAGCCCCGATGACTCCCGACTCCGCTCTAGACCTTTTATTTCACGCTCGCGACCGCCTCGGTGATCGCGGCGATCAGCGCTTCGCCATCCAGGGGCTTCTCGAGGTAGGCGACCGCGCCCCCCTTCATCGCGCGCTCGTGGGACTCGGGGGTGTCGTGGCCCGTGATGACGATCACGGGGATCCGGAGTCGCGCCCTCGCCAGCCAGGATTGCACCTGGAAGCCGTCGCGCTTCGGCATGTGGAGATCGAGCACGATGCAATCGGGCGGGTTTTCGAGCACCGTCTCCAGGAATTCGTCTCCGCTCGGAAACGTCTCGGCGTCCAGCCGGGCCGAACGGAGCAATCGCGCGAGCGCCCGGCGGACGGACTCCTCGTCATCGACGACCGCAATCAGGGGTGTCGCCCGGGGCACGAACCGAAGCTAACAGCCAATTCGGCCCGGCGGATTGCCTTTTGGTCGTATGCCAACGGACGAGCCGTCGCGTGAGATCCGGCGGAGAAGGTCGGCGGCTGACGTTCCGAATTCACGAGCCTTCGTGGGACAGGCGTCGGAAAATGAATCGGGGCGTTACGCCCCTTACGAAGGCCGGATGCCGGCGCGGTCGGCGAGGTGCACGAGCTCGGCCAGGGAGGCCGCTCCCATCTTCTCCATGACTCGGCCGCGGTGAACCTTCACGGTCTTCTCGGTGATCCCGAGATCGCGGCCGATCTGCTTGTTGAGCCTTCCGGTCAAGATCCCCCCCAGGACCTCGCGCTCCCGCGGCGTCAGCGCTTCCAGCCGCCACCGGAAGCGGGCCAGGTCGAGGCGCGAGCTCCGAGTGGAGCGCTCGACTTCGAGCGCGCGTCGCACCGCTCGCAACAGCACCTCGCCGTCCACCGGTTTCGTCAGAAAGTCCATCGCGCCGTTCTTGATGGCCTGGACGCTTCTGGGAACGTCGCCGTATCCGGTCAGGAAGATCACCGGCAGGCCGCAGGTTCGGGCCGCGAGCTCCCGCTGGAGACCGAGGCCGTCCAGGCCGGGCATCGAGAGATCCAGGACCACGCACCCGGCCGCCTCCCGGGGCAGCTGGCGGAGGAACTCCTCCGGCGAATCGAACGCGAGCACGTCGAACCCGGCCGATCGAAACAGGCGGGAGAGGCTCTTGCCGACCGCCGGGTCGTCGTCGACGACGTAGATCCGTTCGTCCGGAGCATTCACGTCCGAGCTCCTTCGGCGCCGGGCAGCGTGAAGTGAAAGCTCGCACCGCGATCGTCGTTGTTCGTCGCCCACAGACGGCCTCCGTGCGCGGCGATGATGGTCCGGCATACCGTCAGGCCGAGACCCATTCCCTGCTTCTTCGTCGTGACGAACGGCTCGAAGATCCGGTCCAGATCCGCCGGCGGCAGCCCGCATCCGCGATCGACCACGGAAACCTGCACGCCGTTCCCGTTCGCCGATTGCGCCCGCACGACGAGCCGCTTCTCCGCCGAAGTGGCGCTCGCCATGGCATCGCAGGCGTTCGTCACGAGGTTCAAAAGGACCTGTTCGATCTGAATCCGGTCCCCGAGCAGGGGCGGCAGGTCCGCTCCGATTTCGGTCCGCGCCGTGACCCCGTGGCCGATGAGATCGCTGCGCAGGAGCCGCAGGACTTCGTCTACGAGCTGATTCGCATCGAGAGCTTCGAGCCGGATTTCCCCCTTCTGCAGGAGGAGACGCAGCCGCCGGATCACCTCTCCGGCCCGCTTGTCTTCCCTGACGATGTCGTCGAGGATCGCGCGCACCTCCTCGAGGTTTCCGTCCCCGCCTGCGAGAAACCGCTGGGCGGCCTGCGCGTTGGAGAGGATCGCCGTCAGCGGCTGGTTCAACTCGTGGGCGAGCGAGCCGGACAGCTCTCCCAGCATCGTCACCCGGGAGAGATGCGCCAGCTCCGCCTGCCGCTTCTGCGCCTCGACCTCGGCCGCCTTCCTTCGAGTCACGTCGATCGAGACTCCCCGGACACGGGCCACCCCCGTCTTCGCGTCGATGTCGCCCGAGCCGTGAAGGGTGATCCATCGAATGTCGCCGTCCGGACGAACAACTCGATACTCCCGCTCGAAGCCGCCCCCCTTTTCGGCCGCTTCCCGGATCGTCCGCCAGATCCCGCTCCGATCCTCCGGGTGGACGGCGGAGAAGAATCGTCGGAGATCGATTCGTTCGTCCATCACGTCGCCGCGCGGGAGACCTTCTCCCGGCACCGTCCAGATTTCGTCGGCATCGGCGTCCCACGACCAGAAGCGCAGACGCGCGGCGTCGGCCGCCAGCGCGAGGCGCAGATCGCTCTCGCGGAGGGCGGATCGGCTCTCCTGCAGATCGCGGGTCAGGCTCGATGCCCTCAGTACGTCGAACGTCAGCTCGTACGAAGTCGCCAAGACGATCGCGACGTAAGGGACGCTGATCAGATAGGGCATGGACAGGATCCCCGCGTGAACGAGGGCGGTGTGGCCGGCCGCGAAGACCACGAAGAGGATCATGCTGCCGCCGACGACCGCGGCGCGCCGGCGATCGCCTCGCCTCCAGACCGTGACTGCCGCGTCCACGAGGAAGAGAGCCAGCAGAAGGGAGCTCAACTCGCCGAGCCGCGTCCAGCGGCTCACGATTCCGTCGGCGACCGAGACCTTCTCTCCGAGAAACGGGATTTTTCGGATGCCGGTGATCTCCACGAAGTTCAGATTCGGCTGGTGGAGAAAGTTGGCGACGAGCGCCGCTCCGCGCGTCGCCAGGACGGCGACTCCCAGCCAGATCCGCCCGGCTCCGAAGTAACTCCAGACGAGAAAGACGAGCGAACCGACGAGAAAGAAAATCGGAACGTGGATCCCGCGCACGAGCTCGCCGTACTGCCGGGACGTGTCCGCACGCATGAGAAGGAACTCGAAGACGGCGATCACGGCGACCGACACGCCGCTCACGGCGAAAAGGAGATTCGCCAGGGCCCGCTGACGGATGCCGATCAAGAGGTGCTGCGCCGCGAGAGTCAAGCTCGCGGCGACGATCATCGCCCAGATTATGATCACCCAGCTCAAAACCACTCCTTTGTGCCGAGGCTGCTCCCGCCCCTGCCGACCGCGAGAGACTGACGGCGGCTCCGTGTCCGAGAAAAACTCTCCCATGCAGGGCAGAGGCCAAAACCTCGCTGGCGGCCTTCCTCTTCCCGCTGGTTCGCACCTTGGTCCAATGGCCGGGCCCGAGGTCTTGAGCTACTCCTAATCTCCGGACGAAGGCACTCGACCTTTCCGGCGGCTGCCCATAGGATCTCGCCGACAAGGCCTTCACAAGAGGAGACGAGCGTGGGTACCGTGTCCGCGACGAACCGGACGGGAGCAGGCGGTTGAACCCGGTCGTCCGGGCGCTGCGTCACAATCCGCTCTACTGGCTGCTCGTCTTCGTGCCCGGGGTCCTCGTGGCGAAATCCGTCCGCCCCGAGGCTCACACGGCGCTCTTCCTCCTGTCGATCGCGGCGATCGTCCCCCTCGCCGGGCTGCTCAGCCAGGCGACCGAGAGCGTGGCGGCGAAGACCGGCGATGCCGTCGGAGGGCTCCTGAACGCGACGCTCGGCAACCTGACCGAGCTCGTCATCGCCATCACCGCGCTCAAGGCCGGAATGATCGACCTCGTGAAGGCTTCGCTGACCGGCGCCGTCGTGACCAACAGCCTCTTCATGCTGGGCGGCTCCTTCCTGCTCGGCGGCCTGAAACACCGCGTTCAGGAGTTCAACCCGAGGAACGCCCGGGTTCAGTCGGGGATGCTGCTGCTCGCGACGATCGCCCTCCTCATCCCTTCGGCCACGGTTCGGATCGACCGCCTGAACGTTCCGTCCTTCACCGGACCGCTCAGCGTGAGCATCGCCGTAATTCTCCTCGTCACCTACTCGCTGTCTCTCCTCTTTTCGCTGAAGACGCATCGCGAGTTCTTCACGAGCCCGGAAGGGGGAGAGCACGACACGCCGTGGCCCATCCCGGCCGCGCTCGTCGCGCTCGCCGTCGCGACCATCGGGATCGCGCTCGTCAGCGAGATCTTCGTGGAATCGGTCCAGGAGGCGGCCCTCGCGTTCGGGATGTCTCGCGCTTTCGTGGGCTTCATCGTCGTGTCGCTCGTGGGCGCCGCCGCGGAAATGGCGGCTGCCTTCTCCGGAGCGCGCAAGAACCGCATGGATCTCTCCGTCGGGATCGCCATGGGAAGCTCGACTCAGATCGCGCTCTTCGTGGCGCCGGTGCTGCTTTTCGTCAGCTACTTCGCGGCCCCCTCTCCCATGGACCTGAACTTCGGCGGCGCGCAGGTGCTGATGGTGCTCCTCGCGACGCTGACCGTCTCTCAGGTCGTTTCCGGAGGCCACTCCGCCTGGTACTCCGGCGTTCAGCTCCTGGCCGTCTATGCGGTCTTCGCCGTGACGCTCTATCTGATACCCGGCTAGCGATCGAACGCCGGTCATGGAGTCCACTCTGGGGCGCCGGAGGATCATCATTGGAAAGTCCCGGCCCGCGCAGGTAGGATCACCGCGCTCGGAAGCGAGGAGGAAACTGTGCCAACCCTGAGATCCTTCCGAAACCGACTCGCAGGGCTGCCGGGAGGAGGCCTGGTCGTCGCACTCTGTACCCTGCTCGCCGCGCCGGGCTGCTCGTCCTCGACGCCGCCCCCGGTGCCGGCGGACCGAGTCGTCCCGCCGCAGTCGCCGACGTCGCCCCCGGCCCAGGCTGCGCCGTCATCGGCCGCGCCGTCCGCCGCCGCAGCGCCCGAGGACGCCACGAACCTTTCCAACGATCAGCTCGACTCCCTGGTCGCGCCGATCGCGCTGTATCCCGATCCGCTTCTCGCGCAGGTCCTGGTCGCGTCGACTTATCCCGTCGACGTCATGGAAGCCCAGCAGTGGCTCGACCAGAACAGCAGCTTGAAGGGGGACGAGCTCACGGCCGCCGCCGAGAAGCAGTCGTG
>JBKPSZ010000138.1:0-8837 GCA_046735265.1 Acidobacteriota bacterium | reverse complement strand
CCCGATGACGGCGCTGCGGATCTCGAACGCGGTCGCGATCGCCCTGCTCTTTCTCTCGGGCTACGCGGTCGCGAGGTACTCGGGATATCGCCCCTGGCGGACCGGCCTCGTCATGGTGGCGATCGGGGTCGTGCTCGTCGCGGTCACGATCGCCCTCGGGGGATGAGGGTCGCGGAGCGGGCGGGGCTCGCCGCCTTCCTTCTCCTCGCCGCGTTTGCCGCATTCGCGCAGGAGGAGCCGGCGCCGGCGACGGAGGAGGAGAGCGCTTGGGAGTTCGGCGCGAGCCTCTACGCCTACTTTCCACCCGAAGACCTCCACTACGGCCAGCCGACGGTCACCGCCGACCACGGAGGACTCCATCTCGAGGGGCGATACAACTACGAGAACTTCCGTGCCGGCTCGGCGTGGATCGGGTGGAACTTCGGATTCGGCGAGGAGTTCCGGATCGACGCCACGCTCATGGCAGGCGGGGTCTTCGGGGAGACGCGCGGTGTGGCGCCCGGATACCACCTGACCGTCTCCTACGGCCGGTTCGAGCTCTACAGCGAGGGGGAGTACGTCGTCGACGTGGACGATTCCGACGACAACTTCCTCTACAACTGGGCGCAGCTCGGGTACTCCCCACTCGACTGGCTCGCCGTTGGGCTCGCCTCTCAGCGCACGCGGGTCTATCGGACCGGGCTCGACGTCCAGCGCGGCGTCTTCGTCTCGTTCACACGCGAGAACGCCAACCTCTCCGTTTACGTCTTCAACCCGGGCTGGGAAAGCCCGACGGTCGTCGCGGCGCTCGCTTTTACCTTCTAGCGGAACGCGCCGGGCAGTCGCGCCAGAACCGTCCACAGCGTCACGATGCCCACGGCCGCGACGACCCAGGCCACGATGAGACCGGGGTGGAACCGGGGGACGCCTTCGACGCCTTCGATGTCCCGGAAGGCGGGGCCGTGGAGAAATCGGAGCGTGAAGTAGTACTGAATCAGAGCGAGGACCAGGGCGAACGTTCCGATCGCGACGAGCGAGACGCCCAGCAGACGCGCCGCGCCCGGCCTCCACGGAGCTTTGACCTCGGGCACGGTGTTGAACACTTCGAAGAAGTGAAAGATCGCGAAGCCGAAGCCGATCATCGCCGCAGCCGTCCGCACCCAGGAGAGGAGTGTGCGTTCGAGCGCCATCCGGGTCTGCATCCAGGCGAAGTGGGCCGGCGACGCGGCCCGTCCGGGGTCGCTTCCGACGCCTGCGGCAACTTCTGTCGGATTCATCGAGCCCGCTCCGAGTCTACATTCGCGCCGCGGCGATAGACTCCGCCCGAAGGGGAGGTCCCGATGCAGCTCGGCATGATCGGCCTCGGACGAATGGGCGCCAACATGGTCCGGCGGCTGATGAAGGCGGGGCACGCCTGCGTGGCCTTCGACCGCAGCGCCGACGCGGTGCGCGGGCTCGCGGGAGAGGGGGCCGCGGGAGCCGCCTCGCTCGACGAGTTCGTCGCGAAGCTCTCCCGCCCGCGCGCCGTCTGGCTCATGGTGCCGGCCGGCGCGGTGGACGCCACTCTCCACGACCTCGTCCCGCGTCTCGAAAAGGACGACGTCGTCGTCGACGGCGGAAATTCGTACTACATCGACGACCTGCGCCGGGCGAAGGAGCTTTCGGCGCGCGGCGTCCACTACGTGGACGTCGGCGTCTCCGGCGGCGTCTGGGGCCTCGAGCGCGGCTACTGCATGATGATCGGCGGCGAAATGGACGTCGTCGCGCGACTCGACCCGATCTTCCGCGCGCTCGCGCCGGGCCGGGGAGACATTCCGAAGACGCCGGGGATGGACAAGAGGGGGGGCACCGCGGAGGAGGGCTATCTCCACTGCGGGCCTTCGGGCGGCGGCCACTTCGTCAAGATGGTCCACAACGGGATCGAATACGGCCTCATGGCCGCCTACGCCGAGGGGCTGAACATCCTGAAGCACGCGAACGTCGGCAAGGCCGGCCGCGAGGTGGACGCCGAGACGACGCCGCTGCGGGAGCCGGAGCACTACCAGTACGACTTCGCCCTGCCCGACATCGCCGAAGTCTGGCGCCGCGGCAGCGTCATCGCCTCGTGGCTCCTGGACCTGACGGCGATCGCCCTCACGAAGTCGCCCGACCTGGCGAATTTCTCCGGACGCGTCTCCGATTCCGGCGAGGGACGGTGGACCCTTCTGGCGGCGATCGACGAAGGCGCTCCGGCGCACGTGCTCTCATCCGCCCTCTACGAGCGCTTCACCTCCCGCGGCGAGGACGATTTCGCCTGCAAGCTGCTCTCGGCGATGCGCTTCGAGTTCGGCGGTCACGTCGAGAAGAAGGACTGAGGCGAACCATCATGGCCCGACCGACTCCCCCGACGGCGGCGTCCGACGCGCTCGTCTTCTTCGGCGCCACCGGAGACCTCGCCCACAAGAAGATCTTTCCGGCGCTCCAGAACATGGCCCGGCGCGGAACCCTCACGGTCCCGGTCATCGGGGTCGCGAAGGCGGGCTGGACGCTCGAGCAGCTGCGGGATCGGGCGCGCGACTCCGTCAAGACCTACGGAGGAGGCGTGGACGACGCCGCTTTCGGCAAGCTCGTCTCGCTCCTTCGCTACATCGACGGCGACTACAACGATCCGGCGACCTTCGAAGCGCTGCGGCGGGAGCTCGGCGCGGCGGAGCGCCCGGCGCACTATCTCGCGGTGCCGTCGTCCCTCTTCGGCACGGTCGCGCGGGCGCTCGGGACATCCGGCTGCGCGAAAGGCGCCCGCATCATCATCGAAAAGCCGTTTGGGCACGATCTCGCTTCCGCGCGGGAGTTGAACGAGACCCTGCACGAAGTCTTCCCGGAGCCCTCGATCTTCCGCATCGATCACTACCTCGGCAAGGAGGCCGTGGAAAACCTTCTCTTCTTCCGCTTCGCCAACGCCTTCCTCGAGCCGATCTGGAACCGGCACTACGTGGACTGCGTCCAGATCACGATGGCCGAGGCGTTCGGCGTGCAGGGGCGAGGGAAGTTCTATGACGAGACGGGCGCGATCCGCGACGTGATCCAGAATCACCTGCTCCAGGTCGTGGCCCTCCTCGCGATGGAGCCGCCCACGACGCTCTATCCCGAGTCGGTCCGCGACGAACAGGTGAAGATCTTCCGTTCCATTCCGCCGCTCCAGCCTTCAAACGTCGTGCGGGGGCAGTTTCGCGGGTACACGAACGAGCCGGGTGTCGCCGCCGGCTCGACGGTCGAGACGTACGCCGCCGTCCGGCTCGAAGTGGACTCCTGGCGGTGGGCGGGGGTTCCTTTCCTCATCCGCGCGGGCAAGCGCCTGCCGGTCACGGTCACGCAGGTCGTCGTGGATCTGAAGCGTTCCCCGCTTTCGAAGCTGTCACCCACCGAGAGCAACGTGTTCCGATTCCGGCTGGGGCCCGACATCGGCATCTCGCTGCAGGCGCGTGTCAAGAAGCCGGGGGAATTCGCGACCGTCCCGACCGAGCTCGTGGCCGTGCAGCAGAACCGGGGCGACGAAGTCGACGCCTACGAGCGCCTGCTGACCGACGCGATGAAGGGAGACGCGATCCTCTTCGTCCGCGAGGACGCGGTGGAAGCGGAGTGGGCGATCGTGAATGAGATCCTGGGGGATGCGACACCGGTGCATCCTTACGAGCCGGGCACGTGGGGCCCGGCCGAGGCCGATCGGCTCGCCGCGGACCTCGAAGGCTGGTCGGATCCGCCGGCGTCCCCGTCCGCCGGTACGAAGACCGCTCCGCCGCCCGGCAGGCCGGCCGACGCGACGCCAGCGGCGGCGGGGTTCGTCCCGCGGCCGAACCCGTAGGCTCGGCGAGAATCCGTGCCGACGCGGAAGCCGAACCCAAGCCGAGGCCGCCTGGAAACGAAGCCGCGAGGCGCGGCCCCGCGCACGCTCTGCATCGACATCGGCGGCACGGGAATCAAGGCGATGATTCTCGATTCCGCCGGAAAGCCGCTGACCGAGCGTGCCCGGGTGGACACGCCGCGACCGGCGACGCCGCGCGCGGTGCTCGCCGCGATCCAAGGTCTCGTGAAGAATCTCTCGTCCTTCGGCCGCGTCGCTGTCGGCTTTCCCGGGGTCGTCCGGCGCGGCGTCACCGAGACCGCCTGGAACCTCCATCCGAAGTGGATCGGCGTCGACCTCGCGAAAGCCCTCGAGAAGGCGCTCGGGCGGCCCGTGCGCGCGGCCAACGACGCCGACGTCCAGGGCCTGGCGGTCGTCCGGGGCCGCGGCGTCGAGCTGGTCGTGACTCTCGGGACGGGCTTCGGCTCGGCGCTCTTCGTCGACGGAACGCTCGTTCCGAACGTCCAGCTCGGCCATCATCTCGGGTGGAGGAAGAAGACGTTTGAGGAGGATCTCGGCGATCGCGCCCTCCGGAAGGCGGGGCGCAAGAAGTGGAACCGGCGGCTCGAGCACGCGATCGTCGATCTCGAGACGCTCTTCAACTACGACGTGCTCTACCTCGGCGGAGGCAACGCGACGAAGGTCCGGCTCGAGCTTCCGCGAAACGTCAAGATCGTCGAGAACGTGGCCGGCCTTCTCGGCGGCATCGCGCTCTGGCGCGACTGAGGAGATCCGAGTGCCCTCGCCGGCCCCGGAGATTCGCGTCGTCGAGGACGAGGATGCCCTCGCCCGGGCGGCCGCGGAGGAGTTCGTCGCCGCGGCGACGGGCGCCGTCCACAGGACCTCGGCCGCGTCGGTCGCGCTTTCGGGAGGCTCGACGCCCCGGCGGCTCTACGCCCTGCTCGCCTCGCCCTCGTATCGCGAGAGGATCCCGTGGAGCGGGATTCACTTCTTCTTCGGCGACGAGAGGTGCGTGCCGCCCGACGACTCGCAGAGCAATTTCCGCATGGCTTCCGAGGCGATGCTCTCCCACGTGTCCGTACCGCCGGCCAATATCCACCGGATCCCGGCGGAGGATCCGGATCCGGACCGCGCCGCCGCCCGCTACGAGGAGGACCTCCGCGGACACTTCGGGCTGTCGGGCGATGCCGTCCCCCGGTTCGACCTGGCGCTCCTCGGACTCGGGCCCGACGGACACACCGCTTCGCTCTTCCCCGGCACGAAAGCGCTCCACGAAACGAGGCGCCTCGCCGTTTCCAACTGGGTGGGCAAGTTCGCGGCCTGGCGCATCACCCTGACCGTGCCCGTCTTCAACACCGCCGCGTCCGTTCTCTTCCTCGTGCGGGGCGAAGACAAGGAGACGGCGTTGAAGTCGGTGCTCGAGGGACCAGCGGAGCCCGAGCAGCTCCCCGCGCAGCTCATCCGCCCGGCCGGGGGAAGCCTGCTCTGGCTCGTCGACCGCGACGCGGCGGCGCTCCTGTCGCCTTCCCTGACGGCGTCCGGATGAGCCCGGAGCCCGTCGTCTTCCTCTTCGACGTCGACAACACGTTGCTCGACAACGATCGCGTCACGTCCGACTTGAAGAGGCATCTGGATCGGGAGGTCGGGCCCGAGCGCGCTCTCCACTACTGGCAGATCTTCGAAAGTCTCCGCTCCGAGCTCGGATATGCCGATTACCTGGGCGCGCTGCAGCGCTACCGCGGCGAGTATCCGCGCGATCCGCACCTGTTGACGGTCTCGCGGTTCCTCGTGAACTATCCGTTCGCCAACCGGCTGTACCCGAACTCGCTCGACGTGATCGACCGCGTGAAAGCGTGGGGAACGGCGGTCATCCTCTCCGACGGCGACGTCGTTTTTCAGCCGCGCAAGATCGACCGCTCCGGACTCTTCGAGGCAGTGGACGGCAACGTCCTGATCTACGTCCACAAGGAGCGGGAGCTCGACGACGTCGCCGCGCGCTACCCCGCCGGCCACTACGTCCTGATCGACGACAAGCTGCGGATCCTGTCGGCCGTCAAGGCCGTCTGGGGCCGGCGCGTCACGACCGTCTTCCCGCGGCAGGGGCACTACGCCCTCGATCCCGAGAACGCCGAGAAATATCCGCGGGCCGACGTCTCGGTCGAGCGAATCGGCGATCTGCTCGACTGCGACCGCGAAATCCTCCTCGACGCGTCGTAAAGCCGAGCTCCGAAGTATCGCTCCGCGCGGCGCCGCGCGAGCGCGTGACGGCGGCGCTTCAGAACACCGTGCGCTTCTGGACTTTTTCCTTCGTCTCGAGAGAGAACCTCTTCTCGCCGGTACCGCCCTCGGCGACGCGCTTGGCCGTGTACTCCCCCACCGCCGGCCCGTGCTTGAAGCCGTGTCCCGAGCCGCCGCCGACGAGCCAGACGTTCTCCCGATCGGGATGCTTGTCGATCAGGAAGTCGCCGTTGGACGTGTTCTCGTACTGGCAGACCTCGCCCGCGACGAGCGGCGCCGACGCGAGGTCCGGGAAACGGCGCGACACGTACTCGCGCACGGAGGCGAGTCCCTCCGCGGTGATCCGGCGGTCGCCGCTGTCGGGATCGAATGGCGGGCCGTGACGGTCGGGCGCCACCTTGAAACCCTTGCTCTCGATGTCCGGCAGCCCATAAATCTCGTCGGCGAAATCCACCCAGACCGGCATCGCCGGAGAAGCGAAGCGGGCGTCGCCCGGGGGCGGGCCGAAGTAGAAGACCTCCTGGCGCGTCGGGAAGATCCGGTCCCCCAGCAGCTCCGGAAAGACCTTCGGCAGCCAGGGTCCGCATGCGAAGACGAAGACTCCCGCGGCGACGGACGTTCCGTCCTGGAGCCGGAGCGAATCGAGGCGGCCGCTTCCGGAAAGGGGCGCCGCCGCCCCGGTTTTCCAGACGGCGCCCGCTTTCGTGGCTTCGGCCACGACCGCCTGAACCGCCCGGCGCGCCATCAGAGCGCCGCTCGCGGGCTCGAAGATCGCCCAGGTGACCGGACCGAACGCGATCTGGGGCCAGCGGGTATCGAGGTCCTTGCGCGAGAGCTTCTGGTGAGGAATCGTCAGGCGCTTCAGGGTCTCGAGCGTCGACGTCGATTGAGAATCCTCGCCTCTCGCCATCCAGAGGACTCCGGTCGGCTGGAAGAGACGCTGGCCCGTCGAGGCCTCGAGCTCCTTCCAGAGGCGGAGCGAGCGCGCGGCGAGGCGCGTGTACAGCTCGTCCGGACCGTAGCCCAGGCGGATGACTCGCGACTCGCCCCCGGAGCTCGCGCGGCTGTTGCCCGGCCCGTACGCGTCCACGAGGACGACGCGGCGTCCGGCGTGTGCCAGATGCCATGCCGTCCAGGCGCCGAAGGCGCCCGCGCCGATCACGGCGACGTCGAAGGACTTCGGGGCCGTCGGCGACGGAGACGGAGCGGTCTGGCGCCGGGAGCCGAAGAGCGCGCGGGCGCCCACGGCGGCGGCGCCGGTCCTCGCCAGGAATTCGCGGCGGCTCTCCTTCAAGCGGCCTCCTCGCTCAGAATCCGCCGGCGCGTCCCGCCCGGCGCGGATCGGAGAGGCTGTTGACGCCCTTTTCGTCCCGCCACGAGAGCTGGAACGAGCCCATGTGCCAGTCGTACGGGGAGAGCGGCGCGATCTGCACCCCGAGGCGCGCGGCGCCCGCGACGACCGATTCCGGAAGACGGCTCTCGACTTCGAGAACGTAGTCGCTCCGGATCGGAAGCATCCGCGGCGCGTCGACGGCCTCCTCCGGCGAGAGTCCGTGGTCGAGGATGTACGACAGAACCTGCGGGATCGTCACGTGCACATTTCCGGGCGTTCCGAGCGAGAGCCAGGGTTTCCCGTCGCGCAGGACGATCGTGTTCCCGATGGGAAGGCGCAACCGCCCGCCTCCGGCGAACCAGCCGGCGATCGACGCGGACATGTCGGTCGTGGCATGGCTTCCGACCATCGGGATTCCGTCGAGCACGACACCGGGGATTCCCCCCGACTGAAGGGTGTTCATCATCTGGACCCAGTTCCCCTGCGGGTCGACGATCGAGAGCTCGCAGCTGCCCGTCACCGGGTGCGTTTTGCGCGCGGCCGCGGTCGGAAGCCCGACCGCAGCGAGCGCCGGGTTGCCGGCGGTCACGCGGACGTGCTCGGTCAGATCGGTCCGGGGCCGGCTGCGGCGGAGGATGTCCGCGATTGTCTTCAAGTGCTCGGGTGCGATCCACGCGTCGGTCGGACACTCGAACACCTCCGGATCGTGGAGGTACCCGAGCTCGAACTCGGCCCAGCGCATCGCGCTCGCCATGTAGTAGAGGGTGTCCGCGGAGCGCGAAGCCGGGCCGAGCGACTTCGTGTCGAGCGCTTCGAGGATTCCGAGCACCATCGCGCTGAAGACACCGACCCGCTCCGGAGGCGCGAGCTGCAGGACGTCGTGGCCCCGATGCTTCCAGGACAGCGGATCGATCCAGCGCGCGGGGGCCGCGCCGAGGTGTTCGATCTTGACGGGCCAGCCGAGCCGGTTGCCCTCGGCTACGAAGCGGCGGGCCCACTCGCCGGTGATGAAGTCGTCCGGCCCCTCCTTCTGCACGCGGCGCATCGTCTCGGCGAGCGGGGCGCTCCGGAACGTCTCGCCGACCGCGGGCGTGAATCCGCCCGGCAGGAAGAAGTCGCGGCCCGACGGGAAGTACGTATTGGACGGGCGCTCGTCCTCGAGAACGCCGTACTGGAACGTGTGGACCGGAACGCCGTCGGTCGCCCAGCGCACCGCGGGCTCGCACAGCTCCGACCACTTCCGAGTCGCGAAGCGCGCGTGGAGGGCCTTCATGCCGGGCATGAACCCCGGCACGCAGGCGCAGGGCGGAGTCGGGCCCGCTGCGAGCCCGCCCACGGCGGGCAGGGGGCGGAACGGCGCGAGCCCGGGGACGAGCGTGCCGGAGCTCTCGAGCTGGTACGCCTTACCCGTCTTCGCCTCCCAGAAGAGAAACGTCACGGTACCGG
>JBKPSZ010000137.1:0-4274 GCA_046735265.1 Acidobacteriota bacterium | reverse complement strand
GAATCGCGGGGACGGCACGTTCGCCGCGCCGCAGGCGATCGCGGCGGGCGGCGTCCCGCTCTTCTTCGACTTCGACAACGACGGCGCGCTCGACCTGCTGCTCACGAGCCCCCGGGGGACCACGCTCTGGCGGAACGGCGGCAGCGGCGATTTCACGCGCGTGGACGCGGATCTTCCGGGCGCGGTCGCCGCGGAGGCCGTGGACCTCGACGGCGACGGCGATCTCGACCTCGCCCTGGTGACGCCGGCCGGGCGCGTCGAGCTCTGGACGAACGAGGGAGGCAACGCCAACGGTTGGATGGACGTGGCGCTCGAGGGACTCTCGACCGGCTCGGCGAAGGTGAACCGCCTCGGTTACGGCTCGGAGGTCGAGGCGCGCGCCGGCGAGCTCTACGTCTTCCGCACGGCGAGGACGCCAGTGACGCACCTCGGGCTCGGCTCGCGGAGGCGCGCAGACGTCCTGCGGATCCTCTGGACCAACGGCATCCCGCAGAACGCGTTGAGCCCGCCGTCCCGCGCTCTCCTGCGCGAGGTCCAGCAGCTGAAAGGATCGTGCCCCTTCCTCTACGCGTTCGACGGGAAGCGCTGGCGGTTCGTGACGGACGCGCTCGGGCGCAGCCCCGCGGGTCTCCTCTACGACGGCGTGCACCAGGCCGCGGCGGACACGCGCGAGTGGCTCGTCGTGCGCGGCCGGGATCTCGCGCCTGCCGACGGAAAGCTCCTCCTCGACTTCACCGAAGAGCTCTGGGAGACGGTGTACTTCGACCTCGCGCAGCTGCGCGCCGTGGACCATCCGACGGGGGTCGAGATCGTCTCGAACGAGAGGATGGTGCCGCCCCCGTTTCCCGAGAAGCGGCTCTTCACCGTGAGTCGCCCCGAAGTGCCGCGGGCGACGGACGGGAACGGACGGGACCGCACCTCCGAGATCTCGCGGGAGGACGGCGTCTATCTCGGCGGCTTCGAGCCGACCCGCTACCAGGGGATCGTCGCACCGCACGATCTCGTCTTGGAGCTCCCGCGCGCGCGGAGCGCCCGCCGCGTAATGCTTTACCTGACCGGGTGGATCTTCTATGCGGACACCTCGATCAACGTCTCGCTCTCCCAGGGAGAGAAGGCCGAGCGCCCCTCTCCGCCGTCGCTCGAGGTCCCGGACGGGCGCGGCGGATGGAAGAGCGCGATCGCCGCCATGGGCTATCCGGCGGGGAAGACCAAGACGATGCCGCTCGACCTGTCCGGCGTCCTCGACCGGAGCGATCCACGCGTCCGGATCCGGACGAACCTCGAGATCTACTGGGATCGCATCGCCTACGGGGTGGACGAGGAAGACGCGCCCACCGTCGAGACGACGGCGCCGCTCGTCGCGGCGCGCCTCTTCTCCCGCGGATTCTCGCGTCGGGTGCGCGAGAGCCCCGACGGCCCGCACGTCTTCCTCCACGACGACACCGAGCCCGGACCGCTCTGGGCCGACATGGCCGGACGCTACACGCGCTTCGGGGACGTGCGGGAGTTGCTGACTTTCGCCGACGACCGCTACGTCGTCATGAAGAGCGGCGACGGCGTCCGCCTCGAGTTCGACGCGACGGGACTCCCGCGCCTGCCGCCCGGCTGGACGCGCGATTTCGTCCTCGAGCTCGACGGCTGGGACAAGGACGCTGACCGCAATACCGTCGCCGGCCAGACCGTCGAGCCGCTGCCATTCCACGGGATGGACGACGCGCGCTACGGCGATTCGGGACAGACGTATCCGGACGACGAGGCGAGCCGACGCTTCCGGGAGAAATACCTGACGCGGGAGGGGGGACCGGGCGAGTTTCTGGACGCTCTTCGCTCGTCCCCGGCCGCTTCCGCGGATCGCCGCCCGTGATGCGGCGGCTCCTCCCGATCCTCACGGTCGCGGCGGCCGCGTGCGCGGCCTCGCCGTCGAATTCGGGAGACGGACGCGACGGGCTCTTCGGCGACGGGACGCGCGCCTCCGGAATCCACTTCCGGATCGCGTCGGACCTGCGACGCCTGAAGTTGATTCCGACGATGATCGGCGGTTGCGCGTTCGGCGATTATGACGGCGACGGCCGCCCCGATCTGTACGTGACCAACTCGGTGCCGAGCTGGGGAGCGCCGAACTCGAAAGCCTGCGGCCGTCTCTACCGCAACCTCGGAGGAGGCCGCTTCGAGGACGTCACGGAGCGATCCGGCATCCGCGCCTGCGGGCTCGGGATGGGCGCGTTCTGGGTGGATCTCGACGGGGACGGCCGCCTCGACCTGTATCTGACCAACGTCGGGCCGAACGCCGTCTGGTGGAACCGCGGCGACGGGACTTTCGAAGAGGGAAAAGAGACGGGACTCGAGGATCCTCTCTTCTCGGTCGGCGCGGCTTTTCTCGACGCCGACGGCGACGGGAAGCTCGACGTGGTCGTGGCCAACTACCTCGATTCCACGCCGGAGTGGGAGGCGGCGCAGCCGCAGCTCGAGCTCCGGGTGCCCGAGGACTACGTCGGTCAGCCGTCGCACTACTTCCACAACGAAGGGGGGAGGCGATTCCGCGAAGCCACGCACGAAGCGGGCCTCGAGATGGACCCGCGCTCGACGAAGACGCTCGGGGTCGCGGTGTTCGACTACGACGGCGACGGGCTTCCCGACCTCTACTTCGTCAACGACCGCGTCGGAAACCGTCTCTTTCACAACCGCGGGGGCGGCCGCTTCGAAGAGACGACCGCGGAGTCGGGCGCGGGCGTGCTGGGCGACCGGCCCCGCGCCGGAATGGGAATCGCCGTCGGAGACCCGTTCGGCTCCGGCCGGCCGAGCTTCTTCGTGACGAACTTCGGAGGCGAGCCGAACAGCCTCTACCGCAACGTCGAGGGCGCGGTCTTCGAGGACGCCGGGCAGGCGACCGGCGCGGACGAGCCGGGCCTCCCATTCGTGCGCTGGGGAACGCACCTCGCCGACTTCGACAACGACGGCTGGCCCGACCTGTACGCCGTCGGCGGCCATCTCGCGCCCCGCATCGTCCGCACACTCGGCCACTACCGCAGCGGCGAGGCCGCCTACGTCGAAGCCGGAGATCCCGCCTACGCGCAGCCGACGACGCTCCTCCACAACGACGCCGGTCGGTTCTCCGTCTGGCGGAACAGCGGAGACCTCGCGCGGGTCCGCATGGTCGGGCGGGGGAGCGCCGTCGCCGACGTCGACGGGGACGGCGGGCTCGACCTCTTCGTCGTGAATCTCGACGGGCCGTCGCGCCTCTTCGTCAACCGCCTCGGCGGGCACCGCTCCTGGATCGCGATCGATCCGGAGATCGGCAAAGATCGGCGCCCGGTCCTCGGGACGCGGGTCCGCGTCGAAGCCCGCGGCCGCTCCCAGACGCAGTGGTACCAGGTCACGCCTTCCTACGCCTCGGGCTCCCTCGTGCCGCTGCACTTCGGGCTCGGCGAGGCCCGGAAGGTGGACGCGGTCGAGATCACGTGGCCGGACGGCGAGCGCCAGGTCCTGCGCGATCTCGAAGCGCGCCGGACCTATCGGGTGCGGCGCGGCGAAGCGCCGCAGGCGATAGCGCCCACCGCCGGCACGCCCGCTCCCGCCGGGACTATGATGCCGGCCAATCGATGATTCCGATCTCCGACGACAACACCGGGCGGCGGACGACGCCGGTCATGACCTGGGCGCTCATCGCGGCGAACGTCTTCATCTTCGTGTTCTTCCAGGGTCTGGGGACGAACGAGAAATTCACGCTGGCATATGCGACGGTCCCCTACGAGATCCTGACGGGACGCGACGTGGCGCAGCCGATTCCGATCCGCGACGAGTACGGCCGGGAGCGCGGCGAAATCGATCTGCAGCCGACGCCGATCCCGGTCTTCCTGACGCTCGTGACCTCGATGTTCCTGCACGGCGGGATCGCGCATCTGCTCGGGAACATGCTCTACCTCCACGTCTTCGGCGACAACGTGGAGGATGCCCTCGGACACGCGCGCTATCTCGTCTTCTACCTTCTTTGCGGGGTGCTGGCCGGCCTCGCGCACGTCGCGACGGCGGCGTTTCTCGGGAAAGGGACGCTCGTCCCGAGTCTCGGCGCCTCGGGCGCGATCTCGGGCGTGCTGTCCGGGTACGTGGTCCTCTTTCCGAGCCGGCGCGTGCGGGTCCTCTGGCTCTACTCCATCATGGAGGTCCCGGCGATCCTTTCGATCGGCGTGTGGTTCCTCTTTCAGCTCGTGAGCGGTCTCGGGATGCTCGGCGGGGCGGACACCGGTGTCGCGTACGGCGCCCACATCGGCGGTTTC
>JBKPSZ010000136.1:0-10693 GCA_046735265.1 Acidobacteriota bacterium | reverse complement strand
GTAAGGGACAGCTCGGAGGGTCTGGCGAGCGGGGCGGGGGCACGCCCTTCGCCGTCCGAGCCCGACTCCGATCGGGTCGAGGAGCTTTTGCGGGCCGTCCGGGGCGGCGACCGATCGGCGTTCGACGAGCTCTTTCCCCTGATCTACGACACGCTTCGCCGCATGGCCCACCGGAAGCTCACTCGCGAACGAACGGGGCACACCCTCCTCACCACCGATCTCGTCCACGAGGCGTACCTGAAGCTCGTGCGCCTCGACCGCATCGAGTGGCAGGGACGCGCTCACTTCCTCGCGATCGCGGCCCAATCGATGCGGAACATCCTCGTCAACTCCGCGCTCGCTCGAAAAGCCGCCAAGCGCGGAGGAGGCGCCGACCGTCCGCTCGAGGAGGCGCTGGCCGTGGCCGACGCGCCGACGAGCGACCTGCTGGCGCTGCATCGCGCGCTCGAGCGCCTCGAAGCGATCGACGCGAGGCAGAGCCGCGTCGTCGAGTGTCGCTTCTTCGCCGGAATGAGCATCGAGGAGACCGCGGAAGTCCTCCAGATCTCGCCGGCGTCGGTCAAACGGGACTGGACACTCGCCCGCGCCTGGTTGAACCGCGAGCTCGGCGCCCAGCCCGGGCCGTAAGATCGTGGACGTCGAGCGCTGGCGACGCGTCTCGGCCCTGTTCGCGAGCGCGCTCGAGCGGGATCCGCCGGCGCGGGAGGCGTTTCTCGGCGAAGTCTCCGACGCCGAAATCCGGGAGGAGGTCGAGTCTCTTCTCGCCGCTCACGGTCGAACCGGCGTCGTCGACCGACTCGAAGAGCAGATGGACGATCTTCGCCGGAAAGCCCTCGAGGGCGCGACGAGCGAGTCGGCGGCGGACGTCGCCCCGGGATCGGAGAATCCCGCGGAGATCCTCGAGCCCGGGCGGAGGCTCGGCCGCTACGTCATCGGGGAGCGCCTCGGCGCCGGCGGCATGGGCGAGGTCTACAGGGCCCGCGATACGCGTCTCGAGCGCGAAGTCGCGGTCAAGATCCTGGGACGCCGCGCCCGGGGGCGAGCAGGCGCGCTCGAGCGCTTCGAGCGGGAAGCGCGGGCCGCCTCGGCGCTCAATCACCCGAACATCGTCACCGTCTACGACATCGCCGAGGAGGACTCCTCTCCCTACATCGTGATGGAGCTCGTCGAGGGCGAGAGCCTCCGCCGGATGCTCGGGGCCCCGTGGCCTCTCGACATGCTCCTCTCGATCGCGATCCAGATCGTGGAAGGGCTCGCCGCTGCGCACGCGCGACAGATCGTGCATCGAGACCTCAAGCCGGAGAACGTCTTGATGACGCCGTCGGGCATCGCGAAGATCCTCGACTTCGGCCTCGCGCAGTTCCGTCTCCCCTCCGAGGACGCGGCGCCGCCCGGCCAGGCGCCGCCGGGTCGTCGGAAGGCCCTCCTCGGGACGATCGGGTACATGTCGCCCGAGCTCGTCTCCGGCGAAGCGGCGGACCCGCGCTCGGATCAGTTCTCCCTCGGCGCGATTCTCTTCGAAATGGCCACGGGGACGAGAGCCTACCCGGGGAAAACGACTCTCGAAGTCCTCGAGCGAACTCTCCGGCACGACATGCGTCCGATCGCCGAATTGCGCCCCGACGTTTCGCCGAGCTTCGCTCGAATCGTCTCCCGAACTCTCAAGAAGTCCCCGGGCGACCGCTACTCCTCGACCGAAGCCCTGCTCGAGGATCTGCGCCGGGAAAGGGAGATCCACGTCCGGACGGCGCGACGCGACGCGACGCGGCACCCCGCGCTGCCCGATCCCTTGACGGCCCTGATCGGAAGGGATCGGGAGGTCGCGGAGATCGAACGCCTGATCGGAGCCGGACAGGCGCGCTTGATCACGCTGACCGGCCCCGCCGGGACCGGAAAGACGAGGCTCGCGATCCAGGCCGCGCGCGATTTCGATGCGCGCAATCCGGGCGGAGTGTTTTTCACTCCTCTGGGCTCGATCACGGAGGCCTCTCTGGTCGGACCGGCGATCGCGCAGGCCGTCGGCGCCCTGGGAACGGCTTCCCGCTCGCGCTCGCCTCTCGCGAGCGCGATCGCCGATCTCCGCCAGACGGCGGGCCCGACCCTCCTCGTCCTCGACAACTTCGAGCAGGTTCTCGACGCCTCCTCCGCCGTGAGCGAGATGCTCGCCGAGTGCCCGACCCTGACGGTCCTCGTGACGAGCCGGGAGATGCTGCGCCTCTACGGAGAGCACGCCTTTCCTGTGGCGCCGCTGGCGCTGCCCGACCGTTCGCGTCTCCCGTCGGTCGAGGAGCTCTCCCGGTGTCCCGCCGTTGCGCTCTTCGTCGAACGCGCCGCGGCGGCTGATCCGACGTTCCGGCTGACGGAAGACAACGCCGAAGCCGTGGCGGAGCTCTGCGTGCGTCTCGATGGTCTGCCTCTGGCGCTCGAGCTCGCCGCCGCGCACGCCCGCGTCCTCTCCCCGGAAGCGCTCCTCGCCCGGCTCGACCATCGCCTGCAGCTGCTCACGGGCGGAGCACGGGACGTGCCGGGCCGGCAGCAGACCCTGCGGCGCGCGATCGACTGGAGCCATCAGCTGCTGGACGCGACGGAGCAGGCGGTCCTTCGACGGCTGTCGGTTTTCGCCGGCGGTTTCACGCTCGAGGCCGCTCAGGCCGTCGCCGATCCGTTCGACAAGCTCGCGACGCCGCTCGAAGGGAGCCTCGGAGCGCTGGTCCACAAGAGCCTGCTGCAGACCGTCGCGCCTTCCGAGAGCGAGCCGCGCTTCCGGATGCTCGAGACGATCCGGGACTACGCGATCGAAAAGCTCGTCGAGAGCGGCGAGGACCCGGCCGTCCGCGAGGCGCACGCGGCGTACTTTCTCGTGCTCGTCGAAGAGGGGACGGCGAATCCCGCTTCCTCCGAACCGCCCCCCTGGTTCCGGCGGTTCACGGCCGAGCATGACAACTTCCGCGTCGCGCTCGAGTGGCTGGTCCGACACGGTCGCGCGCAATGGGCGCTCCGACTCGCGCTCGGGCTCTTCCCCTTCTGGGAGCGCGGCGAGCACCTGGCCGAAGGGCGGCGGCGGCTCGACGAGGTCCTCGCTCTCGAAGCGACGAAGGATCTGCCTGTCGAGCGGGGGAAAGCGATGTTTTCCGCCGGGGTCCTCGCGAGCCTGCAAGGCGACATCGAACGGGGCATCGCGCTCCATACCGAGTGTCTCCGGACCTCGCGCAGTCTCGGCGACCGCCTGGGCGTCGTCGTGACGCTCCTCGGCCTCGGTCCCCAGTACGTGGCGCGGGGCGACTACGACGAGGCCCGCCGCGTTCTCGAAGAGAGCTTGCAAATCTGGGAGGAGCTCGGGGACCGCGCGGGCTACGCCCGCTCTCTTTCCAACCTCGCCTTCGTCGCGCGGTCGCAGGGGCGCTTCGAGGAGGCGCGCGCGCTCTACCGGCGCGCGGCGGCGATGTTCGACCTCTCCGGCGACTCGTCCAGCCGCGCCTGGGCCGTCAACCACGAGGGGGACGTGGCCCGCGACCAGGACGACCTGGAAGCCGCCGAGACCCTCTACGGTCTCGCCCTCGAGACGTTCCTGTCATTGAACGATCGCTGGGGGATCGGAAGCTGTCTCGCGGACCGCGGCGTGATCGCGCGCCGGCGCGGAGATCTCGTCTCCGCGGCCGATCTCTATCGCGGCGCGCTCGCCAACTTCGTCGAGCTGGACCATCTCCGCGGCGTCGCGCGCCTGCTCGAGGCCCTCGCGGGGCTCGCCGCCGCCGAGGCGCGGCCCGAACGCGGGATTCGCCTGGCGGCGGCCGCCTCCGTCCTGCGGGAGAGACTCGGCGTCCCGGCCGGGCCCGATCTCCGGCGGGAGCTCGATCGGGACGTCACGGCGATGCGGAAGGACCTCGGCGAGGGCGCGGCGCGCCGAATCTGGGAAGAGGCGTGCGCCACACCGCTCGAGGACGCCGTCCGGCTGGCACGCGCCTGAGCGGGGCCGGTTTCAGGAGTTGATGGGGTCGAGGAGGTGGCGGACCGCCGAAACGCGGCTCGCCGGGAGGCCCGCCCGCCGGCCGTGTTCGCGCACGGTCTCCTCGTCGGGCGCGATGTAGACGCAATAGATCTTGTTGTCGGTGACGTAACTGTGGAGCCACTGGATCCGGGAGCCGATTTCGGCGAGGGCCCGAAGCGAGGCGAGCGAGGCCTCCCGGAGCTGCTCTTCGGTCAGGGACCCGGCGCCCGGAAGGTCCCGTTCGATGACGTAACGAGGCATCGAATCCTCCGTTTTTGGATCGTAGCACCGAGGCGGCTGCGCCCCGTTCCGGCTTGAGCCGATTCACATGGTTTTCCGGCTTTTCCATATAGGCTCGGGTGAGCCGAGGAGGAACACCATGACCGGCAGTGTCGCCGCCATAGCTAAGGACTCTCCGACGGGCGCCGGAACCTACGTCATTCCCGACGAAATGCTCGAGCGCTTCTGGCAGAGGGCGCCCGCGTACGACCGAGACAACCGCTTCTTCGAAGAGGACTTTCGGGACCTCGTCTCGACCGGCTACATGAAGCTCGCCGTGCCGAGGGAGCTCGGAGGCCTCGGCCGGAGCCTCGCCGAAGCGGCCCGCGAGCAACGGCGGCTCGCCTACTCCGCCGCTCCGACCGCTCTCGCGATGAACATGCACCTCTACTGGACCGGCCTCGCCGCGGACCTCTGGCGCTCGGGGGACAAGTCCCTCGAGTGGCTGCTCCGGGGGGCGGTGCAGGGCGAGGTGTACGCCGCGGGGCACGCCGAGAGCGGCAACGATCTGCCGGTCCTCCTCTCGACCACGCGCGCCGAGCGCGTGGACGGCGGATATCGCTTCACCGGACGGAAGTCGTTCGGCAGCCTCTCGCCGGTCTGGACTTACCTCGGTGTGCACGGAATGGATACGAGCGACCCGGCGGCGCCCAAGATCATCCACGGCTTCCTGCACCGGGACGCCAAGAACTACAGAGTCGTGGAGACCTGGGACGTCCTCGGGATGCGCGCGACGAAGAGCGACGACACGATCCTCGAAGGGGCGGTCGTTCCCGACAACCGGATCTCCCGCATCGTCGCCGCGGGGCCGGCCGGGCTCGACGCGTTCGTCCTCGGGATCTTCGCCTGGGCGCTCGTGGGCTTCGGCAACATCTACTACGGCCTCGCGCGCCGCGTCTTCGACCTCACCGTCGAGCGCTTGAAGTCCAAGACCTCGCTCGGCCTGTCGCGCTCGATGGCGTACCACGCCGAAGTGCAGCACCAGATCGCCGAGATGGCCCTCGAGCTCGAATCGATCGGGCCGCACCTGGAGAGCGTGGCGGAAGACTGGTCCTCGGGCGTGTCCCACGGAGCGACCTGGCCGGCCAAGATCGTCGCGGCGAAATTCCACGCGGTCGAGGGTTCCTGGCGCGTCGTGGATGCCGCGCTCGACGTCAGCGGCGGTTTCGGGATCTTTCAGAAGGGGGGGCTCGAGCGGCTGTTCCGGGACGCGCGACTCGGACGGATCCATCCTGCCAACGCGTTCCTGACCCGCGAGATCGTCGCGAAGACGGCGCTCGGAATCGGCCTCGACGAGAGCCCCCGATGGGGCTAGACCTGGTTTTCGGGAGCATCGCCCTGGAGTGGCTCGCGTCCGTTCGTCGAAAGGAGATCGCATGAGAAGACCCCTGCGCCTCTTCCTGTTCCTGCTGGCGTGCGGCGGCCTGGTCGCGGCCAGCCCGGCCGAAACCCGGAGCCAGACCTACGACGTGACCGCCGACACGATCGAAGGGTGCTCCTGTCCCCTGTTCTGCACCTGCTACTTCGGACCGTCGGCGATGGAGCACATGTGCACCGCGAACAACGTGTA
Organism: Acidobacteriota bacterium; assembly: GCA_046735265.1. Taxonomy (GTDB): domain Bacteria; phylum Acidobacteriota; class Thermoanaerobaculia; order UBA5066; family Gp7-AA6; genus DATBFU01. Next base: position 4,856 of record JBKPSZ010000136.1, on the reverse strand, counting down.
CAAGTTCCGCAAGGGCAGCCACTGGGCCGACGTGGACCTCTCCGATCAGCTGGTGTGGGTCTCGCTCGACCTGGGCGGCGAGTGGCACAAGAACCCCGGTCCGGGCATGCCGACCAAGTGGGCGGTCGTGACCTTCGACAAGAAGTCGAACCCTGCGCAACGCCAGGCGATCGGCGATCTCTTAAACGTCGTTTTCCCCGTCAAGTGGGGCAAGCTCTCGACGCGCGAGGACTCGATCGAGTGGCACGACGACGCGAAGATGTCCCGGGCGAAGATGGCGAGCGGGATGGCGGAGATCTCGCTCGACAAGGTCGGAACCAACCGGCCGGACAAGAACCAGCCCGTCGTCGTCAAGAACCTGCAGTACTGGTTCTCCAACTCCAATGACGGGTTCGTGCTGGCATACTCGAATCATCACTGGGACGGCGACAACGCCTTCAAGCAGGAACACAAGAACGGCTTCACGATCGCCTGGTCGGTGAAAGGCGACATCAAGCCGGCGAAGGTGGCGTTGAAATAACCGCCGAGACGACGGTCGAAGACTGGGAAAAGGGCCCCCTGGGCCCTTTTTCTTTTGCCTCCGCGATCGCCGGCGGCTCGGGATTCAAGTCGTCGAATTGAACCCGAGCAGAAAAACGCGACAGGTCCGGGGCCCTGACCTCCGACACTCGGCAGGCTGTCACTCGACCGCGAACCCGACCGCTTCGCCTGCCCTTTTCAAAAAGTACTTGACAGACATGCGACTGAGCTATTATTTGCGAGTACTTTCTTTTACTTGTGTTCACTTCGCGTGTCCACGGTGATCGGGTCCGGTCGGGTCGAGGCCGGTCGTCGGCATCTCGACATGGCCGTTCGATCCCCGGAGGCCTCTGACGGCAGAGGAGGAGAAATGAGGGCCTTTCGATTCTTTTCGATCTCGCTCGTTTTGCTCGCCGCGATGGCGACTCCGTCCTGGGCTCAGGTGGATACCGGCGCCATCCTCGGCACGGTGAAAGACGCGAGCGGCGGCGTGGTGCCGGGAGCGACGGTCGCGCTGACCCACAAACTGACGAACATCACCACTCGCGTGACCACCGACGCGCGCGGGTACTACGAGGCGGTGGGTCTCGCGACCGGCACCTACAGCGCGGCGGTGTCCCTCCAGGGATTCAAGGAAGCGACCCGGGCGAACATCGACGTGCGGATCCAGGATCGCCTCCGCATCGACTTCACGCTCGAGCTCGGTGCCGCCGCGGAAACGGTCGTCGTCACGACCGAGACGCCCGTCCTCCAGACGCAGGAAGGCTCCCTCGGCCAGGTCATCGAGACCCAGCAGATTCGGGAGCTGCCGGTCAGCGGCCGAAGCTTCGTCCCCCTCGCGGCCTTGACCCCCGGGGTCTGGTTCGTCGAGGGCTCGACCAACGGCAATGCGGGCGAGGAAGACACGGTCATCACGAACGGGATGCGCGCCTCCGCGACGAATTTCATGCTGGACGGCGTGGACAACAACAACAACGACAGTCCCGGCCATCCGATCGTCCAGCCCAACGTCGATGCCATCGAGGAATTCAAGGTCCAGACGTCGAATTACTCCGCGGAGTTCGGCCGCAGCGGCGGCGCCGTCATCAATATGACGATCAAGGGGGGAGGAAACGACACCAAGGGCACGGTCTTCCTGTTCGGACATAACGGCTCGCTCGACGCCCGCGATTTCTTCGCCGATCCGAGCGAAGAGAAGCCGCCGTTCTCCTACTACCAGTACGGAGGCACGATCGGCGGACCGATCAGCCGCGGGAGGGCTTTCTTCTTCGCCGACTTCCAGGGGACGAATCAGAAGCGATCAGACACGCTGACGCTCTCGGTTCCGACGGCGCGGATGCGGGCCGGCGATTTTTCCGAGGAGGGCAACCCGATCATCTACGACCCGCGGACCGGCCAGCCGTTCGATGGCAACATCATTCCGGCGGATCGGATCTCGCCGCTCGCCCAGGCGTTCATCAACCTCTATCCGAACCCGAATCGCGAGGGCCTGCGCAACAACTACGTCGTCGCTCCCACCGTGAAGGACGACACCTACCAGGGCGACCTGCGGCTGGACGACAACTTCACCGCGAGCGACGCGATCTTCGGGCGCGGCTCGTACATCAAACAGACCCGGCTCATTCCCGCTCCGCTTGCGGGAATCGCCGGCGGAGGCGACTACGGCACCGGAGACACGACGCGCACGACGTGGGGCACCGCCCTCGGATACTCGAAGACGCTCACGAGTCGCTCCTTCAACGAATTCCGTTTCGGGTTCAACCAGCTGTCGACGAGCGTCGGCGTCCCGGTGGGAGGCACCTTCATCCCGCCGGCCGACCTTCAGGTTCCCGGTGTGACCCTCGATTCGCGCGTCAACGGCCTGACCGCTTTCGCGCCCGACACCTACAACTTCATCGGCGATCCGGAGTTCAACCCGACCTACACCTTCAGTCAGGAGCTCCAGTTTTCCGACGCGCTCACGTTCCTCCTCGGAAATCACAGTTTGCGGGCCGGCGTGACCATCCGGAGGTCCCGCTTCAATCTGTTCCAGATCCCGCAGCCCCGGGGCAAGTTCACGTTCAGCGGCGAGTTCACGGCCGACCTCTCGACGGGAGAGCAGATCGACGGCGATCCCCTGGCGGACGCGCTCCTGGGGCTCGCCTCGCAGACGGACATCCAGAACATCACCGACGTCAAGAACACGACGTGGTACTACGCCGGGTTCGTTCAGGACGATTTCCGGGTGACGAACAACCTGACGGTGAACCTGGGCCTGCGCTACGAGTACACCGCTCCCACGACGGAAGCGTTCAACCGCCAGAGTAACTTCGACTTCGCGACGGGACAGATCCTCGTCGCGGACCAGAACGGGAACTCGCGCGGGCTCATCAACGTCCAGGAGAACAATTTCGCTCCGCGCTTCGGGTTCGCGTGGACGCCGGGCGAAAGCAACTGCTGGGTGATTCGCGGAGGCTACGGCATCTACTACAACAACCAGGAACCGCGCACGGCGTTCCAGCTCGGGTTCAATCCTCCCTTCTTCTTCTCGGTCAGCCGATTCAGCGATTACGGCGTGACGCCGGCGGCCATCGTCGATGACGGCTTCCCGTCGGTCAATCCGGACGACGCCGAGTTCCCGGGGCTGATCACGGTGGACCAGAACTTCAAGAGCCCCTACTACCAGCAGTGGAACATCGCCGTGCAGCGCGTTCTCCCCTGGAACATGGCCGTCGAGGTGGCGTATGTCGGAACGCGCGGACTTCACCTGCAAGTCCTCCGCGACCGGAACCAGCCGACCCCGGCGCCGGGCGACGTGCAGGAGCGCCGTCCCTATCCCATCTACGGCAACTTCGCTTCGATCGAGAACTCCGGCCGCGCCTCCTACAACGGCTTTCAGCTCAAGGTGAGCAAGCGACTCGGGTCGGGACTCTGGTTCCTCGTCTCGTATAACTACGGAAAGGCCAAGAGCGACCAGGGCGAGATCGGCCTCGCCTCGCCGTGGCCCCAGAACAGCCTCGATGTGGCGTCCGACTACGGGCGCTCGGACGGCGATCAGGCCCACCGTCTCGTGGGAAGCTTCACCTGGGACCTGCCCTTCGGCGAGGGCCGCGCCCACACGAGCACGAGCGGGATCATGAATACCATCTTCGGTGGATGGCAGTTCGGAGGCATCATCACGTACGGCTCCGGGTTCCCCTTCACGCCCCTGATCGGCTCCGACCCGTCGAACACCGGGACCTTCGGCTCGGTTCGACCGAATCTCGTCGGTGATCCCTCCGTGACGGATCCCGGTCCGAATGGATGGTTCAACACGGGCGCATACACGATCCCCGACGCGTACACGTTCGGAAACGCTCCGCGAAACAGCATCACGGGCCCCGACTTCCTGGACGTGGACCTCTATCTCGCGAAGCGATTTGGTCTCACTCAGAGCCTGTCGCTCGAGTTTCGGATCGAAGTCTTCAACGTCGCCAACCGCGCGAACTTCGCCCAGCCGGATCCGTTCATCGACAGCGACTCCGGCGGCACGATTACGGGACTCGCCGCGCCGATGCGGGAAATCCAGTGGGGATTCCGGTTGTACTTCTGAGCGGGAAGGCGCGCTTCGGAGCGGCGACTCGAGCTCTCCGGACGAGCAGGGTCGCCGGAGCGCTGCTCGGTGTCAGCGCCTTTCTCATCCCGGCGACCGCCGGAGCGGTCACGCTCCGGGGCCGTGGCATCGAGATCGAGCTCGATTCCCGGATGCACAGCCGTGTGGTCGCCGTGCTCGACGGGAATCGGATCGAGCTCGGACCGTCGGCCCCGTCCGAGACCGTGACGACGGACCGGGGCGAGCAGGCTGATTTCGCTCTCGTCGATCAGAACGAGGAGGCCGTTTCGGACGCGATCGGAACGGGACGGCGGCACCGTCTCGTCGGGCGCTCTTCCGACCTCGAGAAGACGCTCGAAGTCATCTTCTACGACGACTGGCCGCAGGTCGCGGTAATGCAGTCCGTCTATTCGAATCGCGGCTCGAAGCCGATCCGGATCGAGTCATGGTCGCAGAATCACTACGCGATCGCGGCCGCCGCCGGCGCCCCGGAGCCCGCTTTCTGGTCGTACCAGAGCGGCTCCTATGAGAAGCGCCCCGACTGGGTGCTTCCGCTCAGAGTCGGCTTCCGGCAGGACAACTTCCAGGGCATGAACGCTCCCGACTACGGCGGCGGGACGCCGGTCGCGGACGTCTGGAGGCGCGACGTCGGTCTCGCCGTCGGCCACCTGGAGCTCGTGCCGAAGAGCGTCTCGCTTCCGGTCGCCCGGCCGACGCGAGAGCGCTCGACGCTCGGCGTGCGCGACGCCGCCGCCACGGCCCTGGC